>NZ_JAFLRJ010000044.1 GCF_017315755.1 Streptomyces beijiangensis
GTTACGCCGGATCATCAGGCCGGCGGCGATCAGGATCGCGGCCCAGGCAAGCGCCGCCGTCACCAGGAGCGGAGCACCAGTGTCGGCGAGCCGGCCACCCCCGTCCCCGTCCCCGTCCCCGTCCCCGGGAGCGGGCGAGTTCGGGGCGCGGGAGGTGCCGGTGCACACAGTGCTGTCGCCGGGTTCGTGATTCGCGGCCAGCTCGGTGGCGGCGCAGCTGACGTCGT
Source organism: Streptomyces beijiangensis (assembly GCF_017315755.1). Lineage (GTDB taxonomy): Bacteria > Actinomycetota > Actinomycetes > Streptomycetales > Streptomycetaceae > Streptomyces > Streptomyces beijiangensis. The sequence goes on from NZ_JAFLRJ010000044.1 coordinate 228, forward strand.
CGATCTTGTCGTCGTCGATGGCCAGTCGGTCCACGGGCTGGTCGCTGGTGTTGGTCACCACGTAGTCGTAGTAGGCCTGGTCGCCTGCCTTGTAGGTGCGGGTGTCGTCAACCTGCTCGTCCAGCGACAGGGTCACTTTGGTGCCCAGGGGCAGGTCGACGCTGGAGGGCGGCGAGGAGACCTGGGTGGTGCCGGCGCGTCCGTGGGGATCGGCGGTGTTGTGCAGGTAGCCGCAGACGACATCCGCCCGGGTCACCGTGTAGTGGGTCTGAGAAGCCCCGCTCAGGGCAGGTGAGTTAGTAGTCCCTGCGCTCAGGGAGGCCGACATGGCCGGGGAACGGCGCGCGTATCCGACCGACTTGTCCGACGTGGAGTGGGCGGTGTTGGCACCCCTCCTGCCGCTGCCGAAGCCCGGCGGCCCCCGAAGCATGAGCACAGGCAGATCGTCGATGCCCTGGCGTACTGGGTGCGGGCCAGCTGCGCCTAGCGGCTGCTGCCACACGACTTCCCGCCGTGGCAGACCGTCTATCACTACTGGTGGCTGTGGCGGATAGAGGGTCTCTGGGAGGAGATTCTTGCCAGGTTGCGGGAAAGGGAACGTACTGGTCAGGGGCGTCAGGCGACGCCAAGTGCCGGGGTGTTGGACAGCCAGAGCATCAAGGCCACCGAGCGTGGCGGTTGGCACGGGTACGACGGCGGCAAGGAAGTACTGGGCTTCAAGCGCCACCTCCTGGTCGCCACGATCGGCCTGGTGCTCGCGGTCTGCGTGAGCCCCGCGAACGTCAGCGACCGCGAGGGTGCCTCGGTGCTGTTGGCCCGCTGCCATGCTGCCCCGGCTGGAAGCAATCATCGATCAGCGGCAACACGCTGGCAGCGACCCCGCTCCCCAACGACGCCTCGACGACAACTGCCAACTGGTCATCGTCATGAGGTTCTGTTTGGACAAGGACGTTGAGCTCGTCTTCGGCTGACCATCGGACCGCAGATGTCCAGTACTCACGGGACAGCCCTTAGCGATCCGCATATACGAAGTGGCCCCCACTTGGCTGAGGGCCACTTCTCATAAATGAGTTACATACCGTGACTAGATATCGTCAGTAGTCAAACTGTGTGCCCACGCTGGTGACGCCAGCCCTGTTCGGTGCACCCTCGCAGCGCACCCCAGAGGTTTGATCGTTTCCCTTCCAGGGGCCGTAGAGGACCCACTTCTGTCCCCTGTCACCAATACAAGTGACGCGCACGCGGGCATGATCGCCCCAGCCCAGACCGTGGCATTTGGCGTACCCGGTGCCACCATCGGCACTCTTGCTGGTCGTGCAGGTGACATCCACACCCTGCGGGGCGAGGTCTTGAGCGCTGGCGGACGGCGCAAGGAGCAAGGAGCTCGCTATGAGCGTGCCACCCATGGCGGCAATCGCACCGTTTCTCATCTTCTTGAGCATACATTTCCCCTGAGCTGATGCGGGGGCCACGAAATTGTTGAGCCCCCGTGCGGATTGGTCTCCACGGGGGCTCTGCGTGTGTGTATTACTGAATAAGCCGACCCCCCGTGATCGCGCCGAACATTCATATCATCAACCTTCCAGTCGGGTCAACGCCTTACCAAGAAATCGCAAACTGCTCAATTAGCACCGCACAATCGCGCCTTATGTGTAATTTTGCAGCGATTGTGCAAATTATTCTCTATACGTCAGGCGGGCGACGCGCGAGCATGCAGGGCAGATTCCCCTGATGGGCGCGCGTTCCGCCCGCAAGTCACCACAGTGACGCGAAATAGAAAGTCGAGTACATAGACTACAAAGCGGACATCCATGACAATTTTCATTTAACACGAACTGAGCATTCCTATCCACTCGCATTGCGGAGTATTGACTTGGCCGTCGAGTCGATGATACGAATTCTAGGCGCGATCACGGGGGGTCGGCTTAATCAGTAATACACACACGCAGAGCCCCCGTGGAGACCAATCCGCACGGGGGCTCAACAATTTCGTGGCCCCCGCATCAGCTCAGGGGAAATGTATGCTCAAGAAGATGAGAAACGGTGCGATTGCCGCCATGGGTGGCACGCTCATAGCGAGCTCCTTGCTCCTTGCGCCGTCCGCCAGCGCCAGCCAGATGGGCACGCAGGCCACCGAATGCAACACCTGGAAGAGCAGCGATGGCGGCACCGGATACGCGAGGTGCTGGGGGCTCCAGCCTCTTCATCAGTTTCGGGTCAAGGTAACCTGTGTTGGCGACAGGGGGCAAAAGTGGAACCTCTCCGGTCCGCAAAAAAATAAAAGTGGCGAAACCTCCAGTGTGCGCTGCGCGGGTGCACCCGATAGGGCAGGCATCATCACGCTTTCCTACACAACGGGCAGCATAGTCTAGGAACAATATGAGTAACGGCCCGTCGCAGATCACTCGGCGGGCCGTTACGGGCTGCCCTGAGGTACGCTTACGTCGGTAAGTTGTAACCGTGCACAAGAGTGGGATATTGTCCCTTCGGGCGATCATTTCCGATAGATCGAGCAACCCTCGCTATTACACTTCAATTCGCTCATAGCGATTAGCACTCCAGCAGCACTTCGCTATTCCTGCTGGTCAGGCGCCTGATTTTGAGTGTAGTGGGGTGGTGTTCTGGCGGGTGCAGGATCGGTGGATTCGTGAGGTGTCCGGGTTCGGCTCCGGTAGTGGCAGTGGCGGGCGACGGCTTGACGGTGACGTCGCCACCTCGACCATCTCAGCGCGTGAACAACCCCGTGTTGATGGGGTGTTGGTCGGGGATGGCAAGCTGCCAGCAGCTTCTGGATTTCGGTCACGGTGAGGGACGTGAGCGTGCAGTGATCGTTTCTTCGGTCCCCCTTCCGATGGCCGCGGCGGCCATCGCGGCGAGGAATGCGTGGCGAGTATCGCGAGGGTGATGTGGCGGTACCAGCCCGGTTAGCGGCGGACTTCGTACTCGTCCAGGCCGCATTCGTTCTCGCGGCCTGGAAGCACTCTTCGATCGCCCAGCGGGATCCGGCGATCTGAACCAGTTCGGCGACGGTGGCGGCGATCGGTGCGCGGGCGAGGTAGTAGGCGATCTCGTCGGGCCGTTTGATACTGCGGCGGGCCAGCACCCAACGGCGGTGGGTGGGCTCATCGCCGTCGAAGAAGTCGATGACCGGCAACCTCGCCGAGGCCCAGTCGTAGACGCGCGGGCCCTTGGCACCGTCGCCTGCCGACAGTCGTGGCCAGACGTCATCGGGCGCTTCGGCGATGAGCTGGTCGATGCGCCAGATCCCGGCCAGCGACTTGATCTGCTGCAACTTGGGCACGGCCAGGACGTAGCCGACGCCGGCTTCCTCCAGGAAGCGGCGGAATCCCTATTCCTGGCCGTAGGCGGAATCCGCGATCACCCAGGCGATGTAGGTGGCGGGGACCGGCTGGGGGGCCAGGTGGGTCAGGGCCTGGTGGGCGCCGCTGCCGTCGCGGAAATCGACCAGCACCGTCAACTGCGGTTCCGGGGATGGGGTCAGACGTACCGTCACCGTGCGCCGCGAGAGTTCCAGTACCGTGACCGGTGCGAGCCCCGCGGCCAGGAACACCGACACCGCCAAGGGGACGAAGCCCCGCCGGCCCGTGCGCGCACCGCCACGCCGCAAGATGGAGATGCAGCGGATCCTATAGTCGTAATACGGGCATTACGCCTAATCAGGGCAAGTTTGGTGCGGCGCACCGGCCGACCGCACGGGGAAGCCCGCCGGAAACTTCCGCCCCGTCCGTGCAACTGACTGACCGATCCGTCTGTCTATCTCCGTATGAAGCACAGAGACATACGAAAAGGCGCAGTCGCGGTCGGGATCACCGCCCTGGTGCTCCCCCTGACGGTGGTACTCGGCGGCGCGGCCCCCGCCCAGGCGGCCTCGTGCTCGATGAGCACCGGCCCGTACCAGAAGCAGGTCGAGAAGTTCCTCGGCCGGCCGGTGGACGGAAAGCAGTCCGCCGCCGACTGCAAGGCCACCCGCGCCTTCCAGTCCAAGCACGGCATCACCCCGACCATCGGCTACGCGGGCTCCGTCACCTGGGGCGTGATGAGCCTGATGAACCAGCAGAAGGCCGCGGGCAAGACGCCCAACAAGGCCGGCAAGTGCCCCACCAACAAGGGCCGTATCGCCTGCGTCGACCTGACCCGCCAGCTGAGCTGGATCCAGGACGGCAAGAAGCTGGTGTACGGACCGGTCCCGATCCGCTCGGGCCGCAAGGGGTACGCGACCCGCACCGGTCTGAAGAAGGTCTACTGGCGCGACCTGCACCACGTCTCGTCGCTCTACAACGTGGCCATGCCCTACAGCCAGTTCTTCGACGGCGGTCAGGCCTTCCACTCGGTGAACCTGTCGATGTGGAACCCGCCGGGCTCGCACGGCTGCGTGAACATGACGTCCACGACGGCGAAGAAGTACTGGTCGCTGCTGAAGAAGGGCGACGAGGTCTACGTGTACGGGCGGAAGCCCGGGACCTGAGCCGCAAGCCCCGGGTCGATTGTCAGTGCCCTCCGGTAGGTTCCCAGTCATCGACCGATTCGCTGGGTTCCAGGCAAGGGGGGCGCTCCCGATGAGCGATCTTGCAGCACCGACACCGACCGACCTCGACGCCCGACTCGAAGGCCACCGCCGGGAGTTGACCGGCTACTGCTACCGGATGCTCGGCTCGGCCTTCGAGGCGGAGGACGCGGTCCAGGACACGATGGTGCGGGCCTGGCGGAGCTTCGACCGCTTCGAGGGGCGGTCCTCGCTGCGCTCCTGGCTGTACCGCATCGCCACCAACGTCTGCCTGGACATGCTGAACGCGGGCAACAAGCGCGCCCGCCCCATGGACCTCACGGAGTCGACGCCCGTCGCCCAGGCGGCGCTCAACTCCCGCCCCGAGGTGACCTGGCTGGAGCCGGTCCCCGACGGCCGGGTGCTGGCCTCGGTCGAGGACCCGGCGGAGACGGCGGTGGGCCGCGAGACGATCCGTCTGGCGTTCATGGCCGCGCTCCAGCACCTGCCCCCGAAGCAGCGGGCCGTGCTGATCCTCCGCGAGGTGCTGGCCTGGAAGGCGAGCGAGGTGGCGGAGCTCCTGGAGACGACGGTCGCCTCGGTCAACAGCGCACTGCAGCGAGCCCGTTCGACCCTCGCCGAGGCCGGCCCGACCGCGACGGACACGGCGGACCCGCTGGACGAGGAGCAGCAGAAGCTGCTGGCCCGCTATGTGTCCGCCTTCGAGGGGTACGACATGGAGGCCCTGACCGCCCTCCTCCACGAGGACGCCACGCTCTCCATGCCCCCGTACGACCTGTGGCTGCAGGGCCACGACAACATCGTGGGCTGGATGCTGGGCGTCGGCGAGGTCTGCCGCGGCTCGCGCCTGGTCCCGGTGGTCGCCAACGGGACCCCGGCGTTCGCGCACTACCACCCGAGCGCGTCGGGCGAGGGCTTCGACCCGTGGGCGCTGATGGTCATCGAGATGACGGAGGGAAAGGTCAGCGGCATCACGTCGTTCCTGGACGTGGACCGCTGGTTCCCGCTCTTCGACCTGCCCGCGAAGCTGGACGCCTGACGGCCCGACCCCTCGTCAGTATATATTGGATCATATATACTGGCACATAAAGTGATGCACATAGGAGGTGGGGAGATTGAGCCGGACAGTCATCGACCTCGACGACGACGCGCTTGAAGCAGCCGCCAGGGAACTCGGAACCACGACCAAGCGCGACACCATCAACACCGCGCTGCGCGAGATCGTCGACCGCAACCGCCGCCTGCGCGCGCTCCATGAGCTGCAAGACCTCACCCAAGAGGGGGGCCTCGATATGGAGATCCTCCTCGACAAGCGCAACTACCGGGGCGGATCGGGTCGTTGAGCGTCGCCGACTATCTCATCGACACCTCGGCTCTCGCACGCCTCCTGCTGCGTCAGGCCACCGAAGACTGGGAACACCGCGTCGGCGCAGGCCTCGTAGCCCTGTGCGATCTGACCGAGTTGGAGCTCCTCTACTCGGCCCGTTCCGTGAAAGACCGCGACATCGTCCGGGAGCGCCTGTCTCAGTTCACCTGGTGCCCTATGCCGGACGGCATTTACCGGCGCGCCCGCAACATCCAGGAGCAGCTCACCTCGAAGGGTGAGCACCGCAGCGCCGGGCCTGTCGACCTCCTCCTGGCAGCAGTGGCCGAGCAGTCCGGGCTGACACTGCTGCACCACGACCACGACTTCGAGACCATTGCCCGCACCACCGGTCAGCCCGCCCGAATGATCGACCTGAGATAGACAGGCCACTGCCTAGGAGTTGTCGCCCAGCCCCACCAGGTCGAGGAGTGCTTTCAGGCCTGGTGGTACGTCGCGCAGCCGCAGGACGCTGCCCAGTTCGCGTGCCGTGAGGCGCAGGCGGGCGATTGCCTCCACCGCGGCCAGGCCCGGGTCGGTGAGGACGCCGACGTCGCAGGTCACCTCGGGCGCCCCCGTTCCGTACAGCAGGATCCGCAACTCCTCGCACAGGCAGGGCACATCCTCCCGGGTGACCGGGCGGGTGATGACGAGGACGAGCGGTTCGGTGGCCTTCACAGGGATACAGACCGGGGCGGGGTACGGAACTCATCGCCGTACCCCGGCCAGTCTCACATCCTGATCAGGCGATGCGGTCCAGGACGATCGGGGACGCCGTGAACTCCGTGCCGGGCGCGGCGATGTCGTACGCGCCGGTCAGGGACTCCAGGGCGTACTCGAACCGCTCCGGGGTGTCCGTGTGCAGGGTCAGCAGCGGCCGGCCGGCCGTGACCACGTCGCCCGGCTTGGCGTGCATCTCGATGCCCGCGCCCATCTGGACCACGTCCTCCTTGCGCGCCCGGCCCGCGCCGAGCCGCCAGGCGGCGACGCCGACTCCCAGGGCGTCCAGGCGGGTCAGCACGCCGGTGGACGGGGCCATGACGACGTGCGTCTCACGGGCCACCGGCAGCGCCGCGCCCGGGTCGCCGCCCTGTGCCGCGATCATGCGGCGCCAGGCGTCCATCGCCGAGCCGTCGGCCAGCGCCTTTGCCGGGTCCGCGTCCTTCAGGCCCGCCGCGTCCAGCATTTCGCGGGCCAGGGCGAGGGTCAGCTCGATGACGTCCGCCGGGCCACCGCCCGCCAACACCTCTACGGATTCGCGGACTTCGAGGGCGTTCCCGGCCGTCAGACCCAGCGGGGTGGACATGTCGGTGAGCAGCGCGACGGTGTGCAGGCCGTGGTCCCTGCCGAGGCCGACCATCGTCTCGGCGAGCTCGCGCGCCTTCTCGATCTCCTTCATGAAGGCGCCGGAGCCGACCTTCACATCGAGGACGAGCGAGCCCGTCCCCTCGGCGATCTTCTTGGACATGATGGAGGAGGCGATGAGCGGAATGCAGTCGACGGTGGAGGTCACGTCGCGCAGCGCGTAGAGCTTCTTGTCGGCGGGCGCGAGGCCGCTGCCGGGGGCGCAGATGACCGCGCCGACGTCCGTGAGGGCACGCATCATCTCCTCGTTGGAGATGTCTGCGCGCCAGCCGGGGATCGATTCGAGCTTGTCGAGCGTGCCGCCCGTGTGACCGAGCCCACGGCCGCTGAGCTGCGGTACGGCGGCTCCGCAGGCCGCGACGAGGGGCGCCAGCGGGAGGGTGATCTTGTCGCCGACGCCGCCCGTGGAGTGCTTGTCGGCGGTGGTGCGGGGCAGGGTGGAGAAGTCCATCCGCTCGCCCGAGTTGATCATCGCGGCGGTCCAGCGGGCGATCTCGGCGCGGTCCATGCCATTGAGGAAGATCGCCATGGCCAGGGCGGACATCTGCTCGTCGGCGACCTCGCCACGCGTGTAGGCGTCGATGACCCAGTCGATCTGCTCGTCGCTGAGGCGCTCGCGGTCGCGCTTGGTGCGGATGACGGAGATGGCGTCCATGGTCATGGAGCGGTGTTCCTTCCAGGGCGTGTGTCTATGCGCGTAGATCACCTATCCGAGCAGACCCGCGCGCCTATGACAAGGGGGTCGGGGGCACGCGGCCTTCGGCCGCGTCGTCCTCAATCGCCGGACGGGCTTGATTTGCCCTCGGTCGCCGGACGGGCTTGGGGCATTTTCAGCCCGTCCGGCGATTGAGGACAACAGGCGCTGGCCAGCGCCTCGGTCGGGGTCGGCGCTATGCGGACAGGTGTTGGGGGCCGAAAGCATCCGGGAGCATCTCCGCCAGGGTGCGGACCCCCGACGAGGTCTCCAGCAACAGCTCCGGGCCCCCGAACTCGTACAGCAGCTGACGGCAGCGCCCGCACGGCATCAGCACCGCGCCCTTCCCGTCCACGCACGTGAAGTGCGTCAGACGGCCGCCACCCGTGGCCTGCAGCGTCGAGACCAGGCCGCACTCGGCGCACAGACCGAGTCCGTACGAGGCGTTCTCCACGTTGCAGCCGGTGATGGTGCGGCCGTCGTCGACCAGGGCCGCCGCGCCGACCGGGTAGTGCGAGTACGGCGCGTACGCGCGGGACATCGCTCTGCGGGCCTCCGCCCTCAGGGCTTCCCAGTCGACGCTGTCCGTCACTTGCCCTGGCCCTTCCGGTAGCGCATGCCGTCTGCCTTGGGCATCCGAAGGCGCTGCGCGGACAGCGACAGCACCAGCAGCGTCACAATGTACGGCGTCGCGCCCACGAAATCGGACGGGACATCATCCGTCACCAGATACCAGACCAGGACGAGCACGGCCACGACGCCGCTGATCGCGCCCTGGAGCATCGCCTTCTTGTACAGCTTCCAGACAGCGAGCAGCACCAGCAGGACGACGATGAGCAGCAGCAGCGCGTGCACCGTCTCCCCGCCGTTGCGCAGTTGCAGGGCGTCGGAGAAGCCGAACAGGCCCGCGCCCATGGCGAGCCCACCTGGCCGCCAGTTACCGAAGATCATCGCCGCGAGGCCAATGTAGCCACGGCCGCCGGTCTGGCCCTCCAGATAGATGTGCGAGGGGACGATCGCCAGAAACGCGCCACCAAGACCAGCCAGCCCGCCGGAGATCGCCACAGCCGCGTACTTGTACGTGTAGACGTTGACGCCCAGCGATTCGGCGGCGATCGGGTTCTCGCCGCAGGAGCGCAGACGCAGTCCGAAAGCCGACTTCCACAGCACCCACCAGGTACCGATGAAGAGCAGTGCGGCCAGGATCGTCAGCACGGAGACGTCAGTGACCAGACCGCCGAGAATGCCGGCCAGGTCGGAGACGAGGAACCAGTGGTGCTTCTCGATACTGGCGAGCCCGCTCGAAAGTCCGGGGACGGTGAAGTCCGGCATGGAGTCGACGGGTGGAGACTGCTTGGGGTTACCGCCCTTGGCCATCGCATCGCCGTGGTTGAAGAACACCTTGGCGAGGTACTGCGTGACGCCCAGCGCAAGGAGGTTGATGGCCACACCGGAGACGATGTGGTCCACGCCGAAAGTGACGGTGACGATCGCGTGGAGCAGACCGCCCAGCATGCCGAAGGTGACACCGGCGAGGAGGCCGAGCCAGGGGCTGGACTGCCAGCCGATCCAGCCGGCACCGAACGTACCGAGGATCATCATGCCTTCGAGGCCGATGTTGACCACTCCGGCCCGCTCGGACCAGAGCCCGGCCAGACCGGCGAGGCCGATCGGGACGGCGAGGCCCAGCGAGGCGCTGATCTGCCCTTCGGAGGTGAGCTGGTCCGCGCCGGTGATGACGCGGACGAGCGAGAGCAGTACCAGGGCTCCCGCGACGATCAGCAGGATCTTCGCGAGGGAGAGCTTGGAGCGGCCCGACCGAGAGCCCGGAGCCTTGGGTGCCGCCGGGGGGGGCGGGGCCTGGGTCATGGTGGCGCTCATGCCGTCACCTCCTTCTTGATCGACCGGGCGGCCTGCGCCGCCAGTTCGGCGCCGACCCTCTGCTGCTGGCGCTTGAGTCCGTAGCGGCGTACGACCTCATAGGCGATGACGACGCACAGGACGATGACGCCCTGGATCACGCCGAGGATCTCCTTGTCGTACCCCATGAATTCCAGGTGGTTGGTGGTGCGCTCCAGGAAGCCCCAGAGCAGCGCGCCGAGCGCGATCCCGACCGGGTGGTTACGGCCCAGCAGGGCGATGGCGATACCGGTGAACCCGATGCCCAGCGGGAAGTCGTTGCTGTACATGTGGCTGTCGTTCAGCAGCGTGGGCATACCGATGAGACCTGCCATGGCGCCAGAGATGATCATGCTGGTGGCGATCATCTTCTTGACGCTGACGCCGCTCGCGGAGGCCGCGCTCTCGGACTGGCCGACGGCGCGGAGGTCGAAGCCGAAGCGCGTGCGCCCCAGGACGAACCAGTACGCGAGCCCTGCCAGCGCCGCGATCACGAAAAAGCCCCACAGCACGCCGGCCGGACCGGTGTCGATGGAGAAGAACCACGACGACTTGGGCAGCGGCTTGGTGGAGACGAGGGTGCCCGCGTCGTCGAGCTGGCCGAGCCGACCGGGCTGCATCAAATAGCCGATCACCGCGGTGGCGATGGCGTTCAGCATGATGGTCGAGATGACCTCGCTGACGCCCCTGGTCACCTTCAAAATGCCTGCGATGCCCGCCCACATGGCGCCGACGAGCATCGCGGTGGCAATCATCAGCGGGATCTGGACGATGCCCGGGAGCGAGAGCGCACCACCGACGACCGCGGCGAAGAAAGCGGCCATGCGGTACTGGCCGTCGACGCCGATGTTGAAGAGGTTCATCCGGAAGCCGATGGCCACCGCGATGCCCGCGAGGTAGTAGGTCGTCGCCTTGTTGAGGATGTAGATCTGGCTGTCGCTGGCCGAGCCGTAGCTCAGCATGTCGCTGAAGGCGGCGAACGGGTCCTTGCCGGTGGCCAGGATGACCAGGGCAGTGACGACCAGAGCGGCGACGACTGCGAGTACGGGCGCGGCCAGCGCCAGGATCAGCCGCTCCTTGTCGATGCGCGCGGTGAACTTTTTCATCGGTCCTCTCCCCCGGTCCCGTCCTGGTGCTCCAGGTGGCCGCTGGCGGCGCCCGTCATCGCGGAGCCGAGTTCTTCGGGGGTGATCGTTGCGGGGTCTGCGTCGGCGACCAGTCGGCCCCGGTACATCACCCGCAGGGTGTCGGACAGGCCGATCAGCTCGTCCAGGTCGGCGGAGATCAGGAGGACGGCAAGTCCCTCCCGGCGCGCTTCACGGATCTGGTCCCAGATCTGTGCCTGCGCGCCGACGTCCACACCCCGGGTGGGATGCGCGGCGATCAACAGCTTGGGTTTGTGGCTCATCTCGCGTCCGACGATCAGCTTCTGCTGGTTGCCACCGGACAGGGAGGCCGCGGTGACGTCGATACCGGGGGTACGGACGTCGTACTCACGCACGATCCGCGCGGTGTCGACGCGCGCAGCCTTGGCGTCGATGAGGCCGTGCTTGGAGTTGGGGCGCTCGGTGACATGGCCGAGGATGCGGTTCTCCCAAAGCGGCGCTTCGAGGAGGAGCCCGTGGCGGTGGCGGTCCTCGGGGATGTAGCCGACGCCACCCTCGCGACGCTTGCGGGTCGGTGCGTGTGAGATGTCGGCGGTGCCAAGCGTGATGACACCGCCGTCGGGGTCGCGCATGCCCATGATCGCTTCGACCAGCTCGGCTTGGCCGTTGCCCTCCACCCCCGCGATCCCCAGGACTTCGCCCTGGTGGATGGTGAAGGAAATACCGGAGAGCACTTCGCGTACGACACCGTCGGTGTCCGTGGCAGTCAGCCGCAGATCGTCGAGGGTGAGCATGGGGATGTCTGTGACCGTCGACTCGCGGGTCTCCGGGGAGGGCAGCTCGCTGCCGACCATCAGCTCGGCGAGCTGCTTGGAAGTCGTGGTCTTCGGATCTGCGGTGCCCACCGTCGTGCCGCGCCTGATGACCGTGATCTCGTCGGCGACCGAGAGCACCTCACCCAGCTTGTGCGAGATGAAGATGACGGTCAGGCCCTCGGACTTGAGCTCGCGCAGGTTGTCGAAGAGTGCATCGACCTCCTGCGGGACCAGGACCGCGGTCGGCTCGTCGAGGATCAGGGTGGTCGCGCCGCGGTAGAGGACCTTGAGGATCTCCACCCGCTGGCGGTCGGCGACGCCGAGGTCCTCCACGACGGCATCCGCGCGTACCCCGAGTCCGTACGCGTCGGATATCTCCTGGATCTTCTTCCGGGCCTTGTTGCCGATACCGTAGAGCTTCTCGCCGCCGAGAACGACGTTCTCCAGGACGGTGAGGTTGTCGGCGAGCATGAAGTGCTGGTGCACCATGCCGATGCCGCGCACGATGGCGTCCGCGGGGCTCGCGAACGTCGCCTCCGCGCCGTCGACCGTGATCGTTCCCTCGTCAGGCTTCTGCATGCCGTAGAGGATCTTCATCAAGGTCGACTTGCCGGCTCCGTTCTCACCGCAGAGCGCGTGCACGGTGCCCTTGCGGACAGTGATGTCGATGTCTTTGTTGGCAACGACACCGGGGAAGCGTTTGGTGATGCCGCGCAGGACGACGGCGGGAGGGCTGGACGCGTTGATGGCGCACTCTCCTCAGTGGAAGGAGTGGTGGGGCCGCGAGGGCCCGGCGGAGGCGGGGGTGCGGTGACGCTAGCGCGTCAACTCCGCGCTACACGCGTAGAGTTGACACATTGTTATGGGCCCGGCGAAAGGGAGGCCACTCCCCTCGCCGGACCCTCGTCACGCTGCGGTGCGGGGTAGGTCAGGGAGTGGTCTTGACCTTGACCGTACCGTCGATGATCTTCTTCTTGGCCGCGTCGATCTTGACCTGGATGTCGTCGATGAAGCCACCGCTCGTGACCAGGGAGACACCGCCGTCGGCGAGCGCGTAGGTGTTGGTACCGACCTTCGGCTTGCCGTCGTGGACGGACTTGACCAGCTCGTAGACACCGATGTCGACGTTCTTGACGACCGAGGTCAGGATCGAGCTCTTGTACTTGGCCAGCGAGGCGATGTTGTACTGGTCGGAGTCGACGCCGATCGCCCAGGTGCCCTTCTTGCCGTTCACGGCCTCGATGGAACCGTTGCCGGAAGAGCCCGCTGCCGAGTAGATCACGTCGGCACCCTTGTCGAGCATGCCCTGCGCAGCGGCCTTGCCCTTGTCGGGGCTGGCGAAGCCGGAGGTGTCCGAACCGTGGCTCAGGTACTGGTTGTCGACCTTGATCGACTTATCCGTGTCCTTGACGCCCTGGTTGAAGCCCGCCTCGAATTTCTTGATCAGCGGAACGTCCACACCGCCGATGAAGCCGACGTGGTGCGACTTGGTCTTCAGCGCGGCGGCGACGCCCGCGAGGTAGGAGCCCTGCTCCTCGGTGAAGACGATGTTGTCGACGTTCTTCGCGTCTACAACCGAGTCCACGATGCCGAAGGTGAGCTTCGGATACTTGGTGGCGACCTGCTTCATGGAGTTGGCGTAGGCGTAGCCGATGCCGACGATCGGGTTGTAGCCCGCGTCCGCGAGGTCGGTGAGGCGCTGCACCCGGTCGGCCTCGGTGTCGGTCGTCTTGGCGGTCAGCTCCTTGAGCTCACCACCGAACTCGGCCTTGGCCTTGTCCATGCCGCGCGCGGCGGAGTCGTTGAAGGAGTGGTCGCCACGGCCGCCGACGTCGTACGCGACACCGACCTTGACACCGTTCTTGCCTGCGGAGGAGGACGAGCCGTCGGTGGCCTTGTCCTTCTCGTTCGAGGTGGAACCACACGCGGAGACGGAGAGTGCGAGCGCGGCGGTGGCTATGCCACTGGCGGCGATCTTGGTTACCCGGCGCAAGAGGAGGTCCTTTCAAACCAAACCCGAAGCGCCTCTTCTGGCGCTGGTTTTCGCCGCGATCGTAACGCGCGTAGATGTCAGTTAAAGACCCGTTCGGAAGCTGTTATCGGATCGAAGCGAACGGGCGGCAATGCCGACACCTACGCATCGTGTCCGTCGGGCACCGTCCCAGCGGCACCCAGGACGGCACCTGCCTCGAACGAGCGCCCCCGGGTCGACGGGCCGCCACTGCGATGAAGCCCTTCGGGGCGACGACAAAGCCGGCCGCACGGTGGGAGCGGGTGGTGGGGCTTCCGGGAGCATCGTCGAGCAGCACCTCCTCGGTCGGCTGAGAAAACAAGCGCACCGTGTTCGCGGCCCTTGCTGATCGAGAACGTCCAAGAACGGCCCTGCGCCCTCCGCGGGGGAGATCTCTTCCTTGTCGGGCTACGACCGGCTCACCTGTCGAGAGTAGGTCCCGCAGGGGCCGACTGCCAGAAGTTCGACGATCCGGGCCGTGGGGATCAGAGCTCTTTGCGCCTGCGAGGGATTGTCTGGCTCGCCCAGACATCCTTACCTATGACTGAATTGTGGCGCCTGAGTCATTTTAAAAGTAGCGGCGCTTCGGAGCATGGTGAAATCTTGACTCCGGAAGAGGGCCTTCTATCTTCGGAACCCCTTGCAGTGACCACTGAAACGGGTTAGACAGATCTCGAACGCAAATTTGGGCTCACCGGTGACCACTCGACGACCAGCGAGATGGTGAGCCCTGATGGCCGAACGGGGGATCAGTGGACGACATGTCTCGGCATGCCCACTTCCCCCGATGGAGGGGGAAATGTGACGCGATACATCACAGGCTCGATCATTGCCGGGCTGCTGTCGGTGGCAGCTGTGGGCGGAGTCCTTGTGGCACCTGCCAGTTCGGCTAGCGCTGACACCAGGGTTACACCCAAGACCATCAGCTATAAGTGCTCTTCCTGGAAGAATGACGCCGGAACCATCGGCTACGCCGAGTGCACAAACCTCGCGAACATTGACCGCTTTCGGGCCAAGGTGACGTGCATCAGCTACACGGGCGCCCAGCACATCGAGTATGGCGCATGGGTCGGTAACAACAAAAAGTCGAGCCACAAGTGCGCGGGTGCCGATGCCGGTCAGGCCGGCGTATATCACACGGGCTACCAGGTGGATTTGGGCTAGCTGAGGCATTTCGCACCTCACTCACACGAAATATCACGGGAGAACCATGAAGTCACTCACAAGACTCTCAGCAGTTGCCGCGGCAATCATCGGCCTGGGCGCGACGGGGCTGACACTAGCGCCGTCTGCATCTGCTGAGTCGTTCCAGCCCCAAAGCGTGGACTGCAACACGTGGACCAACGGTGCCGGGACCATCGGCTACGCGCACTGTTCCGGACTCGGCCACATCGGCGCCTTCCGAGTCAAGGTGACCTGCATCAGTTACACCGGAGTCAGGCACTTCGAGGTCGGTCCCTGGGTCGCCAACAACAAGACTTCGAGCCACAAGTGCGCCGGTGCCGATGCTGGCCAAGCCGGTGTCCTCACAGTCGGCAGCGAGATGGAAGACTGATCTCTCCGTCTCATGATCCCTGGGTATCCGACTATCCTTCGGATACCCAGGGCTGCTCACCTATATTTCCATGAGCAGAAATAATTAAGCCAACTAAAACCTCGCCTGAGCGATGACTTTGAGAACGCCCGCTTGCCCGGCATCGGCACCGGCACACTTGTGGTACGAAGTGTACTTACTGTCAACCCACGAACCGTACTCGATATGACTGGCTCCGGTATAACTGATACAGGTTACTTCGACTCGAACGGAACGGACTCCGGAGCATTTCGCGTAGCCGATGGTCCCTGCACTGTTCTTCCAAACCTTGCAAGAGGCAGCCTGAGGCGAGACGTCGGCAGAAGCGGGCGGCGCGAGCAGTATCCCCGTGGCACCAAGACCGACAATGGCGACGGCAGATGTCGCAATTCTGGTGAATGACTTCATAGTTCTCTCCTGACACTCGTATGAGTGGGGGGAACCAGCTTTGTACTGCGTCATTGATTCCGTCCTGTCGATACGGAGCCATGCCGTCCACTGATCCCCCGTCGGCCATCAGGGCTGACCGTCTCGTTGGTCAGTGAGTATTCACAGGCCAGCCCATATTTGCGTTCGAGATCTATCTAACCTCATCGAGCAAGCGCTGCAATAGGTTACGCAAATGGATGCCCCGGAACGGAGCCAAGAACCTACCATGCACCGAACCCCGACATGGGATTCTGGGGACTACGTCATTCACCTTTCGCCACGGGATCAGCCTTCACCGTCCAACAGCGCTGCCGCGGTGAAGAGTTCGACCCCCACGGTGATCGAGGTCTCGTCCGCGTCGAAGTCCCCCCGGTGCAGATCCCCGCGGGCGCTGTCGCCGGGTGTACGGACGCCGAGCCTGGCCATCGCACCGGGCACCTTCTCCAGGTACCACGAGAAGTCCTCGCCGCCCAGGCTCTGCTCCGTGTCCTCCACGGAGTACGCCCCGCGCCTGGCCACCATCGCGTCGCGCAGCAGTTCGGTGACGGCGGGGTCGTTCACGACGGGCGGCACGCCCCGTACGTACTCGACGACCGACTTGGCCCGGTGCAGATCGGCGATCTCGACGATCGCGGCATGCACCAGATCGGGTGCGTCGTGCCATGCCTTGAGGTCCAGGCAGCGCACGGTGCCCGAGAGTTCGGCGTGCTGCGGGATCACATTGCACGCGTGCCCGGCCTCGATGCGCCCCCAGGTCAGCGCGAGCCCCGACCTTGCGTCGATGCGCCGGGACAGCAGGGCGGGCACCTCGGTGGCGACCTTCGCGGCCGCGGTGACGAGGTCGGTGGTGAGGTGGGGCCGCGCGGTGTGCCCGCCGGGTCCGTCCAGGGTCACTTCGATCCGGTCGCAGGCGGACGTGATGGGTCCGGTACGCAGCCCGATGCGGCCCGCGTCGACCTTGGGGTCGCAGTGCACCGCGATGATCCGTCCGACCCCGTCAAGGACCCCGGAGTCGATGGCGTCGGGTGCTCCCCCGGGCAGCACCTCCTCGGCCGGCTGGAAGACCAGGCGCACCGGGTGCGGCAGCAGCCCCTGCCGGTCGAGCGCGGCGAGGACGAGTCCGGCGCCCAGGACGGTGGTGGTGTGGATGTCGTGTCCGCAGGCGTGCGCCCGGTCGGGGACGGTGGAGCGGTAGACACAGTCGGTCTTGGTGTCCGGAATGGGCAGTGCGTCGATGTCCGCGCGCAGGGCGAGCATGGGCCGTACACCGTCCCAGCTGCCGATGTCGCACATCAGGCCGGTGCCGGAGTCCAGGACACGCGGTACGAGACCGGCCGCCTCGAGGCGCTTCTTGAGCGCGGCGGTGGTCCGGAACTCCTGATTGCCGAGCTCAGGATGCATGTGCAAGTCGCGTCGGAAGGCGATGAGTTCGGCGCGCAGCTCGGTGGGCAGCGTGCCGAGGAGGGGTGCTCCGGCGTCGGACTCGGCATCGGGCTCACGGGACATCAACTGGTTCACCTGTTGAAGGGTAGGCCCCGAAGGGGTCCAACTAACCCTCGATCAACAAAAGTTCAGCCGCATAGGCGAAGGTTCGGTCACCTCCCGATGCATGAAGCATCACCATGATGGGTACGGTTTTCGGTCTTCCACCCTGGTCAGCCGCACTCCGCCCCACCGCGGACCCGCCCGGAGACGCATCGCACCGCCCCGCGCGAGCTGCGTCACACCGGCTCCGCGGCCCTCCCCGGGACCCCAAGATCCGCGCACAGCCCGTTCCCTGCTGCGATATAGAGTCCCCGCTTGCACGGTTGTTTACTTCAACACCAGGGGTGGGGCATGGGAGCACGGGCTGTCCGAAGACCTGTCGGACGCGGACGCGTCTGGATCGCGGTCGGGGCTGTTGTCGTCGGCGGGGCAGGGATCATGACGGCCACTGTTTTCGCCCCCGGCGACAGCGGATCCACGGCCGGTAAATCGGCCGCGCAGAAGCCGGTGTCCAGCGCCGTGCAGGCGCTGCAGCTGAGCGGCAAGGACGGCAGGCTCACGCTGCCGAAGCGCGACACCGAGCAGTTCGGTCTGGTCGGCGTGACCTGGACCAGCCCGAAGGCCAAGCTCGACGCGGACATCGAGGTACGGACCCACCGCCTCGCCACCGGCGCCTGGTCCGACTGGCACAGCGTCCAGGCCGAGAACGACGACGCCCCCGACGCGGGCGCCGAGCCGAACGCCCGCGGCGGCAGCGCACCTCTGTACGTCGGCCTCTCCGACGGCGTCCAGGCCAGGGTGACGTCGAAGAGCGGCGCGACCGGCATCCCGGCGGGCCTGCGCCTCGACCTGGTGGGCGACAAGCAGCAGAAGACCTCGGTGAACGTGGCGATGGCCCCGGTGGCGTACGCGGCGGACGCGGCCGACGCCGACGCGACGGAAACCCCGTCCCCCGGCC
>NZ_JAFLRJ010000439.1 GCF_017315755.1 Streptomyces beijiangensis
GCCGTCGGGCACCGTGGCGAGCGAGCGAGGCGACTCGGTGCCCGACGGCCGGGTCTCCGGGGCCTCGGCTCCCCAGCCCTGATCGAGCATCCGGTCCATTTCGGCGAGAGCCCCCGACACGGCGTCCGGCGGGCAACACAGCGCTATGAGCAGGTCGTTGGGGCGCGCACGGGCGCCTTCGTCGCCGAGCAGCCCCGCGTCGGCGAGGATCCGCCGGTTGGCCGGAGTGCCCATGACGAGGCTGGCCGCCTCGACCCGGGGGAGTGCGGCGAGCGCGGCGGAGACCCGCATGAGGGCGACGGAGTCGACATAGGTATTGGGCCGGACGGCATTGACGGGGGCCAGGGTTTTGAGCGCGGATTCCACCATGCGGCGAGCCTACGAGCGGACCCCCCGCCCCCGTCTTGGTGCGCAACTGCCAGTAACCGGCACCGATTCGCCGGTACCTGCTGACAGTGACGCGAGGCCGTCCGGCGGCCACCCTGCCGTAACACGCACCATCAGGCCGCGCGACGCCGCGCGACGCCGCACGGCGCCACACGGGCTGAACGCAGAGCGCCGTCCCCTGTTACGCGCCACGCACACCGGCGTAACAAGTGCCGCCTAGCGTCCCGGCATTGCCTTTGGTATACCACTTCCCCCGGGAGTCTCCGTGACCACCAACCGAACCGAGAGCGGACGCGCGCAGTCCGCCGCCGGCACCGTCGCCGACCTGGGCGAGGAGTACGAGCACGAGCCCGTGCCCTTGCACGCCCGCAAGAGCCTGCTGTCGGTCTGCTCCGTCTGGTTCGGCTTCCCGATGAACCTCGGCAACGCCGTCTTCGGCGGCGTCATCGTCTACAACCTGGGCTTCCTCACCGGCGCAGCCGCGATCGTCCTCGGCAATCTGGTCCTCTTCGGCTACGTCGGTGCGCTCAGCTGGCTGGCCGGGCGCACCGGCGAGAACTTCGCCCAGCAGACCGCGCGCACCTTCGGCACCCTCGGCGCCCGTCTGCCGGCCGCGTTCCTCTCCACCGTCGTCATCGGCTGGTACTCCTTCCAGATCGGACTGTCCGGCACCACCCTCCAACAGGTGCTCGGCTGGGCCACGTTGTGGGGCGCGCTCGCGGGCGGCGTCTTCTTCGTCGTACTCACCGCCGTCGGCATCCGCGCGCTGTCGCTCATCGGTCTGATCGCCACCCCGCTGTTCGTCGTGCTGGCGGCCGTCGCCCTCGGGCACGGCCTCGGAGGGGCATCCCTGGGCTCCGCCGTGTCCTACGAGGGACCGGGCACCGCCATGTCGTTCGGCGCCGCCATGAGCATCGTCATCGCCGGGTTCTCCGACTCGGGGACGATGACCGCGGACTTCACCCGCTGGGCGAAGAGCGGGCGGGCCGGGGTCGTCGCCGCCTCCTGTGCGTTCCCCTTCGCGAACTGTGTCGCTTTCCTGGTCGGCGGGCTGGTCGTCGCCGTCGGCGGGACCACCGACCCCGGCAGCAACGGCGGCGGTTTCCTCGGCCTGCTGATGGGACACGGCCCGCTGCTCACCACGCTCGCCGTCGTCCTCGTCTTCGCCAATCTCGGCTCGGTCGCCTCCCACTGTCTCTACAACGCCGCCGTCGGCTGGTCCGCCCTCACACCGGCCCGGATGCGACCGCTCGCCCTGCTGCTCGGCGCGATCGGACTGATCGCCGCGCTGAGCGGCGTGTGGGCGCACTTCGTCGACTGGCTGAACCTGCTCGGCATCTTCGTCCCGCCGATCGGCGCGGTCCTCATCACCGACCAGCTGCTGCTGCGCCGCCGTACCGCGACCCGTCCGGCAGTCGCGTACCGACTGCCCGCCCTGGTCTCCTGGGCCGTCGGCGCGGGCGCCGCGACGGCCGCGCACTATCTGCTTCCCGGCGCGGTCGACGCGCTGGTCGGCATGGTCGTGGCGGTGTGCGCGTACGCCGCCATGGACCGCGCTCTGCGCCCGGCGGTCCCGATCGCGGGCCCGGTCCCGGCCGCCGTCCGCGCCTGATCCCTACCGACCGCCGACGACCGAGGAGCTGCCCGATGGACCAAGCCGCCCGCGACGAGATCTGCCGCCTCCCGGCCACCGAACTGGCCGCCAGGATCAGCAGGTCGGAGATTTCTCCCGTCGAGGCCACCGACGCCGTACTGGAACGGATGGCCGCCCTGGACGGAGTCCTCGGCGCCTACTGCACCCCCGCCCCCGACCATGCCCGCGCGCGGGCTCGCGCCGTCGCCGACCGCATCGCGCGCGGTGAGGACGCCGGGCGTCTGGCGGGCGTGCCGATCGGTGTGAAGGACCTGATCACCACCAAGGGCATCCGCACCACCTCCGGCTCCCCGGCCTACGAGGACTTCGTACCCGACGAGGACGACATCGTGGTCGAACGGGCCGTCGCCGCCGGTGCTGTGGTCATCGGCAAGACGAACGCCTCGGAGTTCGGCTACAGCGCCACCGGCCACAACCCCCTCTTCCCTGCCACCCGCAACCCCTGGAACACCGCTCTCACTCCCGGCG
>NZ_JAFLRJ010000440.1 GCF_017315755.1 Streptomyces beijiangensis
GGCGGGGGAGGCGGTGAGAGCGGCAGCGGGGGCGCCGCCGCCGCGACCCTCCCGGTGACCGTGTCCATCAAGGACCAGAAAGCTCTGGGCGGCCTGGACAGCGGCCCCGTGACGGTCGATCACATCGGGAAGGAGCGGAAGAACGTGCTCACGGTGCCCGTGGCCGCACTGGTCGCACTCGCGGAGGGCGGCTACGGCGTGGAGTCGCGATCCGGGCAGTTCGTCGCGGTGAAGACCGGACTGTTCGCCGACGGCCGGGTGGAAGTGAGCGGCAGCGCCGTCAGCGAGGGCATGAAGGTGAGGATCCCGGAGTGATCCCCGTGGTGGAATTCGACGCGGTCTCCAAGACGTACCCGGGTGGTGTG
This sequence comes from Streptomyces beijiangensis, assembly GCF_017315755.1. GTDB lineage: Bacteria > Actinomycetota > Actinomycetes > Streptomycetales > Streptomycetaceae > Streptomyces > Streptomyces beijiangensis. Next base: position 366 of record NZ_JAFLRJ010000440.1, read on the forward strand.
ATGGCCGTGCGCGAGGTGAGTCTGCGGATCCGGCGCGGCGAACTGGCCGCGGTCGTCGGCCCGTCGGGCTCCGGCAAGTCCAGCTTGCTGCATCTCATGGGCAGCCTCGACCGGCCCTCCGCCGGGCGGGTGCTGGTCGACGGCCACGATGTGGCGCGGCTTTCCGACCGCGAGGTGTCCGCGCTGCGGGCCACCCGGATCGGCTTTGTGTTCCAGCAGTTCCATCTGGCGGTCGGGGTGCCGGTCCTGGATGCCGTGGCCGACGGTCTGCTCTACGCAGGCGTCGGGCAGCGCCGGCGCCGGGCCCGGGCGGCACAGACCCTGGCCCGGGTCGGGCTCAGCCACCGTATGCACCATCTCCCGCACCAGCTGTCCGGCGGTGAGCGGCAGCGCGTCGCGATCGCCCGTGCGGTGGTGGGCGAGCCTGCGGTACTGCTGGCGGACGAGCCGACCGGAAATCTCGACTCGGTGTCGGGCGCGGCCGTGCTGGAGCTGTTGCGTGAGCTGAACCGTGCCGGTACGACGGTCGTGGTCATCACCCATGACCGGGAGATCGCGGCCGTGCTGCCCCGCCGTATCGAGATGCGCGACGGCCGCCTGGTCGCCGACACGGCATCGGGCGACCCGGCGCCGGGCACGATGATCGGGGCGCCCCGATGACGGACGGTAAGGACAACTCGCCCCGGCAGCGCGGACTGCGGGCCGCCCGGCTCCGGCCCGCGGACGTCGTACGGCTGGGCGGCACCGGCCTGCGGACCCGCCCGCTGAGGGTCCTGCTGTCCGCGCTGGGCATCGCGATCGGCGTCGCCGCGATGATCGCGGTGGTCGGCATCTCCGGCTCCGGGCAGGCCGAAGTGGACCGTCGGCTCGACTCGCTCGGTACCAATCTGCTGCGGGTCGCGCCGGGTTCCACCCTCACCGGCGTCAAGTCCGAGCTTCCGTACGAGGCGGTGGCGATGATCCGCCGGATCCCGCCGGTCCAGCAGGTCGCGGCGACCGGTGCGACCGGCGCCCACATCTACCGCAACGAGCACATCGCCATCGGCCGTACAGGATCCCTCGACGTGCTCGCGGCCGATGCCGGACTTCTGCCGGCGGTGGGCGGCGAGATCCGGGGCGGGCGCTGGCTGGATGCCGCGACCGAGAAGTACCCCGCGGTGGTGTTGGGCGCCACGGCCGCGGCCCGGCTCGATGTGTACACCCCCGGCACCAGGGTCTGGCTCGGCGGACACTGGTTCTCGCTGATCGGGGTGCTCGAACCGATGCCGCTCGCGCCGGAACTGGACGGGGCCGCGCTGGTCGGCCGGCCTGCGGCCCGTACCTACCTCGGCTTCGACGGCCATCCGTCGACGGTCTATGTCCGCGCCGAGGACAGCCAGGTGGCCGCGGTACGGAACGTACTGCCCGCGACCGCCAATCCGGAGAAGCCGGGCGAGGTCCGGATCTCGCGGCCCTCGGACGCTCTGGCAGCCAAGGAGGCCACCGAGTCCGCGCTGACCGGTCTGCTGCTCGGCCTCGGCGGTGTGGCGCTCCTGGTGGGCGGTGTCGGAGTGGGGAACACCATGGTCATCTCGGTCCTGGAACGGCGCCCGGAGATCGGGCTGCGCCGGGCGCTCGGCGCGACCCGGGGCCAGATCCGCACCCAGTTCGTCACGGAATCGCTGCTGCTGTCGCTCATCGGCGGCCTCGCCGGCACGGTGTTCGGGACGGCCATCACCGCGGGGTACGCCGTCAGCCGGGACTGGCCGACCGTCGTCCCGGTCTGGGCGAGCGCCGCAGGGATCGCCTCGACGCTGGGCATCGGCATGATCGCGGGCCTGTATCCGGCGGTCCGGGCGAGCAGGCTGGCCCCGACGGACGCCCTGGCCGGGGCGTAGGAGCGCGGGAGGGGGACACGTCAGGGG
>NZ_JAFLRJ010000441.1 GCF_017315755.1 Streptomyces beijiangensis
AGCTGGGCGATCTCGCGCGGGTTGCCCAGCTGGGCCGCGAGATGGGACATCGACGCGGCCAGTACGTAGCCCCCGTAACCCCGGTCCCCCGCCGCCTGCGCCAGCCGCAGCGCCTGGATGTAGTACCGCTGCGCCAGGCCCGGCTGGCCCGTGTCGATCGCCATGTAGCCGGCCAGTTCCGTCAGCCTGGCCACCGCCGCGAACAGTTCCCGGCCCACCGTGTCCCGGTACGAACCCGCCAGCAGGCCCGAGACCACGCTGTTCAGGTAGTGCACGACCACCGGCCGCACATGCCCGCTCCCGAACCGGTGGTCGAGCTCCACCAGCGCCTCCGTCATCGCCCGGACCGCCTCCACGTCCGAGGCCCCCACCCGCGCCCCCGCGGACCGCGCGACCGCCGCGTCCGCGCCCGTGATCAGCCAGTCCCTGCTGGGCTCGACCAGCGCGGAGGCCGCCACCGTCGAGCCCGACAGGAAGTCCCTGCGCCCCACATCACTGCGCCACAGCTCACACACCTGCTCGATCGCGCCGAGTACGGTCGGCGAGAACTGCAGGCCCACCCCCGACGCCAGGTTCTTCCCGTTCGCCATCCCGATCTCGTCGATCGTGACGACCCGCGACAGCTTCCGCCCCAGCGCCTCCGCGATGACGCCCGGCGCCCGTCCGCGCGGCTGCTGGCCGCGCAGCCACCTGGCCACCGAGGTCTTGTCGTAACGGAGATCGGTCCCGCGCTCCGCGCCGACCATGTTCACGCGGCGCGCGAGCCCCGCGTTGGAGCAGCCCGCCTCCTGGATCAGCGCCTGCAGGCGCTCGTTGGGCTGGCGTGCGACGAGCGGCCTGGCTGCCATGGGTACCCCCTGCGTTGATCACAGTGCTGGTCACTGCGTTGATCACTTCCCGGCAGATGTCCTGAGAATGCGGATGAAGGCGTGCTTTTCCGTACTTCCTCGTACTTCCGCGCGCTTCCATGTGCTTCCGCGTGCTTCCCGGTGCTTCACCCCATGTGGTTACCCGTCTCCGCGGTGCATTCGCATGCGCGCCCCCGTACGTGCATCCATGCGCCCCACATGCGGGAACGATGCTCCTCCGCCGCCCGCTCCGCGCCCGTAACCCGAGGTGGCGGCGGGAGTTGAGTTGTGCGTGGAAGAGACCATCTCAAGCGCAGCAGGCACGACGGCAGCCGCACAGATCCCGAAACAGCGAGGCGAGTTGCTCCTCGACTGCGCCGTCCGGTACGCGGAGGAGCGGCACTGGGACGTGTTCGCCGGCGCCTGGCTGGAGGTGGAGGAGGGCGGCGAGCGGTGCTCCTGCGGCGACGCGTCCTGCGCGGCGCCCGGCGCCCACCCCAACGGCCCCGACTGGGCGACCCAGGCGACAGGCAGTGCCGTGGCCGCCCGCCGGCTGTGGTCCAAGATGCCGAAGGCCTCGATCCTGCTGCCGACCGGGCGCACCTTCGACGCGATCGACGTCCCCGAGACGGCCGGGTTCCTCGCGCTCGCCCGCATGGAGCGCATGGAGCTGACCCTGGGGCCCGTGACCTGCACGCCCGACCGCCGGATGATGTTCTTCGTACTGCCGGGCGCGGGCGCGAAAGTCCCCGATCTCGTACGGAAGTTGGGCTGGGCGCCGGCCGCACTGGATCTCGTCGTACGCGGCGAGGGCGACTACGTGGCCGCGCCCCCGACCCGCGTCGGCGACAGCGGCGCCGTGCAGTGGGCGCGCCGCCCCACCCCCGCCAACCGCTGGCTGCCGGACGCGGAGGAGCTGATCAGCCCGCTCGCGTACGCCTGCGGCCAGGAAGCGCGCAACAGCCGCCCGTAGGGTTGTCCCCATCAACGGGGACTCCGAAAGGCGCGGCGCCATGCCCGACCAGGCATCAGGACAAGCAGCGGTACCAGCGGCAGCAGCACCGGCGGCGGTGAAGGTCACCGGACTCTGGAAGAGGTTCGGCGAGCAGGTCGCGGTCGCGGGGATCGATCTGGAGCTTCCCGCCGGCCAGTTCATCGGACTGGTCGGCCCGAACGGGGCGGGCAAGACCACGACCCTCTCCATGGTCACCGGGCTGCTCCGCCCCGACCAGGGGACGGTCCTG
>NZ_JAFLRJ010000442.1 GCF_017315755.1 Streptomyces beijiangensis
CCGTAAGCGACCTTCGGCCGCTTGTCCTCAATCGCCGGACGGGCTTGATGTGCCTGGTGCGGGACTAAAGGTGCGGCACACGCCCCGCGCACGCGAGCCCAGCCCGCAGATCCAAGCCCTCATCGGGCAAATTCAAGCCCCTCCGGCGATTGAGGAGCAGGGGGCTGGGGGCAGCGCCCCCAGCGCGGCGCAGCCGCGTTACGCCCAGAGTTGGCCCTGGAGCGTTTCGATTGCCGCCTCCGTTGTGGCGGCCGTGTAGACGCCCGTCGACAGGTACTTCCAGCCGCCGTCAGCGACCACGAAGACGATGTCCGCCGTCTCGCCCGCCGCGACCGCCTTCTTGCCGACCCCGATCGCCGCATGCAGCGCCGCCCCCGTGGAGACCCCGGCGAAGATCCCCTCCTGCTGGAGGAGTTCGCGGGTGCGCGTGACCGCGTCGGCCGAGCCGACGGAGAAGCGGGTGGTGAGGACCGAGGCGTCGTACAGCTCGGGGACGAAGCCCTCGTCGAGGTTGCGCAGTCCGTAGACCAGGTCGTCGTAGCGCGGCTCGGCTGCGACGATCTTGATGCCGGGGACGTTCTCGCGGAGGTAGCGGCCCACGCCCATGAGCGTGCCCGTGGTGCCCAGGCCCGCCACGAAGTGGGTGATCGAGGGGAGGTCGGTGAGGATCTCCGGGCCTGTGGTGGCGTAGTGGGCGCCCGCGTTGTCCGGGTTTCCGTACTGGTAGAGCATGACCCAGGACGGGTTCTCGGCGGCCATTTCCTTGGCGACGCGTACCGCCGTGTTGGAGCCGCCCGCCGCGGGGGACGGAACGATCGTCGCCCCCCACATGGTCAGCAGGTCGCGGCGCTCCTGGGAGGTGTTCTCCGGCATGACGCAGACGATGTTGTAGCCCTTGAGCTTCGCCGCCATGGCCAGGGAGATGCCGGTGTTGCCGCTGGTGGGCTCCAGGATGGTGCAGCCCGGGGTCAGGCGGCCGTCCTTCTCCGCCTGTTCGACCATGTGGAGCGCGGGGCGGTCCTTGATCGATCCTGTGGGGTTGCGGTCCTCCAGCTTGGCCCAGATGCGGACGTCGTCCGACGGGGAGAGGCGCGGCAGGCGGACCAGCGGGGTGTTTCCTACGGCTGCCAGCGAGCTGTCGTAGCGCATCGGGCTCAGACCATGCCGCCGGCCACGGCCGGGAGGATCGTGACGTTGTCGCCGTCGGTGAGCTTGGTGGAGATGCCGTCGAGGAAGCGGACGTCCTCGTCGTTCAGGTAGACGTTGACGAAGCGGCGCAGCTGCTCGCCGTCGACGATGCGTGCCTGGATGCCGTTGTGCCGGGTTTCGAGGTCGGCGAGGAGGTCGGCGAGAGTGGCTCCGCTGCCCTCGACGGCCTTGGCGCCGTCGGTGTAGGTGCGGAGGATGGTCGGGATGCGGACCTCGATGGCCATGGCTGGGCTCCAGTCGGGAGGAGAGGGGAAGGCGGGGG
>NZ_JAFLRJ010000443.1 GCF_017315755.1 Streptomyces beijiangensis
TTGGTGAGGGGCTTGGGGGCGTGGGCGGTTCGGGACGCGGACGGTCTGGCGTCCTGCCTGTCCTTGCCGTCGCTGTCGCTGCCGCATGCCGCCGCGCCCGCGCAGACGACTGCCACGAGTGCGGTCGCCGCAGCGCGCCGTGCCCGGTACTGGTTCATGATGTGGTCCCCGCCCCTGGAATCTGATCAACTGTCGCCGATCAAGGCCCGATTGTAGGGACGGAAACGAGGAGTTCCCATGAAGCACTATCTGCGCCCCGAGGGGTCGCCGCCGGTCAACGGCTACAGCCACGCCGTCGCGTTCAGCGGGACCTCGGTCGCCGTCTCCGGCCAGGTGCCGGTGGACGCGGAGGGCAGGATCGTGGGCGAGGGCGATCCCGAGGGGCAGCTGCGGCAGGTGTTCGTGAATCTGCGGACAGCGCTGGCCGCGGCCGGTGCGGGGATGGCGGACATCGCCAAACTGACCGTCTTCCTGACGGACTTGGCGGATCTGGGGGCGTTCCGGAAGGTGCGGGACGAGTTCATCGACGTCGAACGGCCGCCCGCGTGCTCGCTGGTGCAGGTGGTGGGTCTGGTCCACCCGGCGTTCCGGGTGGAGATCGAGGCGCTGGCCGTGCTGCCGGTCGAGTCCGTGCAACCCGGTTAAAAATGTTCCTGTATATCGTGGACGCATGAGCGAATCCGCCGGTCTGCGCGCGCGCAAGAAGGACCGCACCCGCCAGGTCCTCTCCGACACCGCCATCGAGATGTTCCTCGCCGACGGCTTCGACCGGGTCGGGGTGGCCGACATCGCGGCCGCCGCCGAGGTCTCCAAGCCGACGCTCTTCCGCTACTTCGCCTCCAAGGAGGACCTCGTCCTCCACCGGTTCGCCGATCACCAGGGCGAAGCGGCCGGCGTCGTACGGGCCCGTGCGGCCGGGCTGTCGCCTCTCCAGGCGCTGCACCGGCACTTCCGCGCGGGGCTCGATGCGCGCGACCCGGTCACCGGCCTCTGCGACCATCCACAGGTGCTGGCCTTCCACCGGCTGGTGTTCGACACCCCGAGCCTGGCCGCCCGGGTCACCGCGTACGCCGCGGCGGAGACGGAGTCGCTGGCCGAGTCGCTGGCCGAGTCCCCCGGCACGCCGTCGGACCCGCTGGCCCACTCGCTGGTGGCCGCGCAGTTCATTGTCGTACGGCAGGCGCTCGCCCGGAGGAACTGGGCCGAGCTGGCGGGCGGCCGCAGCGCCCAGGACGTGCACCGAGAGGCCGTGGCCGCCGCCGAGCTGGCGTTCTCGCTGCTCAGCGACGGGGCATCCAGTCGCGGCTACTGAGGATGTCGAGCCGGGACACCGCCCGGGTCAGGGCGACATAGAGGCGGTTGAGGCCGCGGGTCTCCGCCTCGATGATGTCGGCCGGTTCGGCGACGATCACGTGGTCGTATTCCAGGCCCTTGACCATCGACACCGGCATGACGGTCAACCGCTCGCCCCCGACGGGCAGTTCCGCGTCCCGCAGCGCCGCCGTGACGCTCTCCGTCAGAGAGTCCGGGACCAGCACGCCGATCGATCCCTCGTGGCCGAGGGCTTCCCGAGCCGCCTCCACCACCGCCTTGTCCAGGTCGGTGACATCGACGGTGTTCAGTCGGCCGTCGGTACGGAAGGAGAGGGTCGCGGGCACGTCCACGTCCAGCCGGGCGAGGAGCCGGTTGGCCAGCTCCACCACCGCGGCCGGTACCCGGAACCCCGTGGTCAGGGCGATCACCTGCGCCTGCGGCTTGCCCAGGAGCTCCAGCTGCCCGGTCCAGGAGCGAGCCGACCAGGGTGCGGTGCCCTGTGCCAGATCGCCGAGCACGGTGATCGAGCCGTGCTCGCTGCGGCGGGCGACGGCACGGCACTGCATCGGGGACAGGTCCTGCGCCTCGTCGATGATCACGTGTCCGAAGCCGCCCGGCCGCTCGATCAGCCCTGCCAGTTCGTCGAGGAGGACGGCGTCGGCCGCCGTCCACTTCGCGCTCCTGAAGGATCTCGGCCGCTTCGCCCACCGGAGGGCGGCAAGATCCTTCGGCGGGTCGCAGAGCAGCTCGAACAGCACCTGTTCCGGTCCGACCGTCGGCCAGACCTCGTCCAGGAAGGGTGTCACCGCGCGCCCCGTCCGCTGCAGCCAGGCCGCGTTGACCGACAGGGCGCGTCCCTCCGCCTGGAGCTGCATCAGCGCCACGATCCGGGAGCGGACGCGTTCGCGGCCGACGCTGTACGGGACCGCCGCCCGCGCCGTGTCGTCGACGATCCGGCGCAGCTCATCCTCGTCCACCCGCCACACGAACGAGCTGTCCCGGACAGCAACCGGCTCTGCTGGTATACCGATCCGTCCGTAGAGCGCGGTGCGCAGCGCCTTCGCCATGCCGAGGCCGTGCTTGATGACGGAGACCTCTTCGGTGTCGGTGCCCAGGACGGGGCCGCGCGCCAGAAGCTCCTCCACGGTGGTCTGTTCGACGTCCACCTCGCCGAGTGCGGGGAGGACGGCCGCGATGTAGCCGAGGAAGGCCCGGTTCGGCCCGAGCACCAACACCCCCGCGCGCCGGAGCCGTTGGCGGTGGGAGTAGAGCAGAAAGGCCGCGCGGTGCAGCCCGACGGCGGTCTTTCCCGTGCCGGGTGCGCCCTGGACGCAGATCGACTCATCGAGCCCGGCGCGGACCAGATCGTCCTGCTCCGGCTGGATGGTGGCGACGATGTCACGCATCGGGCCGACCCTGGGCCGCTCGATCTCGGCCGCCAGGAGTCTGCTGCTCGTCTCCGCCCCGCTCGCCAGCCGCTCGTCCTCGAACCCGGTCAGCTCCGTGCCCGGACCCGACCAGCCGAAGCGGCGCCGGACCGCGACTCCCTGCGGATCGCGCCCGCTCGCCTGGTAGAAGACCCGTGACACCGGCGCCCGCCAGTCGATCACCACGGGCAGCGCACCGGTCTCGCCGGAGATGTGACGCCGGCCGATATGGAGGCTGCGGCCCTGGTGCTCCCCCGAGCCGAAGTCCAGCCGGCCGAAGAACGGCGGCCCGTCGGGCTCCTCCCCCATCTCCTTGGCGAGGCTCTTGAGATACCGCCCGAGCCGTTCGGCACCGAAGCGGTCGGCGGAGACGGTCTCGCCCGCGATGACGTTCTCGCGGGCGCCTTCCAGCATGCGGCGCAGGCCTGCTCTGCAGCGGTCGACGTAGGCGCGCTCCTGGTCGAGATCCTCCATGCCCTGCCTCCCGTCGCATTAACTTTAACCGAGTCATTAATGTAACTCGGTTAGATTAGTTCGTGCGACCAGCCGACGCAACCCCCCGCAGGACGGTGAGCGCGCCCAGTGCGGCCAAGGAGGCAAGGAGTACGGCGAAGACCGTCGCGCCCGTGGACAGTCCCACCGCGTCGCTGAAGTAGCCCGCCGCGACCGGGAGTGCGCCGGCCGGGAGATAACCGCCCATGTTCATCGCGGAGTTGGCCTCGGCGAGGCGGTGGGCCGGGATCTCGGCGCTCAGCAGGGTCAGCCCTCCCAGCTGACCCGCACCCTGCCCCGCGCCGGCCAGGACCGCCGCGGTGACGAGCAGGGCGGGCGAATCGGTGCGTACGGCCGCCATCAGGGCCAGCATGGCCAGGGCCGTGCTCGTCGCGCCGGTGAGAAGGATGGCGTGGATCCGCAGACTGCGGACCGCGAACTGGACGGCTGTCGCGGCGAGGAACATCGCAAAGGCCATCACTCCGGCCACCATCCGGCTCTCCGTACCGAGAAGGGAGGAGAGCAGGGAGGGACCGAGCGAAAGGACGAAGGACGTCGCGGTGATCCCGGGCGCGAACACGGCGATGCCCAGGGCGAGTTGGCGGCGGTTCGGGTGCGGGACCGAGGGGATGCGGATCCAGGACGCGGGAGCGGACGTGCGGACAGGGCGGCGCACCGGCATCCGCAGAACGACCGCGAGCGCCGAGAGCAGCAGTACCGCCTCCACCGCGAAGACCGTGGCCGTCGGGCCGGGGGCGAGTTCGGAGAGTACGCCCGCGAGCAGCGGACCCAGTCCCGCGCCCAGCACCATCGCGCAGGAGGCGAGCAGCGCCGCCAGGCGTTTGCGGTCGGGGCCCGCCACGTCCGTCACCGCCGCCATGCCCGCCGAGACCGCGGCCCCCACGGCGATCCCGGTGAGCAGCCGGGCCACGACCAGAGCCGCGACCGAGGTGGCGGTGGCGAAGATTCCGCAGGCCAGGAGGGCGAGTACGAGGGCGGGAAGGAGGACCGGTTTGCGGCCGATCCGGTCGGAGAGCACGCCGGAGACAAGGAGCGAGGCGATCAGGCCCGCGATGTAACAGGCGAAGACGACCGTCAGCGTGCCCCTGGAGAAGCCGATCTCGCGTTGCCAGAGACCGTAGAGCGGAGTCGCCGCGTTGGACAGGACGAACACCGCGGTCACCGGCCAGGCCGCCAGCCAGATCCACCGGCGTGGGGCCGGGGACGGGCTGGGGGCGGGCCTGACCTGGTTGCGGGCACGCCGGACAGACGTCACGGGGGTCTCCCTCACCGAGCTTCAGTACGAGTTTTCTCGAACTTAGCATGCAGTACGATTCAAGTCGTACTGATGAGATCGATGAGGGAGACCCCCCGTGACGTCCGCCGCCCTCCCGGAACCACTGCCCGAACCCGCCGTCGCAGAGCTGCGCCTGGAGACCGTCCTCGGCGCGCTCAGCGATCCGCTCCGGCTCGGCATCATCCGTAAACTCCTGCGGGAATCACCGGAGTCGGACCGCACCTGCGGATGGTTCGGGATCGACCGGCCCAAGTCCACGCTGACCCATCACTTCAAGGCCCTGCGCGAGGCGGGCGTGACACGACAGCGGCAGTACGGTCTTGAGCGGCGCAGCCAGGTGCGGGTCGACGACCTCAATGCCCGCTTCCCCGGGCTGCTCGACCTGGTCGCCGCATGGACCCCGCCTACGCCGTAAACGCCGCGAAGGCCTCGTGGAAGCCGGGGAAGGTCTTACGGACGCAGCCCGGGTCGTCGAAGGTGATCCCCGGCGTGCGCAGGCCCGTCACCGCGAAGGACATCACGATGCGGTGGTCCCCGTGCGTGGTGATCTCGGCCGGGCGGGGTGTTCCCGGGCGGATCTCGATCCAGTCGGGGCCCGTGGCGACCTCGATGCCGAGCGCGCGGAGGTTCTCGGCGCAGGCCTCCAGGCGGTCGCACTCCTTGACGCGGGTGTTGCCGACGTCCTCGATCCGTACGGGGGACGTGGCGTACGGGGCGATCGCCGCCAGCGTCGGCATGGTGTCGGAGATGTCGCGCATGTTGACGGTGAGGCCCCTGAGGCGGGCCGGGCCGGTGACGGTGGTCGCGTCGGCCGTCGTACGCACGTCCGCGCCCATACGGGACAGCACCTCGACGAAGCCCAGGTCGCCCTGGAGTGCGCCCGTGCCCAAGCCCGGGACGGTGATCTCGCGGCCGGGCGTCAGGGCCGCCGTCGCGAAGAAGTAGCCGGCCGTCGAGGCGTCGGGCTCGATGGCGTAGGTGGTGGCGCGGTAGCCGGTGGGCGGGACCGTGAAGACGTTCCCCTCGCGGGTGGGCCGCGCGCCGAAGCTGCGCATCATCGCGAGCGTGATCTCGATGTACGGGGCCGAGACCAGGTCGGTGACCGTGATGCGCAGGCCCTCGGCGGTGAGCGGGCCGAGCAGCAGGAGCGCGGTCAGGTACTGGGACGACTGGCCCGCGTCCAGGGTGAGTCCGCCGCCCTTGATGCCGTGCGCGGCGATCCGGAGCGGGTGGTGCCCGTCGGCCTCCTCGTGCGTCAGGTCGACCCCGAGGTCCTGGAGGGCGCGGGTGAGCGGGGCGAGCGGTCTGCGGCGCATCTGGGCGGAGGCGTCGAAGCGGTAGGAGCCGTGGCCGGCCGCGGCGAGGGTGGGGAGGAAGCGGGCCGTCGTCGCGCCGTCGCGGCAGTAGACGTCGGCCTCGGTGGCCGCCGGGCCCGCGGGGCGGCCCTGGATGCGCCAGGCGCCGGGGGTCCGCTCGACGTCGTAACCGAGGCTGACCAGCCCCTCGGCGAAGCCCTCCGTGTCGTCGGAGACGAGGGGGAGGAGCAGCGTGGTGGTGCCCTCGGCCGCCGCGGCGAGGAAGAGGGCGCGGGCGGTCACGGACTTGGAGCCGGGGATCTCGATCACGGTCATGGGGGGAGATTTTGCCCGGTTCGCGGTGGTGGAGGCAGGGCGTTTCACGCGTTGGACGGGGCGGACCGACGGCGGTCGGGCCTGCCCTTCAGGGCTCGGTGTCTGCGAGCTGTGCGGTGTACGCGGCGAGGCGCCGCCGCGGAGTGCGCGACGGCGCCTGAACCGGTCCGTGCCTCAGCGGATCGGGCGGTGGACGTTGTCCTTCTTGGCGGGACCCGGGGTCGCGTCCGCGATCCAGGGGCCTTCGCCCGAGGGGTCGACGATGCCCTGTTCCAGCCAGGTGTACGTGCCCGACATGACTCCGGTGACCACCTTGCGGTCGAGGTCGTCGGTGTTCGTCCAGAGGCGGGCGAAGAGTTCGTCGGTGCGGATGCGGGACTGGCGACAGAACGCGTCCGCCAGTTGGTACGCCTCGCGGCCGTACTCCTCTGTGGTGCGCAGGAGTTCGGCACGTACGCAGGCCGCGCTCATCGCGAAGAGCTCCGCGCCGATGTCGACGATGCGGCCGAGGAAGCCCTGTTTGGTCTCCATGCGGCCCTGCCAGCGGGACATCGCGTAGAACGTCGAGCGGGCGAGCTTGCGTGCCGAGCGCTCCACGTAGCGCAGGTGGGGCGAGAGGTCCGGGTGGTCCGGTGGGTTGAATTCGGCGTACGAACGCGGGAGTTGGCCCGGGCCCGCCACCAGCTTCGGAAGCCAGCGGGCATAGAAGACGCCTGCCTGGGCGCCCGCCTTCGCCTTCTCGGAGAGGTTCTTCTCGGGGTCGATCAGGTCGCCCGCGACCTTGAGGTGGGCGTCGACCGCCTCGCGGGCGATCAGGAGGTGCATGATCTCCGTCGAGCCCTCGAAGATGCGGTTGATGCGCATGTCGCGCAGGACCTGTTCGGCGGGGACTGCACGCTCACCGCGTGCGGCCAGGGAGTCGGCGGTCTCGAAGCCGCGGCCGCCGCGGATCTGGACCAGTTCGTCGGCCATCAGCCAGCCCATCTCCGAGCCGTAGAGCTTGGCCAGGGCCGCTTCGATGCGGATGTCGTTGCGGTCCTCGTCCGCCATCTGCGAGGACAGGTCGAGGACTGCTTCGAGCGCGAAGGTGGTCGCCGCGATGAAGGCGATCTTGGAGCCGACGGCCTCGTGGTGGGCGACGGGCTTGCCCCACTGCTCCCGTACCGAAGACCACTCGCGCGCGATCTTCAGACACCACTTGCCCGCGCCCACGCACATCGCGGGGAGCGAGAGACGCCCCGTGTTGAGGGTGGTGAGGGCGATCTTGAGGCCCGCACCCTCGGGGCCGATGCGGTTGGCCACGGGGACACGGACCTGGTGGAAGCGGGTGACGCCGTTCTCCAGACCGCGCAGCCCCATGAAGACGTTGCGGTTCTCGACGGTGACGCCCGGGGAGTCCGCCTCGACGACGAAGGCGGTGATGCCGCCCTTGGACGTCTCGGTCCTGGGCACGCGGGCCATGACGACCAGCAGGTCGGCGATCACGCCGTTGGTCGTCCAGAGCTTCACTCCGTCGACGATGTACGAGTCGCCGTCGAGGACCGCCGTCGTCGCCAGGCGTGCCGGGTCCGAACCGACGTCCGGTTCGGTGAGGAGGAAGGCGGAGATGGCCGTGCTCGCCAGGCGCGGCAGGAAGGCATCCTTCTGGGCCTGGGTGCCGAAGAGCTTGAGGGGCTGCGGTACGCCGATCGACTGGTGGGCGGAGAGGAGCGCGCCGATGGCCGGGTTGGCCGAACCGGCGAGCGCGAGCGCCTTGTTGTAGTACACCTGCGTCAGTCCGAGACCGCCGTACTTGGTGTCGATCTTCATACCGAGCGCGCCGAGCTCCTTGAGCCCGTTGATCGTCTCGTCGGGGATGCGCGCCTCGCGCTCGATCAGCGCGCTGTCGACTTTCGTCTCGCAGAAGACGCGCAGTCTGGCGAGGAACTCCTCGCCGCGCTGCGCGTCGTCGGAGGCCGGCAGCGGATGAGGATGGATGAGGTCGAGGCGGAAGCGGCCGAGGAAGAGCTCCTTGGCGAAGCTGGGTTTGCGCCAGTCCTGTTCGCGCGCGGCCTCGGCCACCTGGCGGGCTTCGCGCTCGGTGACCTTGGGCGCGTTCTGTGCCTTGTCCTGTGGTGCGGTCATGAGGGGTACTCCTCGCCGCGGGTGACGGGTGGGCGCACCTACCCGTTACCGAGCGGTGCTACCCGTCCGTACTACCCGATTCCTGGCGGAACGGCCAGCCCTCGCGCGTTCTATGGAATCTCTAAGGTCGCGGCACGGTTCCTGTGAAGCGGGTTCGGTCTGCTGGTTCCTGTACGGACCGGCACGGGCCGGTCCCCGTGCGAGAGGTGACGCACATGCGACACAGGAATCAACTGCTCGCCGTGGCAACGGCGTTGACCATGCTGACGGCGGTCTCGGGGGCGGCGGTGGCATCGACCGCCGACAGCGGCCACAAGGGCCCGGGCGCGACCTCCGGCGAACGGGCGAAGGACGGGAGCGGGTCGAAGACCGGCCCCGTCGCCAAGCGCTACGGAATCAGTCCTGACCGTCTCGAGCGGGCGCTGCGCATCATCAAGCCGCTCGTCGGGCAGGCGCAGGGGCGTACGGACGGCCCGGCCGTGGTCGGGACGTTCGCCAGGGAGCTCGGACTGACCACCGCGCAGGCCAGGCAGCTGCTGGCGGAGATCTTCGCATCGGACGGCGGACCGCGGAAACCCGGTCCCGGCGACAAGGGCAAGGAGAAGCGGGGCTTCGAGGCGGAGTTCCGTACGGTCGTCGGCGCCAAGGCGCTCGCCGGTGAGCTCGGGGTACCCGTGGCACGCGCCCAGCACGCGGTCGACAAGCTGGCCGTGCTCGCCGCCGCCGGACACGGCAGCATCGACCCGGGCGGCTCCGCGTTCACGGCCATCGCCAAGGAGATCGGCGTCGCACCGCAGCAACTGAGCCACGCCCTGGCCCACTTGAAGGCGGCCGCGGCACGCTCTGCGGACAAGCGTGCCGCGCGCTGATTCCGTACCCGCGACGGCTGCGGCATCCTGACGCGATGCGCGTACTGGTGGTCGACGACGATGACGCGGTGCGCCGTTCGCTGGCGCACGCCCTGACCCGGGACGGGTACGAGGTGACGGTCGCGGCCGACGGGGGCTCCGCCCTGGAGTCCCTGTCCGGCATGCGGCAGGACGCGGTCGTCCTCGACATCCTGATGCCGGAGCCCAACGGCCTGGAGGTCTGCCGCACCCTGCGCGCCCGCGGCGACCGCACGCCGATCCTGATGCTGACAGCCCGCGACCTGGTCGTCGACCGGGTCGCGGGCCTGGACGCGGGGGCGGACGACTATCTGGCGAAGCCGTTCGCCCTGGAGGAGTTGCGGGCCAGGCTGCGGGCGCTGCTGCGCCGCAGCGGCGCCGACCGGGAGGTGCTGAGCTATGCCGACGTCGAACTGGACACCGCCGCCTGCCGGGCCCGCCGCGGCGCACGGGACCTGGAGCTGACGCGGACCGAGTACGCCCTGCTGGAGCTGTTCCTGCGCAATCCGCGCCGCGTCCTCAGCCGTACACTCATCCTCGACTCGGTGTGGGGCTACGACTTCGGCCAGTCCTCCAACGCCCTCTGGGTGTACGTCAGTTATCTGCGCGCCAAGCTGGAGGCGGACGGCGAGCCCCGGATCGTACAGACCGTGCGCGGCCTGGGCTACGTCCTGCGGGAGGAGCCGCGATGAGCCTGCGCAACCGGGTGGCGCTGGCCGGCGGGGCGGTCGTACTGGCGGCGCTCGTCCTCGCGTCGCTGATCCTCTACCCCTCGCTGAGCGCCAAGCTCAATGAGCAGCACGACGCGACTCTGGTGAAGGCGGCCCAGCAGGCCCCCGAACTGGTGAAATCGTTCAAGCAGAAGTCGACCGGAGCAGAGGCCAAGATCCCCCTGGACCTGATCGACGTCGGCTCGACGAAGGTGCAGTTCATCCGGACTCCGATGGCCAAGGGCCCCAGCCCCGCCTTCATCGACTTCACGTCCCGCGACGTGGATGTGTCCACGGGTGCGGAATCGCCGTACTTCCAGGACGCCGACTTCAAGGGCGTCCACTACCGCGTCTACACCTCGCACCTGGACATGAAGGGCTTCAACCTCGTGCGGACCGCCGTCCCCACCTCGGTCGTCGGCACCACCCTCGACCGGCTCGAGGTACTCCTGATCTCCATCACGGCCGGCGGCAGCCTGCTGGCCGCGCTCGGGGCGCGGCTCGCCGCGGGACGACTGCTGCGGCCGGTGCGCCAACTCACCGAGACTGTCGAGCATGTGACGGAGACTCAGGACCTCACCGCCCGGCTATCCGCGGACGGCAAGGACGAGATCGCGCGCCTGACCCGCTCCTTCGCCGCGATGATGGCCGCCCTGGACGAATCGGTGGGCGCCCAGCGCAGACTGGTCGCCGACGCCTCGCACGAGCTGCGCACCCCGCTCACCAGCCTCACCACCAACCTCGAACTCCTCGACGAGGGGCCCGGCATCGCGGACCCCCAGGCCCCGCTCCTGGTCCGCGAGGCGCGCGGCCAGGCCGCCGAACTCACCCTGCTCGTCAACGACTTGATCGATCTGGCCCGGTACGGAAACGTCCGGACCCACACCGAGGACACCCGCGTCGATCTGCTCGCCCGGCGCGTGCTCGACCGCGCCGCCGCGCGCTCCCCGGAGCTGGACTTCATCGCCGACCTGGCGCCGTGCCTCGTACATGCCGATCCGGACGCGGTGGAGCGTGCGATCGGCAACCTCGTCGACAACGCGGTCAAGTGGAGCCCGGAGGGCGGCCGGATCACCGTGGCCACGACGCCGGAGGGCACCGTGTCGGTCACCGATCGCGGCCCCGGAATCCCGGCCGCGGATCTGCCGTACGTCTTCGACCGCTTCTACCGCTCCCCCAAGGCGCGCTCGCTGCCCGGCTCGGGTCTCGGCCTGGCGATCGTCCGGCAGATCGCGGAGACGCACGGCGGCAGCGTGGCCGCCGAGACCCGGGAACCGGGAGGCGGCGCACGGCTGCGGCTCTCACTGCCGCCGGTCGGCTGACGTCACGACACGTCACAACGGCCGGAGCCCCCGCACAGTGGGCTCCGGCCGTTGTGACGT
>NZ_JAFLRJ010000444.1 GCF_017315755.1 Streptomyces beijiangensis
GCCGGTCACCCGCTCCCGCTGCTCCTGCGCCCCGACGGGAGTGTGGAGCCGGCGGCGGAGCCGCAGGTGCTCCTCGGGGTCCTCGACGACGCCACGTACGAGAGCGAGAGCTTCGATCTGATGCCGGGCGACACCCTGCTCTGTGTGACGGACGGGGTGACCGAGCGGCGCGGCGGGGCGCGGATGTTCGACGACGGGGACGGGCTGGCGAAGGTCCTCGCGGGGTGCGTGGGGCTGACGGCGCAGGGGGTCGCCGAGCGGGTCAGGCGGGCCGTGTACGACTTCGGGGAGAAGCCGCTGGACGACGATCTGGCGCTGCTGGTGCTGCGGGCCGAGTAGCCGCGGGCGTGGGGACGGGCGGGCGTGACGGACAATGGGGGCATGCCTTCCGTACTGCCCGATGGTGAGCCCATGCCCGAGGACGGGGCGCTGCCCCCTTCCGCCTTCGAAGGCGCGGGCGCACGGCCGCTCGGGTTCTATCTGCATGTGCCGTACTGCGCGACGCGCTGCGGCTACTGCGACTTCAACACCTACACCGCGACCGAGCTGCGGAGCTCCGGCGGTGTGCTCGCCTCCCGGGACAACTACGCCGAGATGGTCGCCGACGAGATCCGGCTCGCGCGCAAGGTCATGGGGGACGACCCGCGGCCCGTACAGACCGTCTTCGTGGGCGGCGGGACGCCGACGCTGCTCGCGGCGGCCGATCTCGTCTCGATGCTGGCCGCGGTCCGTGACGAGTTCGGGCTCGCGGAGGACGCGGAGATCACCACCGAGNNGCGCGGCAGCACGTACTGAAGGTGCTGGAGCGTACGCATACGCCGGGGCGGCCCGAGGCGTGCGTCGCGGAGGCGCGGGCGGCGGGCTTCGAGCACGTAAATCTTGATCTGATCTACGGGACGCCGGGCGAGAGCGACGACGACTGGCGGGCCTCACTGGCGGCGGCCGTGGGGGCCGGGCCCGACCATGTGAGTGCGTACGCACTGATCGTCGAGGAGGGGACGCAGCTGGCGCG
>NZ_JAFLRJ010000445.1 GCF_017315755.1 Streptomyces beijiangensis
ACGACCAGAGCCCGGCCGCCCACCTGGCAGAGGACGGGGGCGGCCACCGCCCGCAGCCGCTCGATGGAGACGAGATGGCGGTTGCGGAGCTCGGACACGGCCAGCTGGGCCACCGAGTCGACCAGGCCGAGGGTGGCGGGGTGGAAGGTGGAGTCGGGCCCGCTGATGTCGATGATGCCGAGCAGCCGGCCGTCGCGCGGATCGTGGACGGGGGCGGCCGCACACGTCCAGTTGTGGAGCGTACGGACGAAGTGCTCGGCGGAGTGGACCTGCACGGGCCGGGCGGCGGCCAGGGCCGTGCCGATCGCATTGGTCCCCGTGGTGCCCTCGCTCCAGGCGGCGCCCTCCTCCAGACAGATGCCGTTCGCCCGGCGGATCACCGCCTGGTTCCCGTCGCGCCACAGCACCCGGCCCTCCTCGTCCGTCACCACCATGACCTGCATGGAGGCGTCCACGATCGAGACCAGCCCCCGGCTGAGCGAGGGCATCAGCTCGCCGAGCAGGGTGGCCCTGCGCCGGTGCTCCAGCTCACCGCTCTCCAGGAGCACGCTGCTGGTGGACTGGTCGGGGCTCAGCCCGATGCGCATCATCCGCTGCCAGGAGGCGTCGATGACCGGGCGCGGCGCGCCTCGGGAGGGCTCCCCGGAGAAGGCGGCCTCATGCAGACCGTGCAGCGCACGTGACGTTTCGGCGTTGTGCTGCGCGTTGAGACGGGCGAGGTCGAGCGGTCGCGTCTTCACTGTGGGACTCCCGGTAAAGCAAAGGTTGTGCACCGGCTGTGAGGCCGTCATTCCACATGGTGCATCGTCCGGGGCCCCGGTGTCCGGTACTCCGAACATCCGATGCAACCTCTCGCAACCCTCGCGGTGAGGCGTGCGGTTGTACGAAAGTGGCAGTACCAGCCGGGGGTGGTGCCGTGTCGGCGCAGCACCCACCCCGGCTGTTTTACTTGTTCACCCGGTGACGTCGGCCCGGGCCCTGTCCACGATCCGCCCCAGGTCCAGCGTGTGCGGCAGCGTCCCGAAGGCCGCACCCCAGTCCCCGCCGAGCCGTGAGGCGCAGAACGCGTCCGCGACCTCCGGCGGCGCCCAGCGCACGAGCAGCGAACCCTGGAGCACCAGCGCCATGCGCTCCACCAGCCGCCGTGCCCGCGCCTCGATGCCGTCCAGATCGGCCAGTTCGGTCAGCAGGTTCTTGATCGCCCCGTCCAGCCGGTGGTCGGCGCCGCGCGCCTTGCCGACCTCCTGGAGGAACGCGTTCAGCGCCTGCGGCTCGCGCTGCAGCGCCCGCAGCACATCAAGGGCCTGTACGTTCCCCGAGCCCTCCCAGATCGAGTTGAGCGGCGCCTCGCGCAGCAGCCGGGGCATGCCCGACTCCTCGACGTAGCCGTTGCCGCCGAGGCACTCCAGGGCCTCGGCCGCAACAGGAGTGCACCGCTTGGTGGTCCAGTACTTCGCCGCCGGCACCGCGAGCCGCAGAAAGGCCCGCTCCTCCTCCGTGTCGCTGTCGTACGCAGAGGCGAGCCGCAGCGCGAGCGTCGTCGCGGC
This sequence comes from Streptomyces beijiangensis, assembly GCF_017315755.1. Taxonomy (GTDB): domain Bacteria; phylum Actinomycetota; class Actinomycetes; order Streptomycetales; family Streptomycetaceae; genus Streptomyces; species Streptomyces beijiangensis. Next base: position 1,548 of record NZ_JAFLRJ010000445.1, read on the forward strand.
CTCCGACTCCAGGGCCAGATCCGCCAGCACGTTGCGCATCAGCGGCTTGTCGATCAGCTTCCCGCCGAAGGCCGAGCGGTGGGCGGCGTGATGCGTCGCCTGGGCGACGGCCTGGCGCATCAGCGCGGCGGCCCCGACCGCGCAGTCGAGCCGGGTGGCGGCGACCATCTCGATGATGGTCCGCACCCCGCGGCCCTCCTCGCCCACCCGCCGCGCCCACGTCCCGTCGAACTCGACCTCGCTCGACGCATTGGACCGGTTGCCCAGCTTGTCCTTGAGCCGCTGGATCGCGAAGACGTTCCGGGTCCCGTCGGGGAGCACCCGCGGCACCAGGAAACAGGTCAGCCCCCCGGGAGCCTGCGCCAGGACCAGGAACCCGTCGCACATCGGCGCCGAGCAGAACCACTTGTGCCCGGTGAGTACGTACTCACCCTCCGCGTCCAGCGGTACGGCGCTCGTCGTATTGGCCCGTACGTCGCTCCCGCCCTGCTTCTCCGTCATGCCCATCCCGAACAGGGCGCCGGGCTTCAGCGCCGCGGGCCGCAGCTCCTGTTCGTACAGATGAGACGTCAGCCGGGGCTCCCACTCCGCGGCCAGCACCGGATCGGTCCGCAGGGCGGGCACCGCGGCATGAGTCATCGACAGCGGACAGCCGTGCCCCGCCTCCACCTGCGTCCACACCAGGAATCCGGCGGCGCGCCGCACATGTCCCGCGGGCTGCCCCCAGGCATCCGTCAGACCGGACGAAACGGCCTTTCCGAGCAATCGGTGCCAGGCCGGATGGAATTCGACCTCGTCGATCCGATGGCCGTACCGGTCGTGCGTCCGGAGTTTCGGAGGATTCTCATTGGCCTGGAACCCCCACTCCTGGGCCTGTGCGGATCCCGCCGTACGGCCGAGTGCGGCCAGTCCCTCCCTTACCCCGTCCAGGAGTTCGGGAGCGGTGTGCCGGTCGACGGCCTCGGTCAGGGCACGGTCCGAACTGAAGACGTCGTACCCCACCAGGGGCGGAGGCTGATTGGTCACGGTGTGGGTGGTGGCTTCCATGCCGCTACGGTAAGGAGGTGCAGGCAGCAAAGGAAACAGGTGAGCGGCATCCAGGCAGCCGTCTCCACCGGGCGCGAGTTCTCTACAACAACGTGTCTAAGCGCAAGACGGCCTGGCTCCTTCTCAAGGACATCGTCAACTCGTGCATGGAGTACCGCATCCTCGGGCTCGCGGCGGAGGCGGCGTTCTTCACGCTGCTCTCGCTGCCGCCGCTGCTGCTGTCACTGATCGCACTGCTCGGTTACGTGGACGGCTGGACCAGCTCGCACACCGTCGCCAGCATCGAGGAGAACATCCTCCGGGCCGCGAGCACCGTCCTCTCCGACCGCGGTGTCCATGACTTCGCGAAGCCGCTCCTGGAGAACGTCACCCACGGCAAACGCCCCGATCTCGTCTCGATCAGCTTCGCCTTCGCGCTCTGGTCGGGGTCGCGCGCGGTCAATGTCTTCATCGACACGATCACGGTGATGTACGGGCTCGACGGCCGGCGCGGCATCGTGATGACCCGCCTGCTCTCCATCCTGCTGTACGTCATCGCCCTGCTGATCGGGGCGGTGGTGCTGCCGCTTGCCGTGGTGGGACCGGACCGGGTCGTGGAGGTCCTGCCCTTCGGCACCGAGCTCATCGCCGTCCTGTACTGGCCGATCATGCTCGTGCTCTCCATCGCGTTCCTGACCACGCTCTACCACGTGTCCGTGCCGGTGCGCTCCCCGTGGATCGAGGATGTGCCGGGGGCACTCGTGGCGCTGGGTATGTGGCTCCTGGGCAGCCTTCTGCTGCGCGTCTACCTCACGAGCCAGGTCGAGGGCCCGACGATCTACGGCTCCCTGGCCGCGCCCA
>NZ_JAFLRJ010000446.1 GCF_017315755.1 Streptomyces beijiangensis
GGCGGCGGGCCTGTTCCCGCTCTCCGTCGGCACCCAGACCGTCGGCTCGATGATCCGCCCGGGCGCGTACTGCGGGGTGGTCGCCTTCAAGCCGACGTACGGCCGCATCCCGATCGACGGGGTGATCGCGAACGCCCCGAGCTTCGACACGCTGGGCCTGTACGCACCGACCGTGGCAGACCTGCTGCCGGCGGCCTCGGTGGTCTGCGACGACTGGACGCCATCGGACGCCGGCGACCTGCCGGTCCTGGGCATCCCGACCGGCCCCTACCTCGACCGGGCCGAACCCGAGGCGCTCAAGTCCTTCACCGCCCACGCGGAAGAGCTGGAACGCGCGGGCTTCACGGTCCGCCGGATCCCCGTCATGCAGGACTTCGACCGCACGGTGTCCCAGCTCTTCACGATGAACCGCTACGAACTCGCCCGGACGCACGCCGCCTGGTTCGCGGAGTACGGCAAGCTCTACCGCCGCGAGACGCGCCAGGCCATCCGCGAGGGCCACGCGATCACCCACGCGGACTATGTCGAGGCGCAGGGCGCCCGCGAATCGTTCCGTACGCGGATGGCCGCCGCCATGGAGCCGATCGACCTCTGGATCACACCGGCGGCGACGGGCCCGGCGCCCAAGGGCCTGACCACCACCGGCAGCTCCGTCATGTGCCTCCCGTGGAGCAACATCGGCCTGCCCTCGCTCACGGTCCCGGCGGGCCGGGCGGCGAACGGCCTGCCCCTGGGCCTCCAGTGCGTGGCTCCGGCGGGCCAGGACGAACAGCTCCTCGACTGGGCGGCATGGATCGAGGCGGCGCTCGTCTAGGGCGTGTCACCCGGGCCGGACCACCGAGATCAGCTCATGCATGTACCGCTTGGTGATCCGGCCCCCGTACCGCGTGTCGATCAGCTCACCGATGCCGGAGAGCAGCCCCTCGCGCCGCCAGGGCACGAGGGCCCGATGCCCGGAGTAGGTCAGCAGGACGTCGAGGTACTCCGCGCTGGTGTACGTGATCTCCTGCGTGTACTTCCGCGCCACGACCGGCCCGAACCCCACGTCGGTGTCCACCACGGCCGCGTCCCGCAGCCGGATCCCGGGCGGCGTGGCCGGGTCCCAGCGCTCGTAGATCTCCTGCACCCCGGCGAAGAACTCCTCGCTGCCGCCCGCCACATGGTGCGTGGTGACGACGGCGAAGACCCCGCCGGGACGCAGCGCCTCGATCGGCTTCCGCACCCGTACCAGAGGATCGATCCAGTGGTAGGCGGTGGCGATCACGACCAGGTCGTACGGCTCCCCAGGCAGCGCCCACGTCTCGAAGTCCCCCACCTCGATGCGTACCCGCGGATAGGCCGCCAGATTGCGCCGCGCCACAGCGGCCATGGAGGGCCCCAGCTCCACCCCGGTGACATCGGCCCCGGTCCGCGCGAGCGGCAGGGTCAACTTCCCGGTCCCGGGAGCCACTTCCAGCACCCGACTGCCCACCCCGAGTCCGGCCCGCGCGACCAGATCCCCGACCAGGGCAGCCGGATACGCGGGCCGGACGCGGTCGTAGAGCTCGGCGTCCTCGTCGAAGATGTCACGCAGCATGCCGGCATCTTCCCAGCAGGTCGTCGCTCTCGTCGCGGGCCGCAGCATTGCCGGGACCCGCGTCGTACGGCACCATGCGCTGATGCGCTTCTCGGTGAACATTCCGAACTTCGGCGACTTCGCCGACCCCAGGACCGTGGCGAAAGTGGCCGTGGCAGCTGAACAGGCCGGGTGGGACGGGCTGTTCGTCTGGGATCACGTGCTGCATCGCACACATCAGGGCCGGCCCTTCGGCGACCCCTGGATGCTCCTGACCGCCGCCGCACTGGCCACCTCCCGGATCAGGCTGGGCACCCTGGTCACCCCTGTCGCCCGGCGGCGCCCGCAGCAGCTCGCCCGCCAGGTGGCCACCCTGGACGCCTTGAGCGGCGGCCGGGTCACCTTCGCCACCGGTCTTGGCGGGCCCGTCGAGGACGAGTACGCGAGTTTCGGCGAGGTCTCCGACCCCAAGGTGCTGGCCGCGCGGCTGGACGAGGGGCTCGACCTGCTGGAGCGCTACTGGTCGGGCAACCCGGTGAACCACGACGGGCCGCACTTCCAGGTACGGGACGTCACCCTGCTGCCCGCCACCGTGCAGCGCCCCCGGCCGCCCGTCTGGGTCGCCGGATTCTGGCCCAACCGGCCGCCCATGCGCCGGGCCGCCCGCTGGGACGGCGCGGTCCCGCTGTTCGCCGATGCCAAGCACGGACACATCCCGCCCCTCGGCCAGGTCCGCGATCTGGTCTCGTACGTTCGCGAGCAGCGAGAGCAGCGCGGGGCGCGGCCCGGGGACCCCTTCGAGATCGTCCTCGGCGGTGCCACGCCGGGCGACGACCCCGCCAAGACCCTCGATCTGATCGGCCCGTTGGCCGAGGCGGGCGCCACCTGGTGGGACGAGCGGCAGATCCAGACCGGCGAGGACCTCGACCGGCTCGCGCCGGTGCTGCGCCGCATCGAGCAGGGGCCGCCCGACGTGCGCTGAGCGACGAAAAACGGCCCGAGGGCGCCCCCGCTGCCTGCGCGGGGGCGCCCTCGGGCCGTACGTACAACTGCCGGACCGGGTCCGGATCAGCCCAGTCGGTGCATCCAGCCGTGCTTGTCCTCGCTCACACCGCGCTGGATGTCGAGGAGTGCCTCGCGGAGCTTGAGAGTGACCTCGCCCGGCTTGCCCTCGGACTGCTGCCACTCCGTGGACTTCGACTTGACCGTGCCGACCGGGGTGATCACCGCTGCCGTACCGCAGGCGAAGACCTCCGTGAGGGTGCCGTTCTCCGAGTCGCGGCGCCACTGGTCGATCGAGACGCGGGCCTCCTCCGACTCGTAACCCAGGTCGCGGGCGACCGAGAGGAGCGAGTCACGCGTGATGCCCGCAAGGAGCGAGCCCGTGAGGGTGGGGGTGACGATCTTGGGCTTTTGATCGGACGCAGCGCCGTACACGAAGTACAGGTTCATGCCGCCGAGCTCTTCGACCCACTTGTGCTCGACCGCGTCGAGGTAGGCGACCTGGTCGCAGCCCTTCGCGGCGGCTTCCGCCTGGGCGAGGAGGGAGGCCGCGTAGTTGCCGCCGGTCTTGGCGTCGCCGACGCCGCCGGGGACGGCGCGGACGCGGTCCTCGGAGAGCCAGATCGAGACCGGCTTCACGCCGCCCGCGAAGTACGCGCCGGCCGGGGAGGCGATCACGATGAAGAGGTACTCGTTGGCCGGCCTCACACCCAGGCCGATCTCCGTGGCGATCATGAAGGGGCGCAGGTAGAGGGACTCCTCGCCACCGTGGGACGGGACCCAGGCCTCGTCCTGCTGGACGAGGAGGTCGCACGCCTCGATGAACGTCTCGACCGGGAGCTCCGGCATGCCCAGGCGGCGGGCCGAGGACTGGAAGCGCTTGGCGTTCATCTCCGGGCGGAAAGTGGCCACCGTGCCGTCGGGCTGGCGGTACGCCTTGAGGCCCTCGAAGATCTCCTGCGCGTAGTGCAGGACGTTCGTCGCGGGGTCCATCGAGAGCGGTCCGTACGGGACGAGCTGGCCGTCGTGCCAGCCGCGGCCGTCCGTCCACTTGATGATCACCATATGGTCGGTGAAGTGGCGGCCGAATCCGGGGCTGGCCAGAATCGCCTCGCGGTCCGCGTCGGACAGCGGGCTGGAGGTCGGCTTGAGCTCGATCGTGGGCGTCGTCATGAGTCGTATGTCCTTCACCGGTGTGTTTGTGACGGACCGCGCTCACGTCGCTACCAGGACGTCCGAGCTTCCGCACGCACCACGGCCCACGTTCGATTATCGCTCGTGTCGGGCCGTGTACGAAACGGTGTGATTGCGGTCCAGGGTCGATGGTGGCACCCGGAGCGCGCAAAGCACAGCCGCCGGGTGTCTGGCGAGACCCGGCGGCTGTGTACTGGCTGTGATCAATCAGTCAGTCGGCGGGGCTCAGCTCGCTACTACTCGGGATACGAGCGCGTCGCCGATTTCGTCCGTCGTACGGGCGGTGGTGCCGCGCTCCGCGAGGTCGGCGGAGACGGCGGTCTCGATGCGGACCGCCTCGGTCTCGTAACCGAGGTGGCGCAGGAGCAGGGCGACGGAGAGGACCGTCGCCGAGGGGTCGGCCTTGCCCTGACCCGCGATGTCCGGGGCCGAGCCATGGACCGGCTCGAACATGGACGGGAAGTCACCGGAGGGGTTGATGTTCCCGGAGGCCGCGACGCCGATGCCGCCGGAGACAGCGGCCGCGAGGTCGGTGATGATGTCGCCGAAGAGGTTGTCGGTGACGATCACGTCGAAGCGGGCAGGGTCCGTGACGAGGTAGATCGTCGCGGCGTCCACGTGGATGTAGTCCGTGGTGACCTCGGGAAACTCCTTGGCCACGGTGTTGAAGACGTTCGTCCAGAGGTGGCCCGCGAAGGTGAGGACGTTGTTCTTGTGGACCAGCGTCAGCTTCTTGCGGGGGCGCGCCTGGGCGCGGGCGAAGGCGTCACGGACGACGCGCTCGACACCGAAGGCCGTGTTGACGGAGACCTCGGTGGCGACCTCGTGCGGGGTGCCCTTGCGGATGGTGCCGCCGTTGCCCGTGTACGGGCCCTCGGTTCCTTCGCGTACGACGACGAAGTCGATCTCCGGCTGGCCCGCGAGCGGCGTCGCCACACCCGGGAGCAGCTTGCTGGGGCGGAGGTTGACGTGGTGGTCGAAGGCGAAGCGGAGCTTCAGGAGGAAGCCGCGCTCCAGGACGCCGGAGGGCACCGAGGGGTCGCCGATCGCGCCGAGGAGGATCGCGTCGTGCGGCTTGAGAGCCGCGAGGTCGGCGTCGGTGAGGGTCTCACCGGTGGCGTGGTAGCGCTTGGCGCCGAAGTCGAAGTCGGTGGTCTCCAGCTTCACATCCTGCGGAAGGACGGCGGAGAGGACCTTGAGACCCTGGGCCACGACTTCCTGGCCGATGCCGTCACCGGGGATCACTGCGAGTTTAATGCTGCGAGACATGACGGCACTCTAATCTCTCGTCCCATGGGCTGACATCTTGCGTCCGCCATACGGACACATGGGGAGCTGTACGTGCCCCGTTCACCTAAGGGCCGACAAGACGTCAGGTGGACGGAGGAGATTTCCGGCCATGGACATCCCTCGCTTCGGTATACCCGAGAAGCTCGCCGACCGCATGAGCATGGCGGAGCAGCACGAGTACCTTCGCACCAAGCTCTCGCGGCGCGGCGCGCTGCGAACCGGCCTCGCCACGGCCGCAGTTGCCGGCGCCGGCGTCACCATGAGCGCCTCCACGGCCTCCGCCGCCCCCGCGCGCCTCCCTTCCAACTCCGCTTCCCATGTGGACGGTTCGCTGGTCGCGCCCTTCGGCCGGCACCTCGCGTACGGCGCGGACCCCAAGAGCCAGATGACGGTCTCCTGGCAGGTTCCCTTCGCGGTGAAGCGTCCGTACATCCGGATCGGGCGCACCCCCTGGGAGCTCAGCCGGAAGATCGACGCCGAGGTCAGGCACCTGACGACGCCGAGCCTGAACGGCGGGGCGATCGCCGCCGCCGAGCAGTACTACGTACACGCGGAGCTCAACCGGCTGCGGCCCGGCACGACGTACTACTACGGCGTCGGCCACGACGGCTTCGACCCGGCGAACCGCCAGAACCTGGGCTCGCTCGGTACGTTCACCACCGCGCCCGAGCGCGCCGGGTCCTTCACCTTCACCGCCTTCGGCGACCAGGGCGTGAGCTACCACGCGCTGGGCAACGACGCGCTGATCCTCGGCCAGAACCCGGCCTTCCACCTGCACGCGGGCGACATCTGCTACGCCGACCCTTCGGGCTCGGGGCAGGCCGGCGACGTGTACGACGCACGGACCTGGGACCAGTTCCTGGCGCAGACCGAGTCGGTCTCCAAGACGGTGCCGTGGATGGTGACCACCGGCAACCACGACATGGAGGCCTGGTACTCGCCGAACGGCTACGGCGGCCAGAACGCGCGCTGGACCCTGCCGGACAACGGGCCCGACCCGGTCAACCAGCCGGGCGTGTACTCGTTCGTGCACGGGAACGTGGGCGTCGTGGCGCTGGACGCCAATGACGTCTCGTACGAGATCCCCGCCAACTACGGGATCAGCGGCGGCAAGCAGACGAAGTGGCTGGACAAGCGGCTCGGCGAGCTGCGGGCCCGCCGCGACATCGACTTCATCGTCATCTTCTTCCACCACTGCGCGTTCTCGACGACCAACTCGCACGCCTCGGACGGCGGGGTGCGCGAGCAGTGGGTGCCGGTCTTCGAGAAGCACGAGGTCGACCTCGTCATCAACGGGCACAACCACGTCTACGAGCGCACGGACGCGGTGAAGGGCGGCGCGGTCGGCCGGACGATCCCGATCGGCGCGAAGACCGACCCGACGCGGGACGGGATCGTGTACGTGACGGCGGGCGGCGCGGGCAGGTCGCTGTACGACTTCCCGGCGCCGGACAGCTTCGAGGGTCACGTCAAGGACCAGGAGAGCGTGCCCACGTGGCACTCCGTGAAGGGCGGCGGCAAGGCCGTCGAGACCGTGGAGTGGTCGCGGGTGCGCTACACCGGGTACTCGTTCCTGGCGGTCGAGGTGACGGCCGGACACGATGCGCGGCTGAAGGTGAGCGCGCTCGCGGAGAGCGGCGCGCGCATCGACCACTTCGAGATCAAGCGCGGCAACTGACAGCACCGACGGGCATATCAAGCCCGTCCGGCGATTGAGGACAAGCGACCGAAGGTCGCTTACCGGGGGGCCCGGGCCGCAGGGCCCACCCCCCGGCTTCGGGGGCCGGGGCTAGTGCCCCGTAGCCCCACCGTTGTCACGGCGGTCAAGCGCCCGCTGAAGCGCGGCGGCGGCGTTCTTACGGTCGGACTCACTCGTGCGTGAGGCGTGACGGACGCGGCGGACAGTCGTCTCGGCCATGGTGATCGACTCCTTGAAATCACAGAGCGGATTCGAGGCGCCGGAAGAGGCGGGGAGCGGGTGCCGCAGGGGTTGCCTGCATCGGGGCACCGGCTCGCTGCCGCCATTCGCTGGGTCGAGCGAGACGTTCGGCTCCTACAAAGCTAAGTGAGGTCCGCCGGTCTGTCTCTACAAATACTCGGACTTCCTACTATCTGAGACGGCGATCATGCGGAGGCCGCCCTGAGCTCGCGGATCAGGGCCCTCACCACCTGCGTCCCGGCCAGCTCAGGAGTGGTGACATAGCCCACCGAACGCGTCGGCCGATCCGGACCCAGATCAGTGATCTCCACTCCGAGCGGTGCTCCGGCCAGGGAGAGCGCCGGCATGACCGCCATTCCGAAACCGCTGCTCACCAACGAGAGCACCGCTCCGTCGTCCTCCGCCTGCACCGTCGCACGCGGCAGCCACTCCTGGTCCGCCCACCAGTCCCTGGTGTACGAGGAGCAGCTCTCCGCCCAGTCGACGAGCGGCAGCGACCGCGGATCCGGATGCCCCACCGGATGGACCAGCGAGTACGGCTCCTCAAGGAGTACGGACCCGATCAGCGCCGGCGGCACCGGCGAGGACGTCCCCATCGTCGCGATCCCCACGTCCGCCCGGCCGTCCGCCACCTCCCCCGCCGTCCCACGCCCCAGCTCCCGCACCACCCGCACCTCGGGCACGATCCCCGGATGCCGGGCCGCGAGCCGCTCCAGTACGGGCGGCAGCAGATACAGCGTCGCGCTGCGGAACGCCGCGATCCGCAGCGATCCCGTCACCGTGCCCGAGGTGACCCCGCGCACCTCGGTCCCCATCGCCTCCAGAAGCCGCAGCACCCTGCGCGCATGGGCCACCGCCCGCTCCCCCGCCGGTGTGGGGCGGGCGCCCTGCCGACCGCGGTCGAAGAGGACGGCGCCGAGCTTGCGTTCGCTGGCACGCACCGAGTGCGAGACCGCCGACTGGGTCATGCCGAGCGCCGCGGCGGCCGCCGAGAAGCCTCGCTCGCGCTCGACAGCGACGAGTATCCGCAGCTCGTGCGGGGCCAGATCGACTGTGGTCGTGGCGGCCATACCGCGCTCACCTCGTTCTATGAGGAACATCGATGGATGGGGTGCGTTCCATCGATGGAACCCTCTGCCCGGCGCCAGGATTCCTTCCTACCGTCTGCGGCATGACGAACACCGCGATCACCCTCCACCAGACGGCCCGCCCCGACGGCTTCCCGACCCCTGACCTCTTCGCCTTCGCCGAGGGCCCTGGCCCCGAACC
>NZ_JAFLRJ010000447.1 GCF_017315755.1 Streptomyces beijiangensis
CCGCGAACCGGGCCGCCCCCTCGCCCGCCTGCTCCAGCGATCTGCGGCCGTGCACCAGTTCGCCCGCCATCGCTTCCTCCTCGGACAGCCCCTCCTGTTCGAGGAGCGAGAGCCGGTCCCCGCGCAGACAGGACTGGGGGAAGGCCGCGATCGTGGCGGCGAGCTCCTCGGCGGCCTCCCTGGCGCCACCGTCAGGGACCACCCGGTTGGCCAGTCCGATGGCGTACGCCTCCGCCGCGTCGACCGCCCGCCCGGTGAGGACCATGTCCATGGCACGGCTCGCCCCGATGAGCCGTGGCAGCCGTACGGTCCCGCCGTCGATCAGCGGCACACCCCAGCGCCGGCAGAACACCCCGAACACCGCGGACTCCTCGGCCACCCGCAGATCGCACCAGAGCGCCAGCTCGAGCCCTCCGGCCACCGCATGACCCGCCACGGCCGCGACGACCGGTTTCGTCAGCCGCATCCGCGTCGGCCCCATCGGCCCGTCGCCCCCGTCCGTGACGTCGTTGCCGCGCGCGGTGCCCATCGCTTTGAGATCGGCGCCCGCACAGAACGTGCCGCCCTCGCCCCACAGCACCGCCACCGCGGCCTCCGAGTCCGCCTCGAACGCGCGGAACGCGTCCGCGAGTTGCCGGGCGGTGGGCCCGTCGACCGCGTTCCGCGCCTCGGGCCGGGCGAGCACGACGGTGGTGACGGGGCCCTTGCGTTCAATCCGTACAGACAATCTCCTGCACCCTCCTCTTGGCCTGACGGCCGCACTGCCCGACACTGAGCCGATGACGCAGCGCGTGGAACTCGCGACCGTGATGGACCGCCTCGACATCGACGAACTGATCACCGGATACGCGGTGGCGGTCGACGACGGCGACTGGGCGGCCTACCGCGGTCTGTTCACCCCGGCCGGCCGTGCCGACTACCGTACGTCCGGCGGAATCGAGGGGCCGGCGTCGGAGGTCGCCGACTGGCTCGCCGAAATGATGCAACTCTTCCCCGTGCGCCAGCACCTGATCTGCAACCGCCTGCTCCGCATCCAGGATCTGGGCGGCTACCCCGGTGACCGCGCCGAGCTCCAGGCCGACTATGTGAATCCGATGCGGCTGCGGTCGCCGGATGACGACGACGACCGGTCCACGGAGCCGAACTTCGAATCCGGCGGACGCTACGCGTTCAGTCTGCTGCGCACCGACGGCGGCTGGCGCGTCCACAAGGTCGTCGTCCACGAGAAGTGGCGGCGTACGACGGGGGCGCTCGCCGCGGCCGGCTGACGCGGTCGGCGTATTACCCACTGTCCATGATCGCGCCGCTCCCCCACACTGAAGAGGAGCACACGGAGAGGGAGGCGCGGGATGCAGAGGTTCTTGGTCTCGTCCTGGTGGCGCGGTGCGCTCGCACTGCTGGCCGGGGCGCTGCCCGCGCTCGCCTTTCCCGCGCCGTCGCTGTGGTGGTTCGCGTACGTCGCCCTGGTGCCCTGGATGCTGCTGATCCGCTGCGCGCCCACGGCCCGGCGGGCGGCGCTGGACGGATGGCTCGGCGGCACCGGCTTCATGATCGCCGTACATCACTGGCTGATGCCGAGCCTCACGGTCTTCATCGTCGTCCTCGCGGCCCTGCTCGGCCTGCTGTGGGCGCCCTGGGGCTGGCTGGTACGGCACATGCTCGGGGGCGCGCCCGCGCCGGGCCGGGTCGCCGCCTCGCTGGTCGTCGTCCCCTCCGGGTGGCTGATGGCGGAACTGGTCAGGTCCTGGCAAGGCTTGGGCGGCCCCTGGGGGATGCTCGGCTCCAGCCAGTGGGACCTCGCCCCTGCCCTGCGCCTCGCGTCGGTCGGCGGGGTGTGGCTGGTGAGTCTGCTGGTGGTGGCGGTGAACACGGGGGTCCTCGCGCTGCTGGTCGCGCAGTCCGCCCGTACGGCCGCTGTGGCCGGGATCGTCGGGTGCGCGCTGATCACCACGGCTGTCTGGGTCTGGGCCCCGCGGCCCGAGGAGAGCGGCCGGACGCGGATCGCCGTGGTCCAGCCGGGCGTTGTCGCGACTCCGCAGGCGCGGTTCGACCGCGAGGAGGCGCTCACCCGCCGGCTGGCCGGGCAGGATGTCGATCTGGTGGTGTGGGGCGAGAGCAGCGTCGGTGAGGACCTCGCGGCCCGCCCCGATCTGGCCGCCCGTATCGCCGCGCTCTCCCGGCAGCTCGGTGCGGACATCCTGGTCAACGTGGATGCCAGGCGCTCCGACAAGCCCGGCATCTTCAAGAGCTCGGTGCTGGTCGGTCCGGCCGGGCCGACGGGCGACCGTTACGACAAGATGCGGCTCGTCCCCTTCGGCGAGTACATCCCGGCCCGCTCGCTCCTCGGCTGGGCGACCTCGGTCGGCAAGGCCGCCGGGGAGGACCGGCAGCGCGGGACCCGCCAGGTGGTCATGACGCTCCCCGACGGGCTGCGTCTCGGGCCGCTGGTCTGCTTCGAGTCGGCCTTCCCGGACATGACCCGGCATCTGACCCAGGACGGCGCGCAGCTGCTGATCGCCCAGTCGGCGACCTCGTCCTTCCAGCACAGCTGGGCGCCCGAGCAGCACGCCTCGCTCTCCGCGCTGCGGGCGGCGGAGACGGGCCGGCCGATGGTGCACGCCACGCTCACCGGTGTGAGTGCGGTGTACGGGCCCGACGGGCGCAGGGCCGGGCCCTGGCTGGGCACGGACCGCGACACGTCTCAGGTCTACGACATCCCGCTGGCGCACGGCACGACGCTCTACGTGCGGTTCGGCGACTGGGCGGTGCACGGCGCGGTGGCGGTGCTCGCCCTGTTCTGCGCGATCACCGCCGTGCGCTCGTTCAGGCGGCCTGTTCCAGAGCCTGTAGCACCACTCGCTCGCACAGCTCGTGAGTCAGCAGTGCGTCCTGGGCGCTGAGCACCTTTCCTGCCCGTACGGCTTCGAGGAACGACAGCACGCTCTGCTCGATGCCGCGCTGCCTGGCCACCGGCACCCAGTCGCCGCGCCGGCGCACGGTCGGCTGGCCCTTGTGGTCCACGACTTCGGCGAGGTTGACGACCTGGCGCTTGGTGTCCTGTCCCGAGACTTCGAGGATCTCCTCGGTGGAACCGTTCATCCGGTTCATGGTGCCGATCGCGGTGAAGCCGTCGCCGGAGAGCTGGAGCACCACGTGGTGCATCAGGCCCTCGACGATCCGCGCCCTGACGTCGATGTGCTCGACCTGACCGGGCACCAGGAAGCGCAGCGTGTCCACGACATGGATGAAGTCGTCGAGCACCAGGGTGCGCGGGTCCTCGGGGAGGCCGACGCGGTTCTTCTGCATCAGGATCAGCTCGCGCGGGTGCTCGGCGCACTGCGCGTAGCCGGGGGCGAGCCGGCGGTTGAAGCCGACTGCCAGGCTGGTGGAGGTCTCTTCGGCGAGGCGTACCAGCTGCTGGGACGCCTCGAGCTCGTACGCGAGGGGCTTGTCGACGTAGGTGGCCACACCCGCCTGGAGCAGCCGGGTGACGATCTCGGGGTGCACGGAGGTCGGCGCGTGCACGAACGCGGCGTCGAGGCCCTGCGCGAGCAGGGTGTCGAGGTCGGTGTGGCACTGCGCCGCGGGGATCCGATGGGTCTCGGCGACCTTGGCGAGGGTGGCGGGGGTGCGGGTCTGCAGATGCAGTTCGATCCCCGGCAGGGTGGTCAGTACGGGCAGATAGGCCTTCTGCGCGATGGCCCCGAGTCCGATGCAGCCGACCTTCACAGGGGTCTCCCTCAATGCTGTGTGCTGTCCTGATGCTGTACCTGGGCAGGATACGTGCGGTTGGAGGTCCCGCCTGCGATCCGCCTGCGATCGAGTTGCGGACGGGCTGCGGACGGGCTGCGGAGCGCTCGCTGGACGACGTCACCCGTCCGGGCCATTCTTCGCCCGCTCACTCCCCAATGAGCTGCCGAGGCAGCAAAGTTGCGCGCGTGCACCAGACGAAGATCACAGCAACCATCCTGGTCGGCATGGCCGTCTCGGCCGTTTCCGGCTGTATGGCTGTCGCGCCCCCTCCCGCCCCCGTACCGTCTCCTCGGCCGACGCCTTCACAGTCCGCCGCGTACACGGAGCCGCTGCTCGTGCAGGCTCCCGCGATCGAAGCCCTGGAGGCCATCGCGCCGCCGAAGACCGCGGACCCCGCCCCGTCGGCGCCCGCCGCGCCCCGCGTACGGCACGTCGAGCGGCCCGCCGAGCCCCGGTCCCGGCCCGCCGCGCAGCACCGGAAGCCGCCCGTGCCGCACACCGAACCGGTCGTCCCCCTGACCCCGTCCGACGTCTGCGCACTCGGCCAGAGCTACGGCGGCTGGCAGCCGGACAGCCCCCAGGCCCGTATCTGCCGCCAGACGTACGGCCGCTGACCGGCAGGCGCCGGTCAGCTCTCCCCCAGCCGCCACTCCAACCGGTCGATCGCCGCGCGGACCCCGTCCCCGTACCCGTCGTCGGCGAGCGCGTCCGACGCGGTCCGCGCGCGGGTCAGATGGTTCCGCGCGGCATCGCGGCGCTCCAGCTTCAGATAGTCGGCGGCCAGGTTGAGATGAAGTGACGGATAGAAACCCCGTACCGCGAGGCCGGCGTGGTGCCGGTCGACCCGCTGGTCGTCCAGACCGTCCGCCGCGGACAACGCCCGCAGATCCCAGAGCAGTTCGTCCTCAGGATCGTCCTGGGTGTCCGCCATGTAGTGGGCGAGGGTGCAGCGGTGGAGGGCGTCGCCGTCCTCACCGATCTCCGCCCACAGCGCACCGAACCGATTGCGCGCCTCTTCCCGGTCACCTCCGTGGAGCAGCATCATCACCTGCCCGATCCTGGCCATGACCGCGTCTGCCGACGCCTCCTGCTGCTGCTCCGTCACTGCCGGCTCCTTCTCGTCCGTCCCGTGGTGCAGACGCTAGCCGCCGCCACTGACAATCCGGCTCAGCCCAGGTCCGGGATCCGCCAGTCGATGGCCTCGTGCCCCTGGGCCGCGACCGCCTCGTCGATCTGTGTGAAGGGGTGCGACCCGAAGAACTTCTTCGCGGAGAGCGGCGAGGGGTGCGCCCCCTTGACCACGATGTGGCGCTCCTCGTCGATCAGCGGCAGCTTCTTCTGCGCGTAGTTCCCCCAGAGGACGAAGACCACGGGGTCGGGGCGCGCGTCCACCGCGCGGATCACCGCATCGGTGAACTTCTCCCAGCCCTTGCCCTTGTGGGAGTTGGCCTCCGAGGCCCGCACCGTCAGAACGGCGTTGAGCAGCAGCACACCCTGCTCGGCCCACGGCATCAGATAGCCGTTGTCCGGCACCGGATGGCCGAGCTCCTCCTTCATCTCCTTGTAGATGTTGCGCAAGGAGGGCGGGGTCTTCACCCCGGGACGCACCGAGAAGCACAGACCGTGCCCCTGTCCCTCGCCGTGGTACGGGTCCTGACCGAGGACCAGCACTTTCACCCGATCGTACGGCGTGGCGTCCAGCGCGGCGAAGACCTCGTCGCGCGGCGGGTACACCGGCCCCTTGGCCCGCTCGTCCTCGACGAACTCGGTCAGCTCCTTGAAGTACGGCTTCTGCAGCTCGTCTCCGAGGACGCCGCGCCAGGACTCGGGCAGCATGTCGGTGTCGGTCACGTCAACAACCTCCGGTATTCGTTCCGTTCTCGAGAACAGAACTTACCCGCGACCACTGACAGCGGCCCCGGGCGATCGGATCGCCCGGGGCCGTGCACAGCGAGCGACCGGTCAGTGGACCCCGGCGTTGAGGAAGATGCCGCCGTCGACGACCAGCGTCTGCCCGGTGACCCAGGCCGACTGGTCCGAGGTCAGGAACGCGGCCGCGCCCCCGATGTCCTCGGGCACGCCGAGCCGGCCCAGCGGGTAGGCCGCTGCGGCCTCCGCCTCACGGCCCTCGTACAGCGCCTGGGCGAACTTGGTCTTCACCACGGCCGGCGCGATGGCGTTGACCCGTACGACCGGTGCGAACTCGTGCGCCAGCTGGACCGTCAGATTGACCATCGCCGCCTTGCTCATGCCGTACGCACCGATGAACGGCGACGGCGAGAGCCCGGCGACCGACGCGATGTTGACGATCGCCCCGCCGTTCTCCTTCTGCCACGCCTTCCACGTCTGCTGCGCGAAGCCCAGCGCCGAGATCACGTTGGTCTCGAACACCTTGCGCGCGACATTCAGGTCGAGGTCGGCCATCGGTCCGAACACCGGGTTCGTACCGGCGTTGTTGACCAGGAAGTCGACGCGCCCGAACGCCTCCATGGTGCGCGCGACCGCGACCGCCTGGTGCTCGACGTCGTGGGCCTTGCCCGCGACACCGATCACCCGGTCGCTGCCGAGCTTCTCGACGGCCTCCTTGAGGGCGTCCTCATTGCGTCCTGTGATGCAGACGCGGTCGCCGCGGGCCACGAGCGCCTCGGCGATCCCATATCCGATACCGCGGCTCGCGCCCGTGATCAGCGCGGTCTTTCCACTGTCCTGTACCGCAGTCATGTCGGCCCTCTCCCGATTCAGTTGAGCGGTCCGCCGGCGACGTACATGACCTGGCCGGAGACGAAGCCGGCGTCCTCGCCCGTGAAGAAGGCGATGGCGTTGGCGATGTCCTCGGGGCGCCCGACGCGCTGCACCGGGATCTGGGTGGCGGCCGCGGCCTGGAACTCCTCGAAGCCCATGCCGATCCGCTCCGCGGTCTGCGCGGTCATCTCGGTGACGATGAAACCGGGGGCGACGGCGTTGGCGGTGACGCCGAACTTGCCGAGCTCCTTGGCGAGGGTCTTGGTGAAGCCCTGCAGACCGGCCTTGACGGCCGAGTAGTTGGCCTGGCCCCTGTTGCCCAGCGCGGAGCTGGAGGAGAGCGAGACGATCCGGCCGAACTTGGCGTCCACCATGTGCTTCTGGACAGCCTTGGCCATCAGGAACGCGCCCTTGAGGTGCACGTTCATCACGAGGTCCCAGTCGGACTCGCTCATCTTGAAGAGCAGGTTGTCGCGGAGCACACCGGCGTTGTTGACGAGGATCGTCGGCGCGCCGAGCTCGGTGACGACGCGCGCGACGGCAGCCTCGACCTGGGCGCTGTCGGAGACGTCGCAGCTGACGGCGATGGCCTTGCCGCCGGCCGCGGTGATCTTCTCGACCGTGTCCTTGCAGGCCGCCTCGTCGAGGTCGAGTACGGCTACGGCACGGCCCTCCGCCGCCAGTCGTACGGCGGTGGCGGCGCCAATGCCGCGCGCCGCCCCGGTCACGATGGCAACGCGCTGCTCGGTGGTGGACATCCTTGGTTCTCCTCGCCCTTGGATCGCGGCTCTCGATCACTGAGCAACCGCTTAGTATTCCGCATTCGAGACGCTAGAAGGCCGGACACCCTGTGTCAACGGCCCAAGGGATCAACAGCGAACATCACACCCGGCAACAGGCGCCTCAGTGCACCAGCAGCCGGAGCAGCCGCTCCAGCTCCGCCTCCGGGTCAAGGGTCAGCCCGGTGTGCACAGGTCCCGGCTGTACGACCGTCGAGCGCGGCGCGATCAGCCACCGGAACCGGCGGCCGGGGTCGTACCCCGACGCC
>NZ_JAFLRJ010000448.1 GCF_017315755.1 Streptomyces beijiangensis
CCCGGAGGGCCTGTTCACCCTCGGCGTCGCCTCCGGCGACCCGCTGCCCGACGCCGTCGTGCTGTGGACCCGCCTCGCCCCCGACCCCCTGCACGGCGGCGGGATGCCCGACGCCCCCGTCGCCGTCGAATGGCAGGTCGCCGCCGATCCGCGCTTCCGGCGCATCGTCCGCCGCGGCATCGCGCAGGCCCTCCCCGCGTACGGACACAGCGTGCACGCCGATGCGCGCGGTCTGGAGGCGGGGCGCGAGTACTGGTACCGCTTCCGCGTCGGCGGCCAGGTGTCCCCGGTCGGCCGCACCCACACCGCCCCGCACCCGCACTCCCCGGGCGGCGGGCTGCGCATCGCGCTGGCCTCCTGCCAGAACTGGCAGAACGGGTTCTTCACCCCGTACGCCGACATGCTCGCGCAGAACCCCGACCTGGTCCTCTTCGTCGGCGACTACATCTACGAGTCCGCGCCCGCCGCCGGTTCCGTGCGCGTCCACGAGGGCTCGGGGGAGCCGTACAGCCTGGAGCAGTACCGCAACCGCTACGCCCAGTACCGCACCGACCCCGACCTCCAGGCGATGCACGCGCACGCCCCCTGGGTCGTCACCTTCGACGACCACGAGGTCGACAACGACTGGGCGGGGCAGGTCCCGCAGGACCCCACGAAGCAGACGCACGACGCGTTCGTCACCCGCCTCACCGCGGCCTTCCAGGCGTACTACGAGCACATGCCAGTCCGCGCGAGCCAGATTCCCGACGGCCCGCACATCCAGATGTACCGGCGCTTCGACTACGGCCGGCTGGTCCGCCTCAACGTCCTGGACACCCGCCAGTTCCGCAGCGACCAGGTCACCACGCAGGCCGGTGCGCAGGATCCGATGCTGACGATGCTCGGCGCCACCCAGAAGGAGTGGCTGCTGCGCGGGCTGCACCGCTCGCCCGCCCGCTGGAACGTGATCGCCTCGCAGATCATGATGGCCGAGACGGACATCCAGCAGGGGGAAGGCAAGCTCTGGTTCTACGACGCGTGGGACGGCTATCAGGCCGAACGCAACGCGCTGCTGGGGCAGTTCCAGTCCGTACGCAACCCGCTGGTCCTCTCCGGTGACCGGCACCTGACGATGATCAGCGACCTGAAGAAAGACTTCGGCAACCCGTCGTCGGCTGTCGTGGGCGCGGAGTTCGTGGGCACCTCGATCTCCAGCAACGGTGACCAGGACCTGGCGGCTTTCGACGCGTACTGGAACCCGCTGCGGGCCGACAATCCGCACTGGAAGTTCATCGACGCCCACCGCGGCTACCACCTCTTCGACATCGGCCGGCAGTCGGTGGAGGCGCAGGTGCGGGTCGTCTCGACGGTGGTGAAGCCGACGGCGACGGCGAGCACGGCGGCCCGGCTGCGGGTGCGGTCGGACCGGCCCGGGGTGCAGCTGCTGGGGTAGGGCCGCTTCTTCAGGCTTCTTCCAGGCTTCGTCAGGCGCCGGCGGCGATGCGGAAGGTGCGCCGGTAGACCGTGGGCGGGACCCCGAGCGCGGCCTGCAGGTGCGCGCGCATCGACTGGGCGGTGCCGAAGCCGGAGTCCCTGGCCACCTGGTCGATGGTGAGGTCCGAGGACTCCAGGAGGTGGCGGGCGCGCTCCACCCGCTGCTGGGTGATCCACTGGCCGGGGCTGATGCCCGCCTCCTCGCGGAAGCGACGGGTGAAGGTCCGTACCGACATGGCTTCCTGCTCGGCCATGTCCCGCAGCTGGATGGGTTCGTGGAGCCGGCCGAGCGCCCAGGCGCGGGCGGCCGTCGTGGTCGCCAGCTGAGGCTCGGGAACCGGGCGCTGGATGAACTGGGCCTGGCCGCCGTCCCGGTGCGGGGGGACGACCGTGCGCCGGGCGACGTCGTTGGCGACCGCCGTACCGCAGTCGCGGCGCACGATGTGGATGCAGAGATCGATCCCGGCGGCGACCCCGGCGGAGGTGAGGACGTCTCCGTCGTCGATGAAGAGGACGTCGGGGTCCACCTGGACGGCCGGGAAGAGCTCCTGGAAGTGGTCCGCGTGGCACCAGTGGGTGGTCGCGGGGCGGCCGTCGAGGTGGCCGGCGGCGGCGAGGACGTAACTGCCCGTGCAGATGGAGACGAGGCGCGTGCCCGGCCGGATCAGCGCGAGGGCGGCGGCGAGCTCGGGGGTGAGCGTGCCCTCCTCGAAGACGGGGCCGAGTTCGTACGAGGCCGGGATCACGACGGTGTCGGCGGTGGCCAGGGCCTCGGGGCCGTTCTCGACGAGGACGGAGAAGTCGGCGTCGGTGCGTACGGGTCCTGGGGGCCGTATCGAACAGGTCACGACCTCGTACAGATTCCTGCGGGTGCCGATGTCCCTCGCCATCCCGAAGATCCTCTGGGGGATGCCGAGTTCGAAGGGGAGGAGCCCGTCGAGAGCCAGGACGACGACGCGGTGGGGGCGGGGCGGCTGCGGCATGAAGGTCTCTTCCCTTGAGATAAGGGCTGGTGGTCCAGACCAGTCCCTGGTAATCCTCACCGGCGTGACATCTGCATCCTCAGGGGGCAAGGCCCTCGAATCATCGGCCGCTGCGGCAGGGGCCGCCAGTGAAACGCGGGGACCCGGCGGGGTAATTCCCGGCCCTGTTCCCGGCCCGGATCTCGGCTCCGGCCCCGGCCCGGAATCCGTCCCGGGGGCCAGCCTCTGGAACCGTAACTTCCGCTACTTCTTCACGGCCAGGACCGTCGCCCGCTTCGGCGACGGCATGGTGCCGGTCGCCCTCGCCGCGGGACTCCTGAACGCGGGCCACGGCGCCTCGTCCGTCTCCTTCGCGCTCGGTGCCTGGATGGTGTGTTTCTCCGGGTTCGTGATCGTCGGAGGGGTACTGGCGGATCGTTTCACCCCGCGCCGGATGATGGTCCTCGCCGACGCGGTGCGCCTGGGCGCCACGACGCTGCTCGCGGTCGTCTTCGCGGCCGGATCCCCGCCGCTCTGGCTCGTCTTCGCCCTGAGCGCGCTCAACGGCCTCGCCGCGGCCCTCTTCCAGCCGGGCGTCGCGAGCATGCTGCCGAGGATGGTCCCGGACGTGCAGCGCGGCAACGCGATGCTGAACGTCGCCGAATCTCTGACGACGATGGCGGGCCCGGCGGCGGCAGGCGCCCTGGTCGGCTTCGGCGGCCCGGGAGTCGTCTTCGGGGTCAACGCGGGAACGTTCGCGGTGAGCGGCGCCTGCCTCTTCATGATCCGCCTGGCCCCGATGGCCCGTACCCGCGGCGAATCCTTCCTCGCGGACATAGCGGGCGGCTGGCGGGAGTTCAGGGCGCGCAGCTGGCTCTGGGGCGTGATCCTCGTCTGGACGGTGTACGGAGTGACCGTGCTGGGCCCGCTCGTCCCGCTGGAGGCGGTGGTGGTCACCGAGCGGCACGGTTCGACCATGTTCGGCGTGATGATGACGCTGAACGGGGCGGGCAACGCGGTGGGCGGCCTGCTCGCGATGCGGCTCCGCCCTGGACGGCCGCTGTTCTCGGGCACGTTCGCCCTGTTCGGGATCATCGCGAACGTGCCCGAGAAC
>NZ_JAFLRJ010000045.1 GCF_017315755.1 Streptomyces beijiangensis
AACACAGTGGACGCGAGCAACTGAGGACAAGCCCTCGGCCTATTAGTACCAGTCAGCTCCACCCGTTACCGGGCTTCCACATCTGGCCTATCAACCCAGTCGTCTACTGGGAGCCTTAACCCCTCAAAGGGGGTGGGAATACTCATCTCGAAGCAGGCTTCCCGCTTAGATGCTTTCAGCGGTTATCCTTTCCGAACGTAGCCAACCAGCCATGCCCTTGGCAGGACAACTGGCACACCAGAGGTTCGTCCGTCCCGGTCCTCTCGTACTAGGGACAGCCCTTCTCAATATTCCTACGCGCACAGAGGATAGGGACCGAACTGTCTCACGACGTTCTAAACCCAGCTCGCGTACCGCTTTAATGGGCGAACAGCCCAACCCTTGGGACCGACTCCAGCCCCAGGATGCGACGAGCCGACATCGAGGTGCCAAACCATCCCGTCGATATGGACTCTTGGGGAAGATCAGCCTGTTATCCCCGGGGTACCTTTTATCCGTTGAGCGACAGCGCTTCCACAAGCCACTGCCGGATCACTAGTCCCGACTTTCGTCCCTGCTCGACCCGTCGGTCTCACAGTCAAGCTCCCTTGTGCACTTACACTCAACACCTGATTGCCAACCAGGCTGAGGGAACCTTTGGGCGCCTCCGTTACTCTTTAGGAGGCAACCGCCCCAGTTAAACTACCCATCAGACACTGTCCCTGATCCGGATCACGGACCGAGGTTAGACATCCAGCACGACCAGAGTGGTATTTCAACGGCGACTCCACCATGACTGGCGTCACAGCTTCAAAGTCTCCCACCTATCCTACACAAGCCGAACCGAACACCAATATCAAACTATAGTAAAGGTCCCGGGGTCTTTCCGTCCTTCTGCGCGAAACGAGCATCTTTACTCGTAGTGCAATTTCACCGGGCCTATGGTTGAGACAGTCGAGAAGTCGTTACGCCATTCGTGCAGGTCGGAACTTACCCGACAAGGAATTTCGCTACCTTAGGATGGTTATAGTTACCACCGCCGTTTACTGGCGCTTAAGTTCTCAGCTTCGCAACCCCGAAAGGTCACTAACCGGTCCCCTTAACGTTCCAGCACCGGGCAGGCGTCAGTCCGTATACATCGCCTTACGGCTTCGCACGGACCTGTGTTTTTAGTAAACAGTCGCTTCTCGCTGGTCTCTGCGGCCACCCCCAGCTCACGAAGTAAATTCGATCACCAGTGATGGCCCCCCTTCTCCCGAAGTTACGGGGGCATTTTGCCGAGTTCCTTAACCATAGTTCACCCGAACGCCTCGGTATTCTCTACCTGACCACCTGAGTCGGTTTAGGGTACGGGCCGCCATGAAACTCGCTAGAGGCTTTTCTCGACAGCATAGGATCATCCACTTCACCACAATCGGCTCGGCATCAGGTCTCAGCCTTAATGTGTGACGGATTTGCCTATCACACGGCCTACACCCTTACCCCGGGACTACCACCGCCCGGGCTGGACTACCTTCCTGCGTCACCCCATCGCTTACCTACTACAGATCTGGTTCGCCGGCTCCACCACTTCCCTTTGCCCGAAGGCTCCAGGACGGCTTCACGGACTTAGCATCGTCTGATTCGATACTGGGCGTTTCAAAGCGGGTACCGGAATATCAACCGGTTGTCCATCGACTACGCCTGTCGGCCTCGCCTTAGGTCCCGACTTACCCTGGGCAGATCAGCTTGACCCAGGAACCCTTAGTCAATCGGCGCACACGTTTCTCACGTGTGTATCGCTACTCATGCCTGCATTCTCACTCGTGAACCGTCCACAACTCGCTTCCGCGGCTGCTTCACCCGGCACACGACGCTCCCCTACCCATCCCAGCGGGCGTTGGCCCTATTGCTGAAATGACACGACTTCGGCGGTACGCTTGAGCCCCGCTACATTGTCGGCGCGGAATCACTTGACCAGTGAGCTATTACGCACTCTTTCAAGGGTGGCTGCTTCTAAGCCAACCTCCTGGTTGTCTCTGCGACTCCACATCCTTTCCCACTTAGCGTACGCTTAGGGGCCTTAGTCGATGCTCTGGGCTGTTTCCCTCTCGACCATGGAGCTTATCCCCCACAGTCTCACTGCCGTGCTCTCACTTACCGGCATTCGGAGTTTGGCTAAGGTCAGTAACCCGGTAGGGCCCATCGCCTATCCAGTGCTCTACCTCCGGCAAGAAACACACGACGCTGCACCTAAATGCATTTCGGGGAGAACCAGCTATCACGGAGTTTGATTGGCCTTTCACCCCTAACCACAGGTCATCCCCCAGGTTTTCAACCCTGGTGGGTTCGGTCCTCCACGACCTCTTACAGCCGCTTCAACCTGCCCATGGCTAGATCACTCCGCTTCGGGTCTAGAGCGTGCAACTCAATCGCCCTATTCGGACTCGCTTTCGCTACGGCTTCCCCACACGGGTTAACCTCGCTACACACCGCTAACTCGCAGGCTCATTCTTCAAAAGGCACGCAGTCACGACGCACCAAGTAAACTTGATGCGCGACGCTCCCACGGCTTGTAGGCACACGGTTTCAGGTACTATTTCACTCCGCTCCCGCGGTACTTTTCACCATTCCCTCACGGTACTATCCGCTATCGGTCACCAGGGAATATTTAGGCTTAGCGGGTGGTCCCGCCAGATTCACACGGGATTTCTCGGGCCCCGTGCTACTTGGGTGTCTCTCAAACGAGCCGTTGATGTTTCAGCTACGGGGGTCTTACCCTCTACGCCGGACCTTTCGCATGTCCTTCGCCTACATCAACGGTTTCTGACTCGTCTCACAGCCGGCAGACTGTGAAAGAGAGATCCCACAACCCCGTAAGCGCAACCCCTGCCGGGTATCACACGCCTACGGTTTGGCCTCATCCGGTTTCGCTCGCCACTACTCCCGGAATCACGGTTGTTTTCTCTTCCTGAGGGTACTGAGATGTTTCACTTCCCCTCGTTCCCTCCACATACCCTATGTGTTCAGGTATGGGTGACAGCCCATGACGACTGCCGGGTTTCCCCATTCGGAAACCCCCGGATCAAAGCCTGGTTGACGGCTCCCCGGGGACTATCGTGGCCTCCCACGTCCTTCATCGGTTCCTGGTGCCAAGGCATCCACCGTGCGCCCTTAAAAACTTGGCCACAGATGCTCGCGTCCACTGTGCAGTTCTCAAACAACGACCAACCACCCATCACCCCGCTGAGAACAGCGAGTGCACTGGGGCCGGCAACCGAAGACACAGGCAAAAAGCCCGTACCTTCAGATACCCAACAGCGTGCCCGACCCGACCGACCATCTCTTGCTTTCCACGCCGAAGCAGTACTTGCAAGAAACAACCCATCGTGCCGAGTAGTCAACGTTCCACCCATGAGCAACCAGCACCGAACATTCGCCGGTGTACTGGCCTCTGACCAAGCAAAGCCTGGTAAGAAGTGCTCCTTAGAAAGGAGGTGATCCAGCCGCACCTTCCGGTACGGCTACCTTGTTACGACTTCGTCCCAATCGCCAGTCCCACCTTCGACAGCTCCCTCCCACAAGGGGTTGGGCCACCGGCTTCGGGTGTTACCGACTTTCGTGACGTGACGGGCGGTGTGTACAAGGCCCGGGAACGTATTCACCGCAGCAATGCTGATCTGCGATTACTAGCAACTCCGACTTCATGGGGTCGAGTTGCAGACCCCAATCCGAACTGAGACCGGCTTTTTGAGATTCGCTCCGCCTCGCGGCATCGCAGCTCATTGTACCGGCCATTGTAGCACGTGTGCAGCCCAAGACATAAGGGGCATGATGACTTGACGTCGTCCCCACCTTCCTCCGAGTTGACCCCGGCAGTCTCCTGTGAGTCCCCATCACCCCGAAGGGCATGCTGGCAACACAGAACAAGGGTTGCGCTCGTTGCGGGACTTAACCCAACATCTCACGACACGAGCTGACGACAGCCATGCACCACCTGTCACCCGACCACAAGGGGGGCCGTATCTCTACGGCTTTCCGGGCGATGTCAAGCCTTGGTAAGGTTCTTCGCGTTGCGTCGAATTAAGCCACATGCTCCGCTGCTTGTGCGGGCCCCCGTCAATTCCTTTGAGTTTTAGCCTTGCGGCCGTACTCCCCAGGCGGGGAACTTAATGCGTTAGCTGCGGCACCGACGACGTGGAATGTCGCCAACACCTAGTTCCCAACGTTTACGGCGTGGACTACCAGGGTATCTAATCCTGTTCGCTCCCCACGCTTTCGCTCCTCAGCGTCAGTAATGGCCCAGAGATCCGCCTTCGCCACCGGTGTTCCTCCTGATATCTGCGCATTTCACCGCTACACCAGGAATTCCGATCTCCCCTACCACACTCTAGCCTGCCCGTATCGACTGCAGACCCGGGGTTAAGCCCCGGGCTTTCACAACCGACGTGACAAGCCGCCTACGAGCTCTTTACGCCCAATAATTCCGGACAACGCTCGCACCCTACGTATTACCGCGGCTGCTGGCACGTAGTTAGCCGGTGCTTCTTCTGCAGGTACCGTCACTTTCGCTTCTTCCCTGCTGAAAGAGGTTTACAACCCGAAGGCCGTCATCCCTCACGCGGCGTCGCTGCATCAGGCTTTCGCCCATTGTGCAATATTCCCCACTGCTGCCTCCCGTAGGAGTCTGGGCCGTGTCTCAGTCCCAGTGTGGCCGGTCGCCCTCTCAGGCCGGCTACCCGTCGTCGCCTTGGTAGGCCATTACCCCACCAACTAGCTGATAGGCCGCGGGCTCATCCTTCACCGCCGGAGCTTTTAACAACCCCCCAGGAGGAGGGAAGTGTTATCCGGTATTAGACCCCGTTTCCAGGGCTTGTCCCAGAGTGAAGGGCAGATTGCCCACGTGTTACTCACCCGTTCGCCACTAATCCACCCCGAAAGGCTTCATCGTTCGACTTGCATGTGTTAAGCACGCCGCCAGCGTTCGTCCTGAGCCAGGATCAAACTCTCCGTGAATGTTTTCCCGTAATCGGGATCACACATCGGAAGAGCGGAACGATCGGTCGGAATAGGACCC
>NZ_JAFLRJ010000449.1 GCF_017315755.1 Streptomyces beijiangensis
GCACATTCCATGGCGGGCTCACGGTGAGGCGCGCGCTCACGTCGGCGAGGAACGGCGGACCAGGCGTCCGTTGAGGACGACCTCTAGCCAGGTGTAGCAGTCACCGATCCACAGCCCTACCTCCGCCCCACACCCCGTGCAGGCCAGATTCGGTCCTTCGTGCCCGGCTGGCCCGCAGCAGCCGCCCCAGCGGCTCAGGATCTTCGTGGTACCGACCAGGTCGCCTGGGCTCAACAGCAGGTCCACCCCTGGCCCGTGCCCTGCCCGGGACATTCCGAAGCCCTTGGGGGGTGCGCCCCAGGTGATGCGTCCCGGCTGCGGATCACGGGCGAAGGTGCCTGCCACCATCCGGGGCGGGCAGGGGTCCACGGGAGAGTCGAGCGGCGTCCAGGTCTCGCCCTCCGCCGGCGGATGCACCTCGCGCACCAGCGTGGACAACTGGGCGCCGCACACGGCGCAAGAGAAGACCTCGGTATCGACAATCCGCATGTCATCTCCCTTGTCCTTCGATGCTGACGACGCTACTCCCCCGTGACTAACACACTCCGATCGCGACCGGTCCGATGACGAACAGGCGTCAGCGGTGGCGGGGCACGGTGAAGTAGTCGTCCACGGAGGCGGTGAAGACCAAGACGGTGCCGTACTGGTTGCGTGCCGCCGCCACGCCCAACGGGATCTTCGGTGCGATCGTGCAGCGCTCGTAGATCTCGTCGGGGAACAGCCTCGGGCAGGGGTCGGGCTCCTGCACGCGGTTCTGCAGCGGCATGTTCGGCCGGTCCCAGTCGATCTGGAGCTTGCCGGCATCGAGCGCTGGTCCGGGCATGAGAGTGCCGTCGGGGTACTTGCCGTGACGGTGCTGGTACTGGACCGCGTAGCGCACCGTGCCGGCCGCGTACGGCGCATCGTGGCCCTTGTCGTCCTGCGGTCCCCATGTTGCGGGGTTGGCCGCGCGGATGCGTGGGAGGACATCGGCGATGTCGCCTTGGACGCCGAAGTAGACGCTGGCCCGGATCGTGCACTCGAGGGAGTTCCGGGGGGAGTTGCTCTCGAAGATTGAGCCGGTGTAGGGCCGGGCGCAGTAGTCCTGTAAGCGGGTGAGGACGTGTACGAGTCCCTTGACCGCGGTCAGGTGCTCGATCTGGGCGCGGAGCGTCTGCTCCTCCAGCGTTCGGCGGGACTGAGTGGAAGGGGATGTGGCCTGCGCGCGCAGCTCCTTCGCCGGTGGCTCGTGCGAACAGGCAGCGGTCAGCCCCAGAAGGGCGAGAGCGAGGATCAGACTGCCAGCCCGAGTGCCCTTCCTGCGACGCCTGGTGAGACGTCTGTTCTCCGCGGTCTTCTTCATTCCCACACCCCCAGCACCCACTCTCCAGTGAGGCGGGGCCCGACGTATGAGCACGCGTACTCACCTGCCGCTCGTCAGCACGATGTGGTGCGTGCACAGGGGCTGGGCGGGTCCGCTCCCCCAACTCCGGCTCCTGGGGGTGGGTTGAGGGTTGCGTCCGCCTTAGTTATTTTCTATTATCGAATCTCATGTCAGGGTCCGTACGCGACCCCTTATCCACGACGCGGAGGACCAGATGACTGCAGCGCCGCCACCCGTCCCGACGCCGTACGTGGATGCGGCGCAGATCGTCGCAGAGTTCGGGGCCTCCCGCTCGCGGCTGAGCGAGTGGCTCCGCGACCGCGAGCGCACCGGATTCCCCGCCGTCGACCACCTCGACGGCCGCAAGCAGATCTGGGAACGCACCGCGGTCGCCGACTGGTTCGCCCAGCGCACCGCCCACCCCGCCGGCAGCGACGGCCTGCTGGGCGAGGGCCAGGACCCGGACGAGCTCCTCTCCACCGCGGAGGTGGCCAGGATCCTCAAATACAAGCGGGTCACCACGATCCACGCCTACCTCAAAGACCGCCCCGGCTACTTCCCCGAGCCCGACGTCACCGGCACGCTCCCCGCCGCCCCACCCCGGCCCGGCCGGCCGAACACGACCTGGTGGCGCCGGAGCACCATCACGAACTGGGCCGCCACCCGTCCGGGGAAAGGCAACACCGAGCCCAAGACCCGCACCGTACGTACCCCCCCGCCGACCGAAGCGCACGAGAGCCCCAACGATCTCCTCACCGCGGGCGAGGCAGCTCCCCTGCTCGGGTACAAGAACGCCGCCAGCTTCACCAGCGCCCTCGCCCAGGGCGCGCTCCCCCACCTCCTGCCGCCCGACGGCTACAAATCCGGAGCCCGCGGCGGCCCGCACCGCGCCTGGCGACGCGGGCGCATCCAAACCGCCGCCAACAACTGACCTTCCAGACGCAGTCGCGCCAGAGAGCGAGGAGTACCCCATGCCGGTGAAGGAGCTGTTCCCGCACCAGGTGGAGGCCGTTGACGCCGTGATGCGCGCCCTGCAGGCCCCCGCCGGCGGGCTCATGCCGGCCCAGGGGCTGCGTACGCAGGTCATCGCCGCGACCGGCTCGGGCAAGACCCTGATCGCCGTCGGGGCGGCGCAGAAGCTGGCCGCACGGCGGGTGCTGGTCCTGGTGCCGACCCTGGACCTGCTGCTGCAGACCGCGGCCGCCTGGCGCGAGGGCGGGCGCAGCGGGGCGATGGTGGGGGTGTGCTCGCTGCGCGCGGAGGAGTCCGACGGGATCCCGTACACGACCGGCCCCGAGGAACTGGAGAGCTGGGCGCAGGGGCTGGAGCGGGTGACGGTGTTCGCGACGTACGCCGCAGTCGGGCTCGGCATCCTCCAGCACGCGCACACCGCAGGGCTGGGGGTGTGGGACCTGATGGTCGTGGACGAGGCGCACCGCACCAGCGGGGATGCGGGGAAGCCGTGGGCGGCCGTCCACGACCAGGCCAAGATCCCGGCGACCCGGCGGCTGTACATGACCGCCACAGCCCGGATCTGGGAAGCCGCCGAAGGCAGGGGTGCTGGTCGCAGGGAGCCGCGGCTGATCGCGAGCATGGACCCCGACTCCCCGCTGTTCGGGCCCGTCGCGTTCAAGTTGAGCCTCTCCGAGTGCATCAGCAGGGGGCTGGTCGCGCCGTATCAAGTGGTGTGCGTCGACATCGCTGACCCCGAGCTCCACGTCGCGCAGCAGTACGCCGGCCCCGGATCGGACACGGTGCGCGGGGCGCGCCTGGCCGCCCTGCAGACCGGAGTACTGACCGCGGCCGCCCAAGAAGGGCTGCGAAAGGTCCTTACCTTCCACAGCCGGGTCAGCGAGGCCGAGGCCATGGCCGCCGGCGTCCCCGGCGTCGCGGAGCAGTTGTGGCAGGACGATCCGCGGCGCTTCCACCCGCCCGAGCGGGTGTGGGCCGACTGGTTGTGCGGCGAGCACTCCCCCGGCCACCGCAAGGCCGTCCTCGAGGAGTTCGCCTCCGACGTCATCGAGGACCAGGACGCCGAGGACGGACAGTGGGCGCTGCGGCCGGCCGCGCTGCGCGTGCTGAGCTCCGTGAAGGTAATCGGCGAAGGGGTCGATACCGCGAATTGTGATTCCGTCGCCTTTTGTGACGTACGCGGCGCCGATACCCGCGCGGATCCTCAACGCAGGTACCGGCGCCCTGATCCAGGCGCAGAAGCTCGACCCGGACGAGGTGTTCGCCCCGGCCCCGAGGTCTCCCTGGCCTGCGTCCAGCAGAACACCGCTGGAACCTGGAACGGGCGTTGGGTGCGGGCTGACCGAACGGCAGCTGGCCCGGACGTCCTCTCTTGGCGTCCTGTTCTCCCTTTACTTCACAAGATCCTCGCGCGACATTCCTGACGCCACATCAGCTTCGCTCCCTCACCTTGCTCGTCTTCCTCGTCGTCAGGCTGGAGTGCGCCATGACCGCAACCACGGATCCCGCGAGAGACACTCGGACGCAAGGCCCGTCCCGCCGCCAGGTTCTGGGAACCGCCGCGGGCGCCGGGCTGGCGCTGAACCTGGGAGGTGGTGTCGCGAAGGCCGCCGACCCGCCCACCCTCGGCGAGTACGATGTAGTGGTGGCCGGTGCCGGAGCCGCTGGAATGACGGCGGCGCTGACGGCGGCCAAGCGGGGCCTGTCGGTCGTGGTGATCGAGAAGGCGCCCACCTTCGGAGGCTCGGCGGCGCGCTCGGGGGCCGGGATCTGGATCCCGAACAACGCGGTCCTGCAGGCCGCAGGTGTCCCCGACACCCCTGCGAAGGCAGCGACGTACCTGGCCGCGGTGGTCGGCAGCGATGTGGCGGCGGACCGCCAGCAGGCCTTCCTCGCCAACGGCCCCCAGATGCTGTCCTTCGTGGTGGCGAACAGCCCGCTGCGTTTCCGCTGGATGGAGGGCTACAGCGACTACTACCCCGAGCTCCCCGGCGGCCTGCCGAACGGCCGCTCGATAGAGCCCGACCAGCTGGACGGCAATATCCTGGGCGCGGAACTGGCCCGCCTGAACCCCTCCTACATGACGGTCCCGTCGGGCATGGTCGTGTTCTCCGCCGACTACAAATGGCTGACGCTGTCGGCCGTCAGCGCCAAGGGCCTGGCGGTGGCGACCCAATGCCTGGCGCGCGGCACGAAGGCGGCCGCACTCGGCCAGAAGCCCCTGACCATGGGCCAGTCACTGGCGGCGGGCCTTCGGGCGGGTCTGTTGTCCGTGCAGGTCCCCGTGTGGCTGAACACCCCGCTCACGGACCTTCGGGTCGAGAACGGCACGGTGACCGGGGTCATCGTGTCCCAAGCCGGCGCGCCCGGCCTGGTCCGCGCCCGCCACGGCGTGGTGATCGGCTCGGGCGGCTTCGAGCACAATGCTGCGATGCGAGCGCAGTACCAGCGCCAGCCCATAGGCACGTCCTGGACGGTGGGCGCGAAAGAGAACACGGGGGACGGCATTGAGGCGGGCATTCGCGTCGGCGCATCCCTGGCCCTGATGGACGACGCATGGTGGGGTCCGGCAATCCCGCTCCCCGACCAGCCCTACTTCTGCTTGGCCGAACGCACGCTGCCCGGCGGACTCCTGATCAACCAGGCGGGCGCACGGTTCGTCAACGAGGCCGCCCCGTACAGCGATGTCGTACACACGATGTACGACCGTAACGGCACCGCCCTGGACATCCCGGCCTGGCTGATCTTCGACCAGCACTACCGAGACCGGTACCTCTTCAAGGACCTGGCACCGACACTGCCCTTCCCGGACACCTGGTACTCCTCGGGCACTGCCCACAAGGAATGGACCTGGGACGCCCTGGCCGCCTCGATCAGCGTCCCGCCAGCCGCCCTCCGCGCCACCCTCAACCGCTTCAACTACCAGGCGCTGAACGGCAAGGACTCCGACTTCCACCGCGGCGACAGCGCGTACGACCACTACTACACGGACCCATCCATCCTCCCCAACTCCTGCCTGGCCCCACTCTGGCTGGCCCCCTTCTACGCCCTCAAAATCGTGCCCGGCGACCTGGGTACGAAGGGTGGCATCCGCACCGACCCCCGCGCCCGCGCCCTTCGGGCGGACGGCTCGGTGATTCCCGGCTTGTACGCGGCGGGGAATGCGAGCGCGGCGGTGATGGGGCACAGCTACGCGGGGGCGGGGTCGACGATCGGACCGGCGATGACATTCGGTTACGTGGCGGCGAACGACATCGCGGACCACATCTGAGGGCGCACGCCGCTGACCCCCGCAGCGGGTGGGACATTGAGCGACTCTGTCGGGGAGGGCGATGACCGCCGTGACAACGGCCGCCATGCGAGCCAGACTTCGACCCAGCGCGGCTGGCTCGGCAGCAAACAACGCTCGTCCGAAACGGTCACCGGCGCCACCCTCATGGGCATACGGCTCTACGACCCCACAGCTGGCCGTTTCCTCTCCGTCGACCGCATCGCCGGCGGCAGTGCCAATGCCTACGACTACGCAGGCGCCAACCCGGTCACCAACACCGACCTGAACGGCACGATGATCGTCTGCGGCGGCGGTCGGACGGGAAGCCAGTGCAACCGCCACCGCGACACTCGGTGGACCTCGGAGGGGAGACACACGTACACGACGAAGTGGCACGCCTCCGACTACAGCACCATGCCCGCCCGTCTCAGGAACTTCCTCCAGACCCTCCAGGGAATGTTCATGGTCGGGATCTACGTCGACGGTGCCTGGTGGCGCTACCGCTACACGCGCTACGGACGTTGGCACAGTGGAAAGTGGCAGACGAAGAAGGGGCACATGGACCTGTACGCAGAACAGCCCAGAATCAAGTACTGGGTCGACTTCTTCGGCTACTTCACCAAGACCGGACCCTGGGACTACTTCGAGTACTACAACTAGGGCCTGTCTCCTCGATCATGAGCGTAGCCAGATGAGGAGGGCGGTGGCGGTGACCGTGCCGAGGTAGATGTATCCGCGCTTGTCGTAGCGAGTGGCGACACCTCTGAACTGTTTGATCTTGTTGATCGCTCGCTCGACGGTGTTCCGGGCCTTGTACCTGGTTGCATCGAATCCGGGTGGTCGGCCGCCGTGCGAACCCCGCCGTAATCGGGCGGACTTGGTATCGGACTTCTCCGGGATGGTGTGCCGGATGCCGCGGCGTCGGAGGTAGGTGCGGATCGGGCTGTTGCTGTATGCCCTGTCGGCGCTGACACTGTCCGGCAGTCTCCGGGGCCGGCCCAGGTCGAGGCGGGGAACACGGATCTTGTCCATGACGGCCTCGAATTGGGTGCAGTCCGCCCGCTGTCCGGGCGTGATGAGCAGTGAGAGAGGCCGGCACTTGCCGTCTGCACTCAGGTGGATCTTGGTAGTGAACCCGCCGCGCGAACGCCCGAGTGCTTCGTGCATTGAGCCGGTCTGTGCGTGCCCCTTTTTGACGCTCGCGCCGGCGGCTTGGTCGGGGCTCCGGCAGTGTGCTGGTGGGCGCGGATGGAGGTGGAGTCGATTTTGATGTTCCAGTCGATGCCGCCTCCGGCGTCGGCGACGGCCTGGGCGTGCTGGAGCAGTCGTTCCCAGGTGCCGTCGGCGGACCACAGCATGTGGCGCTTGTGGATGGTCTGCCACGGGCCGAAGCGGGCGGGCAACTGACGCCATTGGCAACCGGTGCCCAGCCGGTGGATGATCCCGTTGATCACCTGCCGGTGATCCCTCCATCGGCCGCAGCGGCCGTTGCTTGTGGGGAGCAGCGGCTTCAGCACTGTCCATTCGTTATCGGTGAGATCCCCCCTGCTGAGCACGCCGTCAGCTCCTTCGTTCAGGCCGGGTCGATGTCCGCTGCAAGCTGGTCGGCGACGGTCCGGGGTTCGCGGCCGAGGAGTTCGGCGAGCAGCGGGTCGACTCCGGCGAAGCGGCCTTCACGGGCAGCCTTAAAGGTGGTGAGCGTCATCTGGGCCATGGCTTCCGGGGTGCCGGCGGCGACCTTGTCCGCGATCCACTCCTCGTCGTCCAGCGTGACGCGCTCGACGTCGCGGCCGGTGATCTTCGAGGCCAGGGAGGCGACGTCGTCGAACGTCACGGCCTGGCGGGCGGTGAGCGTGACCGGGCCGTCGAAGGCACGGTCCCCGGCGAGGATGACCGCTGCGGCTTCGGCGGCGTCGGCGCGGTCGGTCCAGGAGACGGGCCCGTCGGCCGGGGCGGTGACGGTGCCGGTCTGCTGCCAGGGGCCCAGCAGCCAGCCCAGGCTGTGGGCGTAGAAGCCGTTGCGCAGCGCGGTCCAGGCGAGGCCGGAGTCGGCGATGAGCTGCTCGGTGGCGGCGTGGTCGCGGGCCGGATGGAAGGGGCTGTCCGCGCCGGCACCCTGGTGGCTGGTGTAGAGAATGCGGCGGGCGCCTGCTGCGACGGCGGCGTCGATGCCGACGCGGTGAAGGGCGACGGCGTCGGCGTGCGGGTCGTTGGAGGAGACGAGCAGGACCTGCTCGGCATCCTCGAAGGAGTACCGCAGCGCGGCCGGGTCCTCGTAAGAGCCCCGGCGTACGCGTACCCCGCGGTCGGCGAAGTGCTGGGCCTTGGCAGGGTCGCGGACGCTGACGCCGATCTTCTCGGGGGGCATGCGCTTGAGGAGGTGTTCGACGGTGGCGCCGTTGAGCGCGCCGGTCGCACCGGTGATGACGATCATGAGGGGTTCCTTTCGTTGCCGCCGCGCGCGTTCGACGGGTGCGGCGGGCAGGGGGTCAGTGGGTGCGCAGGAGCGGCAGGAGGACGTCGTCGACGAGGTGGACGACGAACGGTTCGTCGCATGGCTCGCCCGCAATCACGATGCGGTGCACGATCACGGCCGGGGCGACCT
The DNA here is from genome assembly GCF_017315755.1 of Streptomyces beijiangensis. Lineage (GTDB taxonomy): Bacteria > Actinomycetota > Actinomycetes > Streptomycetales > Streptomycetaceae > Streptomyces > Streptomyces beijiangensis. Next base: position 8,212 of record NZ_JAFLRJ010000449.1, read on the forward strand.
CGGCGAAGAGCTCAGCTGCCCTGGGGGCCAGCTGTTCTCCGTGCCGGATCGCCTTTCGCAGCGGCTCGTCGGTCATCGCGGCCTCGTCGCGGCGCAGGATGTGGCGCATCTCCTCCGCGAGCCGCGCGTCGCTGCGCATCCCGGCGAACAGGGCCCCGAGCAGGCCGATCTCCTGCTCTGTGATCTGCCGGGCCAACCAGGAGACGAGCCCGAGCAGGTTCTCCCGGAGATCGTCCGAGGCAGGTTCGGGAGGCGTGGCCTGGGCGCGGTGCTCGACGGCTGCGGCGACGAGCGCGGCCTTGTCGCGGTAACGGCGGTAGATCGTCGTCTTCGCCGACCCGGAGCGCGCCGCGACCGCCTCCATGGACAGCTGCTCGTAGCCCACCTCAGTGAGCAGCGACAGCGTCGCCTCCAGGATGGCCAGCCCGCGACTGGTGTCACGCGGCCGCCCCATCGCGGACGACCCGTCCGTGCCGTGGGCCCGCGGGTCACTCGGTGCGCTTGCCACTCCGACTCCTACTTTCGCTACGCTACGGTTGCGTATCGAAAGTAACCCGTAACGCAACCAGTCGCAATTCGAGCCGGTACGGCCGCGTGATGCTGATCGGGGAGACAGGCCCTAGCCGATCACCGGCACCCGGGGGCGAGTCGGCTCGGCTCGCCCCCCGGGCCGGGACGTCGCGCCATGGGTCCAGATCACAAGAACGGAATTTATCGATGGCCTACCTACAGATCGCGCTGGGGCTCACAGAGTTCCTCTGCGCGGGGGCCGCGTACTGGCAGATGTGCGGCCGCAGAGATCCGCTGCTCATCCCCCTAGTCGTGATCGTGATAGCAGCGGGTGTCGTTGTGCCACGGCTGTTTTCCCTCGGGCACCCCACCTGGTTCTCACTGTCGCTTCAGGCGCTCGCGGTGATCGCGCTTCTCCTGATCGCCGTGACAGCTCGCAGGCGCCACAGGACGTGAGCGTCTGCGGACGTCCCCTGGGAGCCATTTGGGAGCCGACTCACTCCCCCAAGCCCCCGCGAGACAACGCGAAACCAACCCACGCCAACGCCCTGACCTGCACAAACCGAATCCAGGCCGGTCGCGATCTTGACCGGACCCCATTCGGGACGAAGAGGTCGTGGGTTCCAAGCCCGCCACCCCGACAGCTAAACACCATGTCAGGGGCCTGATCCAATAAGTGGATCAGGCCCTTGACTCGTTCCCGGAGATCATTTGGGGAGAAATCTGGGAGAAGATCTTGGTCGGGTCTCCCAGACGGTCCTGCAGCTCGCAGCCAGCGCCCAGCAGCCGTCTCGCTGCCGAATCTGCGCGTTCGGGCCTGGCGCAATGCAGACACCATCGCCGATGCCGCGCTGCGTACTCGGGTGCTGCGCGCCTTGCGCTGACGCAGTGGCCAGTCGAGGAGTGCTGTCCGAGCGCTTGACGCCCTATGCGTCGTGCCCTTCTCCGGGTTGCACCCACCGTTTCACCACCTTGGCCGGAAGCTCTGAGGCTGGCCACACCTGAATACGGACCTTCTCGGTGGTTTCGGGACTTTCGTCAGAGTCGGCGTCGGCCTCCGTTGCCCGCGCCAGATTGCTCCGGGAAACTCGGACGCGATTCCAGCCCGGTGGGACCTCGAAGATGGCCGCGTCCGGAGCGTAATCCGTGCAGCCGAGAACCGTCAGGCGACCGAGCGACGCGCAGAGGCTGCCCTCAACGACGTGATCGAATTCCGAACTGTCATCACTCGGTTCCTGCCCCAAGACGGCGACAGCGACGGACACGTTGACGTTGACAGTCGTACCAATGCCCAGTGCGTCTCGCGCAACCGCAAGATGATCGGCAACGGACTGGTCCGTCCATGCATCGCTCAGATCACCGTCTGCGTCCGCATCGGAAATGTGTATCTGGAAGTAGTCGGCGAAGAGGGTTAGCTCTGTCGTTGTCGTCATGGCGGCACAGTGCCATGTAGCACTGACAGCCGGGGATGCAGTACAGGGCTGGAACGGGCGACACGAGCACCTGACGTGCGACCTCCGCAACGCCGCCACGAACTTGCCTTCAACTCGAGCCGCGCCCGGAAAACTGTCCGCGCGCAGGCTCACCGCCGAGTGCCCGTCGGGTCATTGCGATGTTTCTGTCCATGTCACTGGAGAACGACCGTCACGCCGAAGGATCCGAGGAGTTCCACGATCTCCTCGAAGTAACTGAGTCCCCTCTCGATGTCCCAGATGTCATCCGCCAGCGCCCGGCGAGCGACATCGGCGTCGTGCCAGATCAAAGTGAAGGGCGCATTCACACCGAAGCCGCCGTGTAGGCAGTCCTTGAAGGCGTTCCATTCCCGGCCGTAATAGCCGCCGGGGCCCGCGAGCGCCTCGGCCATGGCGCAGTACAGGCCAGGCGTGTCCGTGACGTGCGTGCCGTCGAGGTGGTGGATGCCACCCGTACGGTCCGGGCCCTGCTCGCTCATGCCGGTGGCGGCCAGGTCGAGCCACTCGGACCTGCCCTCGGCGGAAAGTGACGCCCACTGATTACGAGTGTCCGGGACACCTCTGTACCAGGTCTCCCAAATAGGGCGAGCCAATAGGGGAGGCCGGTCGTCCCCGCCGTCGGTGAACTTGATATCGAGGAGGCTGCCGCCCAGTACCGACGGCCGGGCGGTCTCGATGTGCACGTGCACGTTGTGGCGGTAGATCACCCCGCCGGTGCGGTCCAGGGCCCACAGCCCCACCCAGTCCCGGTCCCACTTGCGCGGCCGGCGCAGGACGGCGAGCAGGGGTTCGGCGGGCTCGCAGCCGACGAGTCTCAGTGGCGTGGGTGCCGGGGTACCTCGCGTCACGAACAGTCCGTCCACGGCCAGGCAGTGGCCGACCGGGCCGAGCGACCTGGTGGCCCCCGCGAACAGCTTGAACTGCGGTGTCGTCGGCAGGGTGTGCGTCCAGGCGTGCTCTTCTTCGACGCCTGCTCCGACTACGATGTCCACCAGGGCAGGATCGTCACGGTTCGGTTGATGAGTGATGACGACGCAGTCGAGCAATGACCACCACTGCAACGGCTGCTCGTCGTCCCAGACCTCGATGCATACGTCGCTCAGCAGGGCGGTCGACTCCCCGTTCGGCATCAGTGCATCGCGCAGCAGTCCCTCGGGGGCGCATCCTCGCAGTGTCAGGACCTCGCGCGGTGGCGGCGCCTTGTCCACGAACATGCCCTCGACACCCGCGCACCGCCCCCAGAACTCTTCCTGGTCCTCGTCGTCCTGTTGGACCAGCAGGTACTTCACCGGGAAGCCCCGTTCCCAAGCGACATGATCTTCGATCCGCACCCAACCCCCGAACGCCCGTACGGCCTTTCTCGCCCACGATACGGCGCCGGTTGAGGGCGGCTTCAACTGATTTTGTCCCGTGGAGCTTGGCCGATGACAGACGAACGTTGATCTACCAGCTCTGCCCCGGTGGGAAGTGCTGTTCCCGGGCGACGCATGATGCCCGTCATGGCGAGCACGGTCGAGAAGATCAAGGTCTGGTTCCGGTTCGTTCCTCGCGAGGGCTGGTTCCCCTTGCCGCTGTCGGACTCACATCCCACGCCTCGTCCGGACGCGCTACCAGGGCCCCCCGACCCCGAATGGGACCGTGCCATCCAGGCCTACCAACGGGCGTACGAGCGTGCCGACAGAGCAGAGAAGACAGGTCTGCGAGGTGCACGTCTCGAAGCACTATGGGCGACGGTCAGCACAACGCAGGATGCCTACATGCAGATGGTCCCGGACGATCCGTACCGCAACGAACAAATCGAGATGCGCGCTGTGTTTGCCGCTCTCTGCCACGTAGCGACTGCTGCCGAATCGTCTCCGTGCGCGGAGCCAGCCGCTCACATCCTCACTGGGCTGTTCTACATCTCCGCTGCGGATGCCATCCGCAGCGG
>NZ_JAFLRJ010000450.1 GCF_017315755.1 Streptomyces beijiangensis
CACCACCACCCCCGCCCACCGCTTCCTCGGCTACGCGCAGACCCACGACCAGGTCGGCAACCGCGCCACCGGCGACCGGCTCTCCGCCACGCTCCCACCCGGCCTGCTGGCCTGCGCGGCGGCCCTGGTGCTGACCGGACCCTTCACCCCGATGCTGTTCATGGGCGAGGAGTGGGGTGCGTCCACGCCCTGGCAGTTCTTCACCGACCACACCGACCCGGAACTGGCGGAGGCCGTACGGCGGGGCAGGCGGCGGGAGTTCGCGGCGCACGGCTGGGCGGAGGAGGCCACGCCCCGGAAGGGGCAAATCGACAACTTTCCCGACCCGCAGGACCCGGCCACCCGCGACCGCTCCTGCCTGAACTGGGCCGAGCCCGCGGAGGAGCCGCACGCCCGCCTGCTCGCCTGGCACCGCGCGCTCCTCGCCCTGCGCCGCGACCAGCCCGACCTGTCAGACCCGGACCTGGCCGCGATCCGGGTGGCGTACGACGAGGAGGCCCGCTGGCTGGTCTTCCGCCGGGGCGATCTGCGCACCGCGGTGAACCTCTCCAAGGAACCGGTCGAGATCCCGCTGGGCGGCGGCCCCGGCCGGGTGCTCGCCGCCTGGGAGGCGGTCGAACACCCGGGAGCGGACGGTCTGTTGAGGCTGGGCCCGGAATCGTGCGTACTGCTCGGTCCGTGAGCCGCTATTCCACGATCGCCATCTCGCGGGCGGTGGCGTTCAGCCGCCGCCCGCCGTCCTCGGTGACCGTCACGATGTCCTCGATACGCACCCCGAACCGGCCAGGGAGATAGATCCCGGGCTCCACGGAGAAGCACATCCCGGGCACCAGCGGCTGCTCCTCGCCCTCGATCATGTACGGCGGTTCATGCGTCGTCACGCCGATCCCGTGGCCGGTGCGGTGGATGAACTGCTCCCCGTACCCGGCCTCGGTGATGATCGCTCGCGCCACCCTGTCCACCTCCTGGCAGGCGATCCCGGGCCGTACGGCCTCGCAGCCGGCCTCCTGCGCCTCCCGTACGACATCGTGCACGCGCTGTTCGGCGACGCTGGGCGCGCCGACGTGGACCGTACGGGAGGTGTCGGAGCCGTACCCGTGCTTGAGCCCGCCGAAGTCGAGCACCACCATGTCGCCGCCCAGGATGACCCGCTCGCCGGCCTCGTGGTGCGGATTGGCGCCGTTGGGCCCCGAGCCGACGACCGTGAAGTCGACCTGCGAATGCCCGAACTGCCGCAGCAGATCGGCGAGATCACCCGCCACATCGGTCTCCCTGCGCCCCTCGAAGCGCACCTTGAGGATCTGCTCGTACGTGGCATCGGCGGCGGCGCCCGCCGCCGCGAGCCGCGCCAGCTCATGCGAGTCCTTGACCGCGCGCAGCATCGGCAGGCTCTCGGTGAGCGAGGCGTACGAGGTGCCCGGCAACTCCTTCTGCAGCCCGAGCAGATGCATCGCCCACGCGTTGTCGCTGATCCCGAAGCGCCCGTCCACGTCGAGCAGCGGCGCGGTGACGGCGTACGGGTCCTTGCCGTCGGTCCAGTCGCGCAGCGTGAGCGCGGGCGCCCCGACGGCGTGCTCGGCGTCCGGCGCCTCCAGGGTCGGCACGACGAGGACCGGGTCCTGGCCGGGAGCCAGGACCAGCAGGGTCAGCCGTTCGGTGGTCGCGGTGGGTGCGTATCCGGTGAGGTAGACCATGTCGGGGCCGGGCGCGACGAGCACTCCGGCGAGCCCGGCGTCGGCCGCGCTCCGTGCGGCGCGGTCCATGCGGGCGCGGTAGTCGTCAACGGTGAAGGGGGAGGGGTCAGCAGCGTCCATGGCCACAATCCTGCCGGGCGCCCGCCCCGGATGCGACCGCTGCGCCACCGGGGGACGATTCCTCCATGAAGATCCTCCTTTTCGGCGCCACGGGCATGGTGGGCAGCCGCATCACGGCCGAAGCGGTCCGGCGCGGACACACGGTGACGGCAGCCACCCGCTCCGGCAGGTCGCCCGAGGGGACGAGCGAAGGCCTGACCCTGGTCACCGCAGACGCCTCGGACCCGGACCGGGTCGCCGAACTGGCCGCAGGGCACGACGTGGTGGCCTCCGCGCTGGCCCCACCACGCGACGGTTCGGCGCCGTCGGGCCCTTTCGTCGCGGCCAACAAGGCGCTGATCGAGGGAGTACGGGCCTCCGGCGTCCCGCGCCTCATCGTGGTCGGCGGCGCGGGCAGCCTCGAAGTCGCCCCGGGCGTACCGCTGGTGACGACCCCCGGCTTCCCCGAGGCCGTGAAGCCGGAGGCCCTGGCGCACGGCGACGTCCTGGACCTCTACCGGACGGTGGACGATCTGGACTGGACGTACATCTCCCCCGCCGCCCTCGTCCAGCCGGGCACCCGCACCGGCTCCTACCGCCTGGGCGGCGACCAGCTGCTCACCGGCCCCGACGGCACCAGCCACATCTCGGCCGAGGACTACGCGGCCGCCTTCGTCGACGAGCTGGAGATGCCCACGCACCCCAAGTCCCGTATCTGTGTGGCCTACTGACCCGCTACGACAAGATCGGCCCGCGCCCGGCCCGCCTCGACGAGCCGGGCGTTGGCCTCGTCGGAGGTACGCACCCACCGCTCGGCCTCCGCGGGATCCTTCCCGTACCGCACATGGCGCGCGACGAGCCGCCGCACCCGCTCCTCAGCGCCGATCTCCAGGAACCACACCTCGTCCAGGAGGCCGCGCGCCCGCTCCCAGTGCAGCAGGTAGTTCCCCTCGGTGATCACCAGCGGGACCCCGGCCGGCACGGCGATGGACCCGGCGACGGGTTCCTCGATGCTCCGGTCGAAGGCGGGCGCGTACACCGTGTCCTCGCCGGTACGCAGCCGCTCCAGGAGCGCCGCGTACCCGCCCGCGTCGAAGGTGTCGGACGCCCCCTTCCTCCCGGCCCGCCCGAGCCGCTCCAGCTCGGCCTGCGCCAGATGGAACCCGTCCATGGGCACCAGCACGGCGAGCCCGCCCAGCGCCTCGACCAGCCCCTCGGCCAGCGTGGACTTGCCCGCGCCCGGTGCCCCTGCGATGCCCAGGATCCGGCGCCGCCCGGCCCCGGCGAGCGCCTGGGCGCGCTCCAGAAGATCAGTGGGGATCACGATCGCCACCCTCCCACGTAGTACGTATAACCTTGCTCCATGTCCCACATCGCACTGATCACCCTCGTCGTCCGCGACTACGACGAGGCGATCACCTTCTACACCGACGCCCTCGGCTTCGAGCTGACCGAGGACACCGACCGCGGCAACGGCACCCGCTGGGTCGTCGTCACCCCGCCCGGCGGCGCCCCCGGCACCGGCCTCCTGCTCGCCCGCGCCAAGGACAACGCCCAGGCCGCCGCCGTGGGCGCGCAGACCGGCGGCCGGGTCGGCTTCTTCCTGCACACCGGCGACTTCGCCGCCGACCACGCCCGGATGTCCGCGGCCGGGGTCCGCTTCCTGGAGGAGCCGCGCCACGAGACGTACGGCTCGGTCGCGGTCTTCGAGGATCTGTACGGCAACCGCTGGGACCTCCTCGAACCGAGGTGATCAGCCCCCGTTGCCCTCCAGATAGGCCAGCACCGCCAGCACCCGCCGGTGCACGGAACCGTCGTCCGGCGGCAGGTCGAGCTTGGCGAAGATCGAGCCGATGTGCTTGGACACCGCCCGCTCGGTGACGACGAGTTCGGCGGCGATGGTGCCGTTCGCCTTGCCCTGCGCCATGTGTTCCAGGACCTCGCGCTCGCGCGCGGTGAGGCTCTGGAGCGGCCGGGCAGCCGACTTCCGGCTGAGCAGCTGGGTGACGACCTCCGGGTCGAGCGCGGTCCCGCCCGCGGCGACCCGCTCCAGCGCCTCCAGGAACTGCTCGACCCTGCCCACCCGGTCCTTCAGCAGATAGCCGATGCCCCGCGCGCCCTGGGCGAGCAGCTCGGCGGCGTACGTCTCCTCGACGTACTGCGAGAGCACCAGGATCGGCAGCTCGGGCATCTCCTTGCGGGCCGCGAGCGCCGCCCGCAGCCCCTCGTCGCGGAAGGACGGCGGGAGCCGTACGTCCAGAACGGCCGCGTCCGGCCGTGTTCGAGCAGCGCGGGCAGGATCTCGGGACCCGTGGCCGCGTCCGCGACCACCTCATGTCCCGACGAACTCAGCAGCAGCATCAGCCCCTCCCTCAACAGGGCGTTGTCCTCTGCGATCACGACGCGCACGGCAGCTCCACTTCGATGTCCGTCGGCCCCCCGCCGGGGCTGGCGATGCGGGTGGTGCCGTCCAGCGCGGCCACCCGCCGCCGGATTCCCACCAGTCCGCTGCCGGCGCCCTCGTCGGCGCCGCCGACCCCATCGTCGCTGATGATCACCCGGAGCGTGCGCGCCTCCCGGGCGATCCGTACCCGCGCACGGTCCGCGCCACTGTGCTTGCTGATGTTCGTGAGCGCCTCCGCCACCACGAAATAGGCCGCCGCCCCGATGGCCGCGGGCAGCCGCCGCCCGTCCTCCACACCGGCCAGCTCCACATCCACCGGTACGGACACATCGGCGGCCAGCGCCCGTACCGCGCCCGCGAGCCCCCGGTCGGTGAGCACGGGCGGATGGATTCCCCGTACGACATGGCGCAGTTCGGCGAGCGCCGCCTCGGCCCCGTCCTGCGCCTCGTCGAGCCGCAGCCGCACCGGCGGCCGCCCCACCCCCGAGCCCGACCAGAAGAACATGCTGGTGATGGGCGTGGGCGTGATCGGCGGTTTCACGGTCCTCGCGGTGGTCTCCACCCTCGCGCTGATCACGATCGGCCGCCGCCGCGAACTCGCCCTGCTGCGCCTGATCGGCGCGGGCCGCCGCCAGGTGACCAGGATGCTCGCGATGGAGACGGCGCTGATCACCACCACGGGTCTGCTCATCGGCACGGTGGTGGCTGCGGTCCCGCTCACGGCCTTCGGCCTGACGGCGGCGGGCACGCTTCCGTACCTGCCGCCGACCGACTACGCGGTGATCGCGCTGACGGTGACGGCCGCGGTGGCGGCCGGCACCCTGCTGCCCGCTATACGCCGGAGCGGGAGGCCGGGACGACAGCGCCGCCCAGCACCCCGATCAGCGAACTGACGGTCTCCGCCATCGCCTGCCGCCCTGCCGTGAGGTACTTGCGCGAATCCACAGCCTCCGGCCGGTCGGCGAGCACCTGGCGTATCGCCCCGGTCATGGCGATGTTCAGCGCCGTCCCGATGTTGACCTTCGCGATGCCGCCCCGCACCGCCGCGGCCAGCTCGCCGTCCGGCACCCCGGACGAACCGTGCAGCACGAGCGGCACATCCAGCGCGCTCCGCAGCCGCCCGAGCAGCTCATGGTCGAGTACGGCGGTCCGCGAGGTCATCGCATGCGAACTGCCCACCGCGACGGCCAGTGCGTCGACCCCCGACTCGGCGACGAAGGTCCGCGCCTCCTCGGGGGAGGTACGCGCCCCGGGTGCGTGCGCATCCAGCGGCGCGGCCCCGTCCTTGCCGCCGACCTCGCCCAACTCGGCCTCGATCCACAGCCCCTGGGCGTGCGCCCAGTCGGCCGCGGCCCGGGTGGCGGCCAGGTTCTCCTCGTACGGAAGGTGCGCGGCGTCGTACATCACCGAGCTGAACCCGGCGGACCCGGCCTGCCGCAGCAGCGCGTCGCTCTTCACATGGTCCAGGTGCAGCGCGACGTCCACCCCGGCCAGCCGCGCCGCCTCGGCGGCGGCCCGTGCCAGCGGCTCGACCTGACCCCGCCGGTACTTCACCGCGTTCTCGCTGATCTGCAGGATGACAGGCGACCCGACGGCCTCGGCCCCCGCGATCACCGCCTCCACATGTTCCAGCGTGATGACGTTGAACGCGGCGACGGCCCCACTGCGGGCCGCCGCATCGGCGACCAGCCCCCCGCTCCCCACCAGCGGCATCGGCTCAGCCCTCGTCGAGGATGACGGAGCGCGTCAGGTGCCGCGGCTGGTCGGGGTCGAGCCCCTTCGCCGCGGCGACGGCGACGGCGAGGCGCTGTGCGCGTACGAGCTCGGCGAGCGGGTCGAGCCCGCCGTCCACCCACATCCCGCCGGTGGCGCCGACCTGCTCGGCCAGCCCCTCGGGAGCCTCGCCGAACATCCAGGTGGCGGTCCCCGCGGTGGTGATGCTGATGGGTCCGTGGCGGTACTCCATCGCCGGGTACGCCTCGGTCCACGACAGCGAGGCCTCGCGCATCTTCAGCCCGGCCTCCTGCGCGAGCCCCACGCTCCAGCCGCGCCCGAGGAAGGTGAACTGCGTGCACTCCACGAGCCCTTCGGGCAGCGGCTCGGCGAGCGCGATCCGCGCATCGGCGACGACCGTGTCGCTGTGCAGTCCGAAGTGGGCCCGCAGCAGGGTCAGCGCGGTCGTGGCGAACCGCGTCTGCACGACGGACTTCTCGTCGGCGAACTCCATGACGACGACGTCGTCCGCCGCGTCCATGATCGGCGTCTTGGGGTCACCGGTGATCGCGACCGTACGCGTCTTGCCGCGTACCTTCCCCAGCAGCTCCAGGACCTCGGTCGTGGTGCCCGACCGGGTCAGCGCGATCACCCGGTCGTACGTCCGTCCGTCCGGGAACTCCGAGGCGGCAAAGGCGTCGGTCTCCCCGAGCCCCGCCTCCTCGCGCAGCACGGCGACGGCCTGCGCCATGAAGAACGAGGTACCGCACCCGACGACCGCGACCCGCTCCCCCGCCGCCGGCAGCGCGTCCGCATGCTCCGCCGCCAGCGCCGCTGCGCGCTCCCAGCACTCGGGCTGACTGTTCAACTCATCCAGGACATGGCTCACGCCGTACTCCACCCTCGGCTCGATGCTTGTTTCTGCACGATACTGCGCCGTTCCGAGCAAAATCAAGCATTCGTTTCTGAGCTAAGGTCGCTCCATGTCACGTGACGCACGCTGGAAGGCCCTCCTGGAGCTGCTCGTCGAACAGGGCCGCCTGGACGTAGAGGAAGCAGCGACCGCACTGGACGTGTCCGCCGCCACCATCAGGCGCGACTTCGACCAGCTCGCGCAGCAGCAGATGCTCGTACGGACCCGGGGCGGCGCCGTCGTCCACGGCGTCAGCTACGAACTCCCGCTGCGCTACAAAACAGCCCGCAGGGCCTCCGAGAAGCAGCGCATCGCCGAGGCGGTGGCCTCCCTGCTGACCCCGGGCGAAGCGGTCGGCCTCACGGGCGGTACGACCACCACGGAAGTGGCCCGCGCGCTGGCGGTACGCCCCGAACTCGCCTCCGGCACTCCGGCGTTGACCATCGTCACCAACGCGCTGAACATCGCCAACGAGCTCGCGATCCGCCCCCAGTTCAAGATCGTCGTCACGGGCGGGGTGGCCCGCCCCCAGTCGTACGAGCTCATCGGCCCGCTCGCCGGCGGAATCCTCTCCCAGATCACCATGGACACCGCGGTGCTCGGCGTGAACGGCTTCGACGTCACGCACGGCGCGGCCGCCCACCATGAGGACGAGGCCGGCATCAACCGCCTCCTGTGCGAGCGCGCGGAGCGCGTCGTCGTCGCCGCCGACTCCACCAAGCTCGGCCAGCGGGCCTTCGCCCGTATCTGCACCACGGACCAGGTCGACATCCTCGTCACCGACACCGGCATCGACCCCGAGACCGCGGCACGCTTCGAGGAAGCGGGCGTCACCGTCGTCGCGGTGTAGCCCCGAATCCGCGGGTCGCCTTGCGCCGCCGTACCCAGGCGATGCGCGCCACGGCGATGAGCATCAGCACCAGACCGCCCCCGACCACCCACAGGGCGCCGGTCTGGATGGAGGTCACCTCCACGGTGAAGGTGACCGGATCTCCCCAGGCCTCCCCGGTGTCGCTCCGGTACAGCTGCGCCGTCACCTGCGCCTGACCGTTGCTGCGCGCGGCGACCGGCACCGACACGGTGCTCACCGCCGCAGCCGTCAGCGACAGATCGGGCACATCCCCGATCTCCAGCATCGGCGCCTGCGCGGTCAGCCCCAGCACCAGCCCCTGCGCCTTCTGCTGCAGCCCGTTGTCGACGGAGACCTGGAGCTTCCCGCTGTCCCCCGACAGCGTGACCTTCGACTTCTGCACCAGATGCACCGCGCCGAGCGAGGCGGTGATCGAGTCGGCCAGCCCCTCCCGGTACGCGTCACCCTTCGTCTGATCGGCGCGCCAGGCGGTCGAGAGCCCGGACGCCATCGCCGCCCGCGTCTGCTGCTCCACCCGATCGGGCGCAGTGAGCAGAGGCAGCAGCGTAGTCAGCCGCCCCTTCTGATCCACCACACTCTGCAGCTGCGCGGCGGAGATCTCGTCGGCGGCCTCGGAGGCGGGATAGGCGGACACCGCCGGCACCGTGGCCTGCCCGGCCGGAGCAGGCATTTCCGTACGCAACTGATCCAAGGTCACGCCCTTGACCCAGCCCGCGTCCTGGGCCGCCCCCAACGCGGCACCGAGCGCCTTCACCGCGTCCGCCGACACCTGCCGGGGCGGCACCACGAACAACCCCGCCCGGTCCGACGGCGAGGCCAGAGTGACGGCGAGGGTCTCCGCGAGTACGCGCTGCTGGATCACGGCCTGACCGGAATCGGCACTCAGCACATCCCCCAGCGTGGAATCGGCGACGAGGGCGGTGGTCCCGGCGCTGGTGGCCTGCACCGGCGCAGTCCCCGACACCTGGGCGCTCGATGTCACCACCGCGCTGCCGCCCAGCGACTTCACGAGCCGCACGATGCCCGTGTCGACCACCTCGTCGGCAGGCCAGGCAACCTCCGCCTCCGGAGTCACACCCAGCGCACTCGCCACCTGCGCGGCCCCGTCGCTCCCCGCCTGCTTCACCAGCGCCGTGAGCCCGTCCACACCCGACCCGTGATGAGCGACCGAGGCCAGATCCGGATCCCCGTACGCCAGCGACACCACATCCCCGCCGCTCACCGCGCTCTTCAACCGCTTCAGCCAGGAGGAAGCCGCACTGCGCCCACTGCCGGCCGTGTTGTCCTGCACCGCCTGCTGCCCGGAATCATCGGGCGAGGAGGCGACGCGATATCCGTCCGACATCGCACTCGCCTCGGCCAGCAGTTCGGGGTCGACCACCCAGGTGACCGGCAGATCGTCCGCGGCCCGCACCGCCGCATCGAGCCGGCCGCTGTCGCCCAGATCGTCGGCGAGCGAGTCGTCGCTGAACACGGCCTCGCCGCTGTCCCCATTGGCCATCGACCAGGCGTTGATGTGCGGGGTCGCGGTAAGCGGCCACACCGCACTCACCGAGGTGGCCTCGGCACTGCTGGGAGTAGGGAACCAGGGCAGAAAGGTACGGGTGATCCCCACAGTGCCCGCCGCATCCGCCCCGTCCGCAGTCCCCTGCGCATCCACGGCGAACTCGTACACCCCGGCCTTGCTCATCCCCAGCACACTCACGGGAACAGCGAGACTGAAATCCGCGCTCTTCCCCGCCGCCACATCCCCGACGTCATCGAGATGCCCGGAAATCTCTTCCCCGTCGGCACTCACCGGTTTTCCGCGCCCGGCGACTTCCCCGATCCCCGCACGCCCGGAAAGAGGCTTGCCCTCCCCCATCCGGACCCCGACCTGCACTCCGGTGACAGCAGTGGCGGCGGTGTTCTTCACATTCCCCTTGACCGTTACGGTCCCCCCGGCAACCGGCACCGAGGGCGTGAGGGAGGTGAGTGTCACGGTGACCGGCAGCCCATTGCCGGCGGTGTCCGCCGCCCCGGCCACGCCCGAAGGGAAGCCGACGCAGCCGGCCAACAGCAGAAGAACCACCGCCGCCATGCGTCCCACGACCGGCATACGCACTCCCTCCGAGCCTGTCGCCGCCCTAGCCCGCATGGTGACGCACGACGAGCGCCCCCGCCACTTCAACCCGTACGACTCCGGAACGCAGAAAACCCCCGCACCAAAAGGTGCGGGGGTTTCCCGGAATGATTGTTCGGCGGCGTCCTAC
>NZ_JAFLRJ010000451.1 GCF_017315755.1 Streptomyces beijiangensis
CGGACGGGCTTGATTTGCCCGTCCGGGTTGGTCATCGGGGTTGGGGTGGCCGCTCCCGGGCCGCTTGATCATGGGGCCGGGGTGTTGCATCGCGTCACCGGGTTTCCGCAGTGGAACGGGGTGCCTTTGCGCGAGGTGCTGGCGCGGCGGCTCGGGAGCGACGTGGTGCTCGACAAGGACACCAACGCCGCAGCCCTGGGGCTCGCGCTGCGCGGGCCCGGGGCCTCCGACTCCTTTGCGTATCTGCATCTGGGGAGCGGGCTCGGCGCCGGGCTCGTCCTCGACGGCGCGCTCTACCGGGGCGCCCGCACCGGGGCCGGTGAATTCGGCCACCAGACGATCCTGCTCGGCGGACCCCCGTGCGGCTGCGGTGGGCGCGGCTGCATCGAGGCGCTCTGTCTGGGCGCGGTCGAGCGGGGCGACCCGGCCGCCGCGGCACGGTTTCTGGGGGCCGGGGCCGCCAACCTCGTCGGGCTGCTCGACATCGACCGGGTGCTCCTCGGCGGGCGGACCGTCGATGCCCACCGGGATCTCTTCGTACGCGGGGTCGGCGCCGTGCTGGAGGAACGGGCCCGCAGGCAGGGCGGCGCGCCCGCCGTCCCCGTCGTCGCCGCTGACGGCGGGCGGGGAGCGGTCGCCGAAGGCGCCGCGCAGCTCGTGCTCGCGCCCGTCTTCGGGCGCGGAACCGCGCCGGCCCGCGGCGGTCCCAATCACAACGGACCGAAAATGGCCTGACCGAGCGGGATCGACGGGCTGTTCGGCCGTACGAGGTCGTGGCGTTCCGGGCCGGGCGCGCGCGCATGGGAGTGTCGCCGGACATCACCGGGTGGCCACCTGGTGGGACGCGTCCACCCGGGAGCGAGCGTTGCCCATGCGACTGCGCAATTCGATTGCCGCCGCGACGGCCGCGGCCGCGCTGGTCCCCGTAGCCGTCGGCTCCGTGTCCGCGGCGGCGGCGGCCGAAGCCGGGCCGCCGTACCGGCAGGTCTGCGCGGCCGGCGCCGGATTCCCGCTCGGGACCACGCTCTACGGCGGGCCCACCACGTACAGCGCCGGCGGCGCACCCGCTTCCTGGTCCCTCGACATGGCGAACAGCGCCAAGGACACCTGTCGCGCCATCCATCCGGTGGTCGTCCTCACCGACCGGAACCGCGCCCTGAAGCCCGGTCAGATCCGCATGGAGTTCTACGACGCGGACACCGGCCGCTGGCGCCCCGTCTCCTTCGAGGTCACCGACGAGGACGAGCTCATCGGCGTCTTCGACGACGGCTTCCCCGGCTTCACGGTCGGGGCGGGCAAAACGCTCACCGTGAAAGTACGGCTCGGCCTCACCCGCGACGCCGCCTCCACCGAGGTCCTCGCCAGCGCCGCCGTCGTGCAGCGCAGGGGCGACGACGGCGACTGGGTCGGCGAGTCGAACGACTACCGTTTCAGCATCGTCGCCCCCGCCGACGCCACCACCGGTGTCACGCCCGGTGTCACGCCCGGTGTCGGTCCCGGTGTCGGTCCCGGCGTCGGAAGCGCCGAACTCGCGGAGACGGGCCCCGGCTCCCTGCCCGGTCTCGGGACTGCCGCCGGTTCGCTGTTCCTCGGCGGCGGAGTCCTCGTGGCGAGTGCCCGGCGACTGCGCCGGCAGCCGTAACCGCGGCGCGGGCACCGGTGGGTGGGGATCCGTTCAGCTTCGGATGAGAACATCCCGGCGTGGACTACCCGAATGACCAGGCACCTGGCGCACCCGTACGCTCCGGCATCCCGGAGCACGGCCGCATTCCCAAGTACTACGCCGTCAAGGCCCATATCGCGCTGCTGATCGGCGAGTTGGGCGAGGGCGGACTGCTGCCCACCGAACGCGATCTCGCCCTGCGGTACGAGGTCTCGCGCGAGACGGTGCGCCAGGCGCTGCGCGAACTGCTGCTGGAGGGACGGCTGCGGCGGCAGGGGCGCGGCACGGTGGTGGCCGGCCCCAAGCTGGAGCAGCCGCTGTCGCTGGCGAGCTATACCGAAGGCGTACGGCGGCAGGGACGGCGGCCGGGACGGCATCTGATCTCCCTCGACCGCTTCCCGTGCCCGAAGGCGCTCGCCGCCGAGATGGGGTTCGCACGGGACGAGGAGGTCTGGCACCTGGAGCGGGTGCTGCTCGCCGACGACGAGCGGGTCGGCCTGGAGAGCACGTACATCGCGGTGGCGCGAGCGCCTCGGCTCGATGTGGACTTCGAGCCCGACTCCTCCTTCTACTCGTATCTGCGCGAGCGGCTCGGGATCGTCTTCGGGGACGCGGACGAGCGGATCGAGACCGTACTGGCCACTCCGCGCGAGGCCCTGCTCATCGGTACGCCGCCCGCGCTGCCCATGCTGCTGATCCACCGGCTCTCGCGGGACACCGGCGGACGGCCGCTGGAGCGGGTGCGCACGCTCTTCCGGGGCGACCGCTTCAGCTTCACGACGCGGCTCGGCGCGGACCTCCGCTGAACACGGCCCGACTCGCGTCGATAACAGAGACGTAACGGGTCTAGGCCAGCCTTGGGAGGCTGTTCACCGTGCCGTTGCCGAGAGGTCGGCAGCGGGTCACTCCTCCCAAGGAGCGTAGCCGTCGTGAGAGTCATAGTCGTTGGAGCCGGCGTCGTGGGAACCATGCACGCCTGGCACGCAGTGGAACGCGGCCACGAGGTCGTACAGATCGAGCGCGAGAGCGAGGCACGCGGCGCATCACTCCGTAACTTCGGACAGATCTGGGTCAGCGGCCGCGCGGGCGGCGAGGAGCTGGAGACCGCGCTGCGGGCCCGGGTGCTCTGGGAGGAGATCGGGGAGCGGGTGCCCGGTCTCGGCTTCCGCGCCAACGGGTCCCTGACGCCGGTACGGGGGGAACTCGAACTGGCCGTCGCCGAGGCCGCGTTGAAGCGCGGCGACGCGGAGGCGCGCGGCTACCGGGTGGTGAGCGCCGCCGAGGCACGGGAGATCAACCCCGCGCTGAAGGGTGACTTCGAGGCCGCCCTGTACTGCGAGCGCGATGCGGCAGTGGAGCCGCGCGTCGCCCAACTTGAGCTGAAGAAAGCGCTGTTGGCGTCGGGGCGGTACACCTACATCGGCGGGCGTGAGGTCCGTGAGGTGATCGGTGAAAACGCCGTGCGCGACGACCTCGGTGAGGTTCACACCGGGAACGCCGTGGTGTTCTGCACCGGCGCCTGGCTCGGCGGTCTGGTGCGCGAGCTCGCCCCCGAGCTGCCGGTGCGGCGGGTCCGGCTGCAGATGATGCAGACCGAGCCGCTGGGGGAGACGCTGACCACGTCGGTCGCCGACGCGGACTCGTTCCGTTACTACCCCGCCTATGCGAGCGAGGCGCTCGACGCGCTCAACGCCGGGCAGGCCCAGGACCCGGTCGCCGCCGAGCACAAGATGCAACTGCTGATGGTGCAGCGCAAGGACGGCGGACTGACCATCGGCGACACCCATGAGTACGAGCACCCCTTCGGGTTCGATGTGCGGGAAGAGCCGTACGAGCATGTGGCGCGAGTCGCCGAAAGCTTCCTCGGACGGCCGCTGCCGAAGATCAGGCACCGCTGGGCCGGGGTGTACGCGCAGTGCACCGACACGACGCGTGTTGTTCACCGCGAGCAGGTGCGCGACGGTGTGTGGCTGGTGACCGGGCCCGGCGGGCGCGGCATGACCTGCTCGCCGGCCATCGGTGAGACCACCGCCAACGAGCTGGGCTGGTAAGGAAGTTGATGAGTGTGAGCAAGAAGAAGTTCAACCTGGTCGTGCTCGACATGGCCGGTACGACGGTGGCCGACGGCGGGCTCGTCGAGCAGGCGTTCTCGGCGGCGGCATGGCAGATGGGCGCGGACCCGGAGTCGATGATCGGGTACGTGCGCGCCACCATGGGCGAGTCGAAGATCTCCGTGTTCCGGCACCTGTTCGGGGGCGACGAAGGTCTCGCGCAGACGGCCAACGCGGCCTTCGAAGCGGCGTACGGGGAGCGCGTCGCCGCGGGCCTCATCGTGCCGATACCCGGCGCCAGGGAAGCGATCGAGCGGCTGCGGGGGGAAGGGCGGAGCGTCGTCCTGAGCACCGGGTTCGCCCGGGTCACCCAGGACGCGATCCTGGCGGCGCTCGGGTGGGAGGGGCTGGCGGACTTCACGCTCTGCCCGGCCGACGCGGGTGGCCGCGGCCGGCCGTACCCGGACATGGTGCTCGCCGCCTTTCTGCGGTCGGGGGCCGCCGACGGTGTCCAGGAGATCGCGGTGGTCGGTGACACCTCGTACGACATGCTCAGCGGCGCTCGGGCGGGGGCCGGGGTCGTGGCG
>NZ_JAFLRJ010000452.1 GCF_017315755.1 Streptomyces beijiangensis
GGGAGGGGAGGGTGTTCTCGCGGACGCGGTAGGGGTCTCCGCGGTGGCCTACGGCAGTGACGGTGCGCATGGACCCCATTGTGCTGGTATGCCTTACTTCGCCTGCTGTGCGAGCCAGTTCGCGGTGTACGTGTCGATCTCCGCGGCCAGCTTCGCCTTGCCCGCCTCGTCGAGGAAGGACGCCTCGACGGCGTTCTTGGCGAGGGCGGCGAGGCCCTGCTCGTCGAGGCCGAGGAGGCGGGCGGCGACCAGGTACTCGTTGTTGAGGTCGGTGCCGAACATGGGCGGGTCGTCGCTGTTGATCGTGACGAGGACCCCGGCGTCGACCATCTGCTGGAGAGGGTGCTCGTCGAGCGAGGCGACCACGCGGGTGGCGATGTTGGAGGTCGGGCAGACCTCCAGCGCGATGCGGTGCTCCGCGAGGTACGCGAGGAGCTCGGGGTCCTGGACGGCGCTGGTGCCGTGTCCGATGCGCTCGGCGCCGAGGTGGTTGAGGGCGTCCCAGATCGTCTCGGGGCCCGTCGCCTCGCCGGCGTGCGGCACGGAGTGGAGTCCGGCGGCGATCGCCCGGTCGAAGTACGGCTTGAACTGCGGGCGCGGTACGCCGATCTCGGGGCCGCCGAGCCCGAAGGAGACCAGGCCCTCGGGGCGCAGGTCGACCGCGAGGCGGGCGGTCTCCTCGGCGGACGGCAGACCGGCCTCGCCGGGGATGTCGAAGCACCAGCGGAGGATCACGCCCAGTTCGGCCTCGGCCGCCTTGCGGGCGTCCTCGATCGCCTCCATGAAGGCGTCCTCGGGGATGCCGCGGCTGGTCGAGGAGTACGGGGTGATCGTGAGCTCCGCGTACCGGATGTTCTGGCGGGCCATGTCACGGGCGACCTCGTACGTCAGCAGCCGGACGTCCTCGGGGGTGCGGACCAGGTCCACGACGGAGAGATAGACCTGGATGAAGTGCGCGAAGTCGGTGAACGTGAAGTAGTCGGCGAGCGCCTCGGGGTCGCTGGGGACCTTCGAGTCGGGGTGGCGCGCGGCCAGCTCGGCGACGATGCGGGGGGAGGCCGATCCGACGTGGTGCACGTGCAGCTCTGCCTTGGGCAGGCCTGCGACGAAAGGGTGCAGGTCGAGGTCGGTCATCGGGGCCTCCGGGATGCGGTGGAATGGGGTCTCCCCTGCTCGAACGCAGTTGAGAGCTTGGGGAAAGGTGTTCGGGGATCATCGTAGGCGGGGGCCAGGCCTGCGACCGCAGGACCTAGCATGTCGAACCGAGGATGGGGGAGGCCCATGTCAGACAACGCGCAGCAGCCACCGGGGGATCAGGATCCGCCAAGGGACCCTTGGGCTCCTCCGGAGCGGAAGGTTCCGCTCGAGAAGCCGCAGGTGCCTTCGGGGAACCCGGTGCACGATCAGCCGACGGTGTCGGCGATGCCGGGGTCCGAGGCCGGGGCGCCGCCGCAGGCTCCGGGGCCGGGACAGGGGCCCGGGCAGGGCCGGCAGCCGGGGCCGCCGCAGCACCAGCCGTATCCCGGTGCCGTGCCGCCTCCGCCGACGGGTCCGTACGGGCCCGGCCAGGGAGCGCCTCCCGGGTACGGGTACCCGTCGTACCCGAGCGCGCCGCAGGCGCCCGGCGGCTATCCCGGATACCCGGGATACGGCGGCCAGGGCGGCTGGAACACGATGCAGCAGGCGCCGACGAACGGGTTCGGGATCGCCGGGATGGTGCTCGGCATCCTCTCCGTGGTGATCTTCTGCGCGTGGGGCATCGGGATCGTCCTGGGCGTCCTCGCGCTGATCTTCGGGATCCTGGGGCGGAAGCGGGCCAACCGGGGGGAGGCGAGCAACGGCGGTATGGCGCTGGCCGGGATCATCCTGGGGAGCATCGGGATCGTGGTCAGCTCGGCGTTCCTCGGCTTCATCATCTGGGCGGTCGCGAACGACAACGGGTCGGACGACGATCCGTTCAGCGACTCCTACCAGACGTCACTGACGGTGGCCCGATAGCGGACCGGGGCCCCCGGGGGCCCCGGTCCGCTAT
>NZ_JAFLRJ010000453.1 GCF_017315755.1 Streptomyces beijiangensis
CAGCGAACCCGTGCATCCGCCCCGGGTCGACCGGGTCGCCATGCATCCCCCGCCCGACCGGAATCGCCTGTTCGATCTTGGACCGCAGCCGCGACAGATCACCCGGCAGATCGTTCGCTGTGAGTGACGTCCTCACCGCCGACATCCCGCAGCCGATGTCGACCCCGACCGCCGCCGGGCAGACCGCGCCGTGCATCGCGATCACCGAACCGACCGTCGCGCCCCTGCCGTAGTGGACATCCGGCATGACGGCCAGTCCCTTGACCCAGGGCAGCGTGGCGACATTGCGGAGCTGCTGCATCGCACCCGCGTCGACCGATGCCGGATCGGCCCACATCCGGACCGGAACCTCCGTCCCCGGAATCTCTACATACGACATAACTCCCCAATTCCCCCGTGAAGATCACAGAACGCAAATCTGACGCCAAGGCCCGCGAAAGCGACAGCGGACCGGCAAGCACACCAGTGCGTGCGATAGACATTGTGTCCGGGGACCACCATCCGGCGGTAACCGTTTTTTGTCCCGAAGGGAGCCTCTGACCGTGCAGCGAAGGGCGTTCGTACCCGCCGCGGCGCTGCTCTCAGCGCTGGTCGCAGGCTGCTCAGGCAGCTCCGGAACCAACAGTTCCGCGACCGACTCCAAGCCCGGCGGGACCCTCCCTGCCGCCGCCCCCGGCAAGTACCGCACCCTCCCCGAGGCCTGCGGGGCTGCCGACCGGGGCGCGCTCAAGCGGATGTTCCCCGGTGTGGCGAAGCTCCCCAAGGACCAGCAGGAGAAGGTGTACGCGGGCAGCGCGGTGGTGACATACGACACCGACCGGCGCGTCGGCTGCCACTGGAAGGCCGACGCGGCCGACGCCTCGCACCAGCTCTCCGTCGACTTCGAGCGGGTCGTCAGTTACGACACCTCGGTGAGCGACGAGGACCGCGCCAAGCAGGTGTACGGGGAGAAGGAGTCCGCCGCGGATCTCCCCCCGGCCCTGAGCACGACGCCGAGTCCCACCGCCACGCCGACCCCCACGGCGCCCGTCACCGGCTCCACCGCGGCCACCTCCCCGCCCCCCTCAGGACCGGCGGCAGGCGACACCGACGACCTCCAGCCCCGTACCCTCGGCGGCCTCGGCAACGCCGCGTTCCTGGACGACCTGCTCGCCAGGGCCGGCGCCACCGGGAAGGCACGCACCATCACCGTGGTGTTCCGTACCGCCAATGTCATCGTCACCGTCGAGTACAGCGAGCAGCCCACCGAGGCGGCCGTTGTGCCCGACAGCAAGGAACTGCAGGACAGAACGCAGGCCATGGCCCGCAAACTCGCCGAGCAGTTCAGCGATTAGTCCGGTACGTGCCCGACCGCCGATACGGTGGCGGCGCACCGGACCGTCCGACCAGTGAAGGAACCATGCACCGATCAGCCCCGCGACACCGCCTCGTCACCCGTCTCCTCGCCTGCGCAGCCGTCCCGGTGATGCTCGTCGTCGCCGGCTGCTCGTCGGATTCCGGCTCAGGCAGCAAGAAGTCGAGCGCCACCCCCTCCGCGAGCGCCTCGGCGTCCCCGTCGGTCGCGGTCGCCGCGTTCGCCAAGCTGCCGCCGGACGCCTGCAAGACGATCTCGGCGAAGACGGTCGAGGACCTGATCCCCAACGTGAAGTCCAAGGCCGGCACGGCGGACAAGTCGAGTGACATCTCCATCCGCAGCGGCTGCAACTGGAACGGCCTGAAGAGCAACGGCACCAAGGGTTCCGACTACCGCTGGCTGGGCGTCTCCTACCAGCGGTACGTCTCCGACGCGACCCTCGGCAGCGGCGCTAAGCGCGCCACCGAGCAGTACGCCAAGGAAGTCGCCAAGGCGCAGGCGACGGCGGGCGCGAAGAGCGTCAAGTCGGCGGCCACGACGGGCATCGGCAACCAGGCGACCACGGTCACCTACACCCTGCGCAAGACGGACGCGGACTTCACGTACGCGACGGTCGTGGTCCGTACCGAGAACGTCGTCCTCACGGTCGACTACAACGGCGCGGGCTACGAGGGCGCCAAGTCGCCGTCGGTGGCCGATGTCACCAAGGGCGCCCAGACGGCCGCCAAGGAGGCCGTCGCCGCGGTCGCCACAGCGAACAAGTAGACATCCGGCCAGACGCACCAGTAAACGAACATGTAAGCGAATTGGGCCCAACAAGCCCCCATACACGCCGTTTTACGGAGCCCGGTTCTCCCCCGGAGACCGGGCTCCGGCCGTCCCCGCGCACCAGCACCCGCACGCGTGTGCCAGGCTGTGCCCGCCAGATGTCCAATGCTCGGGGAGGGACTGCGGTACATGGCCGCGATGCAGCTGACACGTACACACCGACTACTGATCGGTGTTGTCGTCGCCGGTGCGGTGATAATCGCCGGGATCGGATTCGCAGGCAGTTACGCGGCGGTGCGCAAGCTCGCCGAGGAGAAGGGCTTCGGGAACTTCTCCCTGGTCTTCCCCATCGGTATCGATGCGGGCATCTGCGTACTCCTCGCCCTGGACCTGCTCCTGACGTGGATCCGGATCCCCTTCCCGCTGCTGCGCCAGGCCGCCTGGCTGCTGACCGCGGCCACGATCGCCTTCAACGGCGCGGCCGCCTGGCCCGACCCGCTCGGCACCGCGATGCACGCCGTCATCCCGATCCTCTTCGTGATCTCCGTCGAGGCGGCCAGACACGCGGTGGGCCGGATCGCGGACATCACCGCGGACAAGCACATGGAGGGCGTGCGCCTCACCCGCTGGCTGCTCTCCCCCATCCCCACCTTCCGCCTCTGGCGGCGGATGAAGCTGTGGGAACTGCGCCGCTACGACCAGGTCATCCGCCTGGAACAGGACCGTCTGATCTACCAGGCCCGCCTCCAGGCCCGCTACGGCCGCGCCTGGCGCCGCAAAGCCCCCGTCGAATCCCTCATGCCGCTGCGCCTGGCGAAGTTCGGA
>NZ_JAFLRJ010000454.1 GCF_017315755.1 Streptomyces beijiangensis
ACCCCAGGGTGGGCTCGAAAAATGCCGGTCGGACGCGCTTGATCAGCCCTCGGTGAGTTTGCCGTCTGCTACCTCGATGCGGCGCGTTGTGTGCACCGCGTCCAGCATGCGGCGGTCGTGCGTGACCAGCAGCAGCGTGCCCTCGTAGGAGTCGAGTGCTGATTCCAGCTGCTCGATCGCCACGAGGTCCAGGTGGTTGGTCGGCTCGTCCAGGACCAGGAGGTTCACGCCCCTGCCCTGGAGGAGCGCCAGGGCCGCGCGGGTGCGCTCGCCCGGGGAGAGTGTCGTCGCGGGGCGCAGTACGTGCTCCGCCCTGAGGCCGAACTTGGCCAGCAGCGTGCGGACTTCCGCCGGCTCCGTGTCCGGGACCGCCGCGCAGAACGCGGCCAGCAGCGTCTCCGTACCGTAGAAAAGGCCGCGGGCCTGGTCGACCTCGCCGACCACGACACCCGGACCGAGCGCGGCGTGGCCGGTGTTCAGCGGGATACGGCCCAGGAGCGCGCCGAGCAGCGTCGACTTGCCCGCCCCGTTGGCCCCGGTGATCGCCACCCGGTCCGCCCAGTCGATCTGCAGGTGGACCGGGCCGAAGGCGAAGTCGCCCCGTTGGACCGTCGCGTCGCGCAGGGTGGCCACGACCGCGCCCGAGCGGGGCGCCGCCGCGATCTCCATACGGAGCTCCCACTCCTTGCGGGGCTCTTCGACGACATCGAGGCGTTCGATCATGCGCTGCGTCTGGCGGGCCTTGGAGGCCTGCTTCTCGCTCGCCTCGCTGCGGAATTTACGGCCGGCCTTGTCGTTGTCCGTCGCCTTGCGGCGGGCGTTCTTGACACCCTTGTCCATCCAGCCGCGCTGCATCTGGGCGCGGCCCTCCAGGGCGGACTTCTTGTCCGCGTACTCGTCGAAATCCTCACGGACGTGCCTGCGGGCCGTCTCGCGCTCTTCGAGGTACGCCTCGTACCCGCCGCCGTACAGGGTGATCTGCTGCTGCGCGAGATCCAGTTCGAGGACCTTGGTGACGGTGCGGGTGAGGAACTCACGGTCGTGGCTGATGACCACGGTGCCGGCACGCAGACCCGCGACGAACCGCTCCAGGCGCTCGAGGCCGTCCAGGTCGAGGTCGTTGGTCGGCTCGTCGAGGAGGAAGACGTCGTACCGGGAGAGAAGGAGGGAGGCCAGGCCCGCGCGGGCAGCTTGGCCGCCGGAGAGCGCCGTCATCGGCTGGTCGAGGCCGACGGTCAGGCCGAGGGAGGCCGCCACCTCGTCGGCGCGCTCGTCGAGGTCCGCGCCGCCGAGGTCGAGCCAGCGCTCCAGGGTGACGGAGTACGCGTCGTCCGCGCCCGGGGTGCCGTCGACCAGGCCCTGCGTGGCCTCGTCCATGGCGGTCTGCGCCGCGGCGACACCGGTGCGGCGAGCGAGGAACGTGCGTACGGTCTCGCCTTCGCGGCGCTCGGGCTCCTGCGGGAGGTGGCCGACCGTGGCGGTGGGCGGGGAGAGGCGCAGTTCGCCGTCCTCAGGAGTGTCGAGGCCCGCGAGGAGACGGAGCAGCGTGGACTTTCCCGCACCGTTGACACCGACGAGACCGATCACGTCCCCGGGCGCCACGACGAGGTCGAGTCCGGAGAAGAGCGAGCGGTCGCCGTGGCCTGCGGCGAGATCTTTGGCGACGAGGGTTGCAGTCATCAGGAGACCGATCCTAATCGGCCGGGGATCGGAGGAGGCCCGCGAGCTTGTAGAGGGCGAGGGAGTCGACCACGGCCACGTTGAGGCTGGCGCCGGTGCCGATCATGGGGATCTCCACGCAGGCGTCCAGGAGATCGAGGGCTTCGGGGTCGGACTGCATCACGACGGACGGAGTCCGGCGCAGCGGGCCGAAGCCTGCGAAGCAGTGCGAGGGGCGCGTCAAGAAGAGGTCAGCGGGTTCTGGTGGCGGTGAGCACGCTTCCCGTCGTACGTGCCACGACGAAGGAGCCGCCCTTGGCCGCCCGGGCGTCCAGTGGGATCCGGTGTGTGCCCGGTTCCAGCACCGCGTCGAAGACCTCCTGGGTGTGGACCCGGTTGAGGCGGTCGATGCGGTACGCCGTCAGCCGTACCCGGCAGGCCGACGTCACCTCCACGCTCGCCTCCCCCTCCGCCACCAGCAGCCCCGTCAGCCGCCGCCCCAACGGGCCACGGTCCAGGGCGTGTTCGATCTGGGCGACCAGGAGCGGGATGACCGGGGCCAGGCCGTCGACGTACGCGACATCGGCTCCGGCGCTGCTGAAGGCCTGCCGTACGGCTGCGCGCTCCCGCTCCCTCACCGCCTTGCCGAAGATCACCGCACCGTATGTGCGCAGCTCTTCCGGCGGTACGAATGCCGTGTCCGCGGCGATCTCCGCGCCGATGCCGATCGTACGGAGCGCTGCCGCGAGTCTGGCGAGGACGGCCACCCGGGCTCCGATCAGCAGGACGCGTCGGCGCTCGGGGGCGCGCAGGCGTTCCAGCTGGGTGCGGTACTCCTCGGCGCGGAAGCGGTACGGACCGATGCCGTGGTAGCCGTCCCGTTCCAGGTCGGCCGTCTCGCTGGTCTGCCAGGCGAAGTCGCGCCAGACGATGTCGCCCTCGTCCTCCTCGATGACCGCGGTCACCGCACCGCATTCGAGGCCTTCGCACTCGGGACAGCCGTAGATGACGTACCGGCCTCCGGACAGCGGGGCCTCCGCTTCGAGGAGAAGACTGCGTACGTGCGCGGTGAAGATGGCGGGTGGCACGTCGGAGGCCAGCGGGGACACCGCGTCCAGGTCGGACAGCTGGAAGAGCAGCGGCCTCCCGTCGACGATGAAGTCCAGGAAGTCCCGGTGCACTTGGTAGGCGCCGTCGGCCAGAACGCCTCCGGCCCGCATCGCCGGGGCCAGACCGAACGTCGCGTAATCGGCAGCCATGAGGTGAGTATCCCCACCTTCTCGGCGTTGTGAGCACGGCATCGCGCATTCCGCTACGGTCCGGTGGATGAGCAGCGAAGTGATCGTGGTGGGCGGCGGCGTCATAGGTCTGACAACGGCGATCGTGCTCGCGGAGAGCGGGCACCGCGTACGCGTGTGGAGCCGCGATCCGGCCGGTGGGACCACCTCGGCTGTCGCGGGGGCGCTCTGGTGGCCGTACCGCATCGAACCCGAGCGGCTGGTGGGCGACTGGGCGCTGGAATCGCTCCGGGTGTACGAGGAGCTGGCCGCCGACCCCGGGGCCACCGGTGTGCGGCTGGTCAACGGGGTGCAGTACGGGGAACGGCTCGACGGTCTGGGGCCCTGGGCACAGCACGTGGCGGGGTTGACGGAGGACGCGGAAGGGCTGTGGGCACGGCTCCCGCTGATCGACATGCCGGTGCATCTCGGGTGGCTGCGGGCACGTCTCGAAACGGCCGGGGGCACTGTCGAGGAGCGGGCGGTGACCGACCTGCACGAGATCCCTGCCGGCACCGTGGTCAACTGCACCGGGCTCGGTGCGCGCGATCTCGTACCGGATCCGGAAGTGCGGCCGGTGCGCGGGCAGTTGGTGGTCGTGGAGAACCCCGGCATCGAGGAGTGGTTCACCTCCGTCGATCATACGTCGAGCGAGACCACGTACGCCTTCCCGCAACCGGGCGGACTGATCCTTGGCGGCACCGCGCAGGAGGACGTGTGGGACCTGCGGCCCGATCCGGCCGTCGCCGAGGCGATCGTGGCGCGGTGTGCGCGGATCCGTCCTGAGGTCGCGAACGCGAAGGTGCTGGAGCACCGGGTCGGACTGCGGCCCGTGCGGCCGAGCGTCCGGATCGAGCGGGAGGAGACGGGAACGCCTCTCCTGCTGGTGCACAACTACGGGCAGGGGGGCGCGGGGGTGACAGTGGCCTGGGGCTGTGCGAGGGCTGCCGCCCGGCTGACCGACCGAAGGTAACTCGCCGGGCGGGCCCCATGCGGCGCCCGTCCGGCGACCTGTACTACCTCATCAGCCGTGGAACGAGGGCGCGTTGCTGTTCTCCGCATCCTCGCACTGCTTGGCCTGCTTGCGGTACGCGGCGGCCAGTGCGGCCTGCCTGTTGGCTTCGGCCGTGTTCCCCGCACGCCTCGCCTCGTCCGCCCGCTGGTCCGCCTGCGCGGCCTGCCTGCGCAGCAGCGCGGGGTCGCACGTGATGGGGCCGCTCGCCGTCGCGGCGGTGTGCGCGCCGGTGGCAGTGGCCGCCTGGGCCGGTGCTGCGGCCAGCAGGAGGCCGCCGGCCAGCACGGCCGTGACGGCGAGCGTCGCTGTACGTCGAATCACAGACTTCTCCAAATCCCGGTCCCTGAGGACCCGTTGGGGGGTGGCGGATGATCATCCGCCACCCTACCGGGACAAGATCAACAGTCTGTGGCGACTTCTCCCTCCGTGAGGTGATATGCGGCACGTTCATCGAGGAGGAGCGGAACCAGGGCGCGCTGCGACTGCCGCAGCGGTACGAGCACCCCGGCGCCGTCCGCCTTCGATATGACTCCGTGCAGGGCGAGTTCGTCCCCCACGTCGGCGAACTGAGCGGCGGTGAGCCGGTAGCCGCACGGTGGGTCCTGGAGGATCTGCTCCGCCTTCGCCGGGTCGTTGTCCGCGCCGCCGAGATAGACCGG
This sequence comes from Streptomyces beijiangensis, assembly GCF_017315755.1. Lineage (GTDB taxonomy): Bacteria > Actinomycetota > Actinomycetes > Streptomycetales > Streptomycetaceae > Streptomyces > Streptomyces beijiangensis. The sequence continues at coordinate 4,611 of NZ_JAFLRJ010000454.1, forward strand.
GCCGCGGTCCTTGAACCCCGCGAGGCGCGAGGCGGTCGTGGCTGCCTCGATGCTTCCGCGGCGCTCTCCCACGAATCTGAACGCGCCCTTCAATGCGGCCAGTTGGGTGTTCACGCGCCGCCGGTGGTTCAGCGAGGCGTCCGCCTTCTCGGCCTCGCTGAGCGCGTCGGTCCGGGTCTCGACGAGCAGGCCCGCCGCGTGTTTGACCCCGGCCATGTTGCGCAGGATGCGTTCCTGACCGTCACCGGCGGTCTGTTTGATCGGGTCTCCGGTCACCGGGTCGGTCCAGATGCCGTAGATCCCGCTGCTGAAGCCTGCCTTCCCCGCGGTCGGTCTGACGTACTTCTCGGAGAGGGCGTTGGCCTCGGCGTGCACCCGGTCGGCGGTGTTGAGGTTGCGCGGCCACAGGGCCATCAGGTCCCTGTCGTAGTACGGCACGGTGGCGCCGTACTCGTGCAGGTCGTAGATGACATCGGGCCGCTGGTCGCGGATGACCGCGGCCATCGCGCGCGCCTCGGCCGTCTTCAGGGCGAGGTGGTCGCGGTTGATGTCCACACCGTCGGAGTTGCCCCGGGTGTCGGCGGCGCGGCCGTCCGGGTTGGCGGTCGGGACGACGAGGACCGTGGTGCGGTCCAGGAAGCGCCGGGTCGCGGCGTCCTTCGCGTACGCGAGATTGCGGACCGTCGTCAGACACGCCTCACGGCCGGACGGTTCGTCGCCGTGCTGCGAGCAGATGAGCAGCATGACGTCGGCGGTGCGGTGCGAGCCGATCCGCACCAGTTGGACCGGACGGCCCTGTTTCGTGGTGCCGATGGTGCGGACCGTGGTGCGGGCGCTCCCCCGGTCCACGGCGGCCAGGAACGCCTGTTCGCCCGGCTGGGTGGTCCAGTTCGCGCCGTCGCTGGTCTCGAAGCCGGTACGGGGCGGGGTGGACGTCGCCTGTGCGGGTGCCGTGATCAGGGGCATCGCGGCGGCAGCGGCGACGGCCCCGAGGGCGAGCGGCCTGATGCGCGGGCGCGCGGTCACCGGGCGGCACCCCCGGGGACGGCGAACGGGCGGATCGCGGCGGGCACGCCCACGCCGTCAAGACGGGACGGGGTGAGCGCCCGTGCCGTACCGGACGTGGCCTGGGCGAAGGCCCTGGAGCCGCCGACGAGCGGCAGGTTCGCCGAGGTGTGCGCGAGGTCGACGGTGAGGGTCGGCGTGGTGCTCGGCGGGTCGATGAGGCCCGCGTCCGTACCCGCGACGATCAGGGCGAGGCGGTGTCCGGCCGGCACGATGTGGTCGGTCGCCGCCAGGTCGATGGTGATCGTGTACGCCTTGCCAGGGGTGAGCGGGCGGCCCTTCTTGTCGGAGGCGTAGTTGCCCAGGTCGGCCCAGCCGCGGCTGAAGACGGTGTAGTCGACGGCTGCGGTCCTCGCCTTGGTGTCGAGGAAGCAGGAGCTGTCACCGGTGGTGCTCGCACCCCAGCAGCTGCGGGTGGTGAGCGTGGTGATGCCTTCGGTGGCGGAGGCGTAGTCGCGGATGGTGTCGGGGCCGAGGTCGACGAGGACGGCCGAGAGGTGGGCGGTCGCCGTGCTCGGGGTGGCGGTGACGGTCACCGTCGAGGAGCCGGAGAGCCTCAGGTCCTTGGTGAGCGGCTTGGTGGTGAAGCCGGTCTTGGCGGGCGTGGAGGTGTCGATCGCCGAGGCCCAGCTGGTCTCGTCCTGGGCCGGATCGTCGGTGAAGGTCTCGGTGGCTCCGGGCTTGGCTGCCTTCAGCCCGAGGGTCCCCACGCCGGCCGAACTGCCGGTCTGCGGGCGGACCTTGGTGGTGTCGGTCGCGCGCGGCGGCCAGACCTTGTCGGTGGACCACTGGTCGGGGTGTCGCTCGATGTCGGCCATCGGCTCGTGGTCGATGCCGTTGTCGTAACCCATGAGGTAGTGATCGAACCAGCGGTGCAGGGTGTCCACCCAGGCGCCGCGCCGGTAGTCGAAGGGGTCGACGTGGCCGGTCTGGGAGAACCAGATCTTGCGCTCGACACCATTCTTGGCGAGCGCGTCCCACCACTGGCCGAGGTGCTTGGTGCGGACGTTGAGGTCCTGCATGCCGTGGACGGCGAAGACGCTGGCCTTCACCTTGTCCGCGTCGCGCACATAGTCGCGCTCGCTCCAGAGCTTGGTCCAGTCCCCGGTGCGCGGGGCGCCGTCGACCAGCTTCTTCTGTACGGCGGCGCAGCGGGCCAGCTGCTCGGGGCTGTCCACGTACTCCGCGAGGGAGTCGGGGCCCGAGTCGTAGAGCGGGGCGCCCTGCTGGAAGTAGTAGTCGTACCAGGAGGAGATGCCGGCGATCGGGACGATCGTCTTGAGGCCCTCGACTCCGGTGGCCGCGACGCCGTTGGCGATGGTGGCGTCCCAGCTCTTGCCGATCATGCCGGTGTTGCCGTTGGTCCAGTCGGCCTTCGCCGCGCGGGCGGTGCCGGTACGGGTCGTGTAGGCGCGGGCGCGTCCGTTGAGCCAGTCGACGGCGGCCTTGGCGGACTGGATGTCGGAGTGGCCGCCGATGTCGATACAGCCGTCGGAACGGTTGGTTCCGGCGAGGTCCACGGCGACGAAGGCGTAACCGCGGGGCACGAAGTAGTTGTCGTAGAAGAGCGGGAACTGGACGACGTTGCCGTTGGCGTCGTACGTCTTCTTCTGGCTCTCGTTGCCGCGCCCGCAGCAGGAGTAGTACGGGCTGGCATCCATGATCACGGGGATCTTCCGGCCCTGCTGGGCGGGTTCCCTGGGCCGGACGATGTCGACGGCGACCCGGTCGGCCTTGCCGTCCGCATCACCGTCGAGTCCGGTGTCCACCCATACGGACTCGCGTATCGCGTTGTCGTACGAGTAGACGGGTCTGCTCTCCCGGGCCGGGGCGGCCTGCGCCCCGGACGGCGAGTCGAGTACGGCCATCAGGGCGGCTACGGCCCCCACCACCAGTGTTCTGCGTATCGGCATGGCCCGGAAGGTACTCCGGTCAACTCCCGTACAACAGGGGGCAGTAGACGTGTCAAAGCGGGCCAAGTCGCTCACGGGGCGACAGAGCGCATGGCGTCGGGATGGCAATTCTGTGACAGCACCGACCATGTCCATGACTGATGCACCGATGACTGCATAGGCTCCAAGGGATCTTCTGTCCCTATGACTTGGAGCAATCGTGCACCGCAGACTGATCGTCCCGAGCGTGCTCGCTGCCTCGCTGCTGCTGGCGATCCCGGCATCGGCAGCAGATTTCAAGCCCGGAGCCCCGGGCATCGGCGACTCGTACTACCCCGCGTACGGAAATGGCGGGTACGACGTCTCGCACTACGACCTCAGACTCAGGTACCAGCCGGACACCGACCGCCTCGACGGCACGGCGACGCTCCTGGCGAAGACCACGCAGGACCTGTCCCGCTTCAATCTGGACTTCCTGCTCGACGTGAGCGAGGTACGGGTCAACGGCGCCAAGGCCTCTTTCGCCACCTCCGGCCAGCACGAGCTGGAGATCACCCCGGCCAAGCCCCTGGCCAAGGGCACGTCGGTGACGGTCGTCGTCCGCTACAGCGGGGTCCCGTCCACGAAGACCGCGTACGGCTTCTCCACCTGGCACCGCACCCCCGACGGCGCGGTCGCGGCCGACGAGCCCGAGTCCGCGTGGTGGTGGTACCCGAGCAACGACCACCCGCTCGACAAGGCCACCTACGACGTCTCGGTCTCCGTGCCGGACGGTACCCAGGCGATCAGCAACGGCACGCTCCAGTCGCAGAGTTCGAAGCTGGGCCGCACCACCTTCAACTGGCGCTCCAACAAGCCGCAGGCGACGTACCTGACCACCCTCGCGGTCGGGAAGTTCGACATCACCACCGGCACGACCGACTCCGGCATCCCCGTCGTCAACGCGTACAGCAAGGACCTGGGCGACAACGACGGGGCGGCGCGCGCGAGCGTAGAGCGGACCGGCGAGGTCGTCGACTGGCTGAGCGGGTACTTCGGTCCGTACCCCTTCAGCGCGGTCGGCGGCTATGTGCCGAACACGACGACCGGGTACGCGCTGGAGACCCAGACACGGCCGTTCTACAGCCAGAAGCAGTTCGCGAGCGGCTCGAACGTCTCGGTCGTCGTCCATGAGCTGGCCCACCAGTGGTACGGCGACGACGTCTCGCTCAAGGGCTGGAAGGACATCTGGATCAACGAGGGCTTTGCCCGCTACGCCCAGTGGCTCTGGTCGGACAGCGAGGGCGAGGGCACCACGCAGGAGCTCGCCGACTACGTGTACGCCTCGCACCCGGCCGACGACCCGTTCTGGACGATCAAGCCCGGTGACCCGGGCGCGGAGAACCAGTTCGAACTCCCCGTCTACGACCGGGGCGCGCTCGCCATCCAGGCGCTGCGCAACGACATCGGCGACGACGCCTTCTTCGCGATCCTCAAGGGCTGGCCGCAGGATCACGCGTACGGCAACGCCTCGGTGGCGGACTTCCAGAAGTACGCCGAGAAGGTCTCGGGCAAGCCGCTCGCCGGCCTCTTCGACACCTGGCTGTTCCAGCCGGTGAAGCCGGCCACGGCGGCCAAGGCCCAGGCGCGGATCGCGACTTCGGCGGCCACGCCCGCCCAGCCGAAGTCCTGGAAGCAGATCACCGCGACGAACACGGTCCACGAGCACTGACGCGGCAGCAGCTACGTGACGGGCGGTGGATACGCTGCAGGTCCACCGCCCGTCGCGTGCCGCCGAGGAGCCCCTGTGCCTGACCGAATCCGGCCCACCCTGGAGGCCGTCGCGGCCCGTGCGGGGGTCTCCAGGGCGACGGCGTCGCGCGTTGTCAACGGCGGCGCGGGGGTGCGGGAGCGCTTGGTGGAGCGGGTGCGCCTGGCGGTCGACGAGCTCGGTTACGTACCGAACCACGCGGCCAGGACCCTGGTGACGCGGCGCAACGGCGCGGTGGCCGTCATCATCGCCGAGCCGGAGATACGGATCTTCTCCGACCCGTTCTTCTCCCTTCAACTGCGCGGGATCAGCCGCGAGTTGACGGCGAACGACTCCCAGCTGGTACTGCTCATGGTGGAGGGCAGCGGGGATTACGACCGGATCGCGCGCTATCTCGCGGGCGGCCATGTCGACGGCGCGCTCGCCTTCTCCCTGCACACCCAGGACCAACTCCCCGCCGTCACCCACAAGGTCGGCATCCCGACCGTCTTCGGCGGGCGCCCGGTGCGGACGGGCGCGGGGGCCGAGCTCGCCGTGCCGTACGTGGACTGCGACAACCGGGGCGGGGCGCGCGATGCCGTACGCCACTTGGCAGGCCTGGGTCGGCAGCGGATCGCGCACATCGCGGGCCCGCAGGACCAGACGTCCGGCATCGACCGGCTCGACGGCTACCGGGACGTCCTGGCCGACGGCGACCCGACGCTCATCGCCCAGGGCGCCTTCACTGCGGACAGCGGGGCCCGGGCGATGGCCGAACTCCTCGACCGCCACCCGGATCTGGATGCCGTCTTCGCCGGGAACGACCTCATGGCGAAGGGTGCGCTGCGAGTGCTCCAGGAGCGCGGGCGGCGGATCCCGGAGGATGTCGCGGTGGTCGGCTTCGACGACATGGCGTCGGTCGTGGAGACCACGACCCCGCTCCTCACCACGGTGCGCCAGGACATCGAGGAGATGGGGCGACTGATGGTACGGCTGCTGATCAGCGGCCTGGACCGGGGGGAAGGCCCCACGCCCGACTCGGTGATCATGGAGACGGAACTGGTGCGCCGGGCTTCCGCATGAGGCGGCCGCGCCGGCGATGGCTGGCGCGGGCCTCGCGGGCCAGCGGCAGATAGCGCAGCCGCTCGGGCAGTACGGGCACCACGGCGCGGACGACCCGGCCGAACCGGCGCAGCTTCCGCTCCTGTGCGTCCGTCCACTCCAGACCGATCGCCTCGCGCGCGTCGGGCGGCATGAAACCGATGGTCACGAAGCGTCGGAAGCGGGCGATCGGGGGCAGCAGTACCGGCCAGAGCATCCGCAGCAGCAGGCGCAGCGGGAGCGGGCCGCGATCGGGGGCGGCGATCACGGTGTCGATGGCGAGGAGCTCCTTGACGACGGGGGTCGCCTCGATCTCCTCGGCGAGCATCTTTGCGTAATACGGCCAGAACGCCTCGATGGTCTGCGGCATGTCCCGGTCGTGGATGCCGAGGATCCGGCCGACCTGGAGCCACTCCGCGTAGAGCTGCCGCTCCTGCGCGTCGGTGTACGGGCGGCCCAGGTATTTCCGCGCGTGGTGGAAGACCGGGAAGCCGGTGGCGTGGACCCACGCGTAGTGAGCGGGCGTGAGCGCGTGGTAGCGGCGGCCCCGGGTGTCGGTGCCCTGGATGGTCCGGTGCATCCGGCGCAGCCGCCGGCCCTCCTCGGCTGCGGCCTCCCCTCCGTACACCCACAGCTGTACGGAGCGCAGGGAGCGCTCGCCGCGTCCCCAGGGATCCGTCCGGAACACGGAGTGCTCGTCGACCCCGGCGCCGACGGCCGGGTGGGCGACCTGCATCACCAGTGCGGCGGGCAGGGTGAGGAGCATCCGGAGATCGCCCGCCTCGCTCCACAGGACCCCGCCGGGTGGCGGAGGCAGGGGGTCGGCGGT
>NZ_JAFLRJ010000455.1 GCF_017315755.1 Streptomyces beijiangensis
TCAACCTCGTGAAGCCGGGCGAGGATCTTCCAGGGGACGCGGCGCAGCAGGACGCGGGTGGTCTCGCCCACGCCCGGCTTCACGAGGTTGACGTCGTGGATGCCGTACTCCTCGCTGATCCGCTCGACGGCGGCCCAGCCCTCCCAGGTCGGCGAGCGGTCCGCCGAGAGCAGCTCCTTGACCTCCGCGTCGACGGCGTCGGCGACCTCGTCGAAGCGGGCGGCGACGGTGTCGACGAAGTCGGCGGAGACATCGGTTCCGGCGAGCTCCCGGTAGAACTTGCCGCCGTGGAAGTCGTCGGGGCCGACGAGGTCCGCGCGCAGGACGGTGCGCGAGATGAGGCCGGAGACCGTCGAGTTGAGGCAGGCGGACGGGATGAGGAAGTCCTCACGCGTGCCGTACGTACCGACGCAGCCGCCCGGGTCGGCGAGGACCGCGATCTCCGGGTTGAAGCCGGGGCTGCCTCCCTCTTCCTCATGGGCGCTGAGTGCCTCGGCCAGCTCGCGGGTGATCGCGCCCTTGCCCGTCCAGCCGTCGACGAAGACGACGTCGGCGGGGTCGTGGTGGGCGGCGAGCCAGCGCAGGGCGTTGGTGTCGATGCCGCGGCCTCGGACGATGGAGACGGCGTAGTGCGGCAGGTCGAGGCCGTGCCGGTGCTGGGCCCAGCGGCGCATCAGGACGCCGACGGGGGTACCGGCGCGGGCCAGCGAGACCAGGACGGGGCGCGGCGACCGCTCCGCGAGGACGGTCTCGGTGACGGTGCCGACGGCCTGGGCGACACGGGCCGCAGAGGTCTGCAGGGCGGCGTGGAAGAGCTGCTGGTACTGCTCGCTGGGCTGGTACTCGACAGGCAGCGACTCCGCGTAGTGGGCGCCGCCCGCCTGTATCGCCTCTTCGCGCTCCTCGGTGGGCGCCTCCAGCTCCACGCCGGACAGGTCCTGGAGGAGCCAGCCGACGTCGTCCGGCGCGTACGAGGAGAAGGCGGGGCCGCGCAAGGGCTCGGGCAGAGACTCGGGCAGGGGCTCGGGCAGAGACTCGGGCAGGGGCTCGGGCAGGTTCGTCTCGGGCATGGGGCGTGTGTCCTGCCGTTCAGGTACGTAGCTGGGGACGACGGCCAGCAGCACGCGCGTGGTGTGCGCGGCGAGGGCGTCCAGCAGGCCGTCGGGGGCGTGCAGTGCGGGGGTGTCGGCCGCGGAGTCGACGACGGCGACGACGGCGTCGAAGCCACCGCCCGCCACGTTGTAGGCGAACCGGGGTCCAGGCCCGTCGTCCGGGAGGTCGTGGGCGGGGAAGACGAGGCGGGTGCGGATGGCGTACCCGGGGTCGTCCACGGCCAGGACGGGCGAGCGGGTGGTGGTGGAGTACCGGACGTCGGCCCCGCCCTGCTCCAGCGCGAGCCCGAGCCGCAGCGGCGCGTACATGAGCTCCTCGAAGCCGAGGACGAGTATGCGGGGGACGGGGACGCGGGCGTCGCCGAGCTCGTCGGCGATCCGGGCCGCCATGCCCGGCAGCGCGGCTTCCAGCCGCACGCGGTGCTCGGGCGTGAAGCCGTGGCGGCCCCCGTCGGGCACGCGGGCGGGCCAGCGGAGGTCCACCCTCGTCACTTCGCCGCCGATGCGCTGTGCGGGCACCAGGGGGGTCGCCGCCTCGTACTCCTCGACTATGCGCTGCCCCTTCTCCAGGACGCCATCGGGCAGTCGTACCGTGCCCGTCGCCATCGCCACCAGGTCGACCTGTGCGCCGATCTCCGCCGCGAACTCCGCCAGGCGGCCCCGGTCCTCCGGCGAGCGCATGTCGACCAGGGCGACGATCACGTACCGCTCGCGCGGATACCGGTCGTGCAGGGCCCGGATCGTGTTGAGCACGGTGTTGCCGGTGGAGAACTCGTCGTCGACGAGGACCAGCGGTCCCGGGGCCGCCAGCAGTCGCGGGTTCTCCGGGAGCAGCAGGTGCGAGGTGGCGTGGGAGTGGGACTCCTCGAAGCCGCCGGCCGAGGCGGTCCCGGGGACCTGGCGGCGTGTGGAGTGCAGGTACGGCACCAGGCCCACGCCGTCGGCGACCGCATGGCCCAGGCCGGTCGCGGTCTCGGCGTACCCGAGGACCACCGACCGGGCGGCGGCCTCCGCGCCGAGGAGTTCCAGGACGCGCTCGCCGAGGGCGAACCCCGATCCGTACACCACGGACGGCTTCTGGGGCACATGCTTGCCCAGCACGTTCGACACCAGCAGATGCGCCCGCTTGGGGTTGCGGCGCAGGGCCAGGCCCAGGAGGCCCCGCAGCTTCTCGTCCCCGACGAGGCGGACGTCGAGCCGCTCGGCGACCCAGGTTCCCGACCACACTGCGTCTTGCACGTTCTGTGTCTCTTCCGTTCGTCGCGTCACGCGTTGAGGCCGGCCGTCAGCAGCTCCACGAAGCCGATGTCTTCCTTCGCCACACCGAACACCTCGGCCCGCTGCAGGGTCCGCTCGGCCCAGGCCCGGTGCGGCTTCACTTCGTTCATTTTGTTCGTGTACGCGGAACGCAGTACTCCGCCGCCGCCCCGGTCCGGCCGCAGGATGTCCTGGGCGTCGCTGAACTCCTCGTGGCTGACGACCGACAGCGCGTGCACGGGGACGACGTGCGAGGGGTGGATGCAGGTCTTGCCGAGCAGGCCGTTGGCGCGGTCGAGTTCGATCTCGCGCAGCAGCCCGTCCAGGTCGTGCTCGATGAGCGCGGTACGCAGTTCCTCCGCTCTCCCCTCCATGAAGGGGCTGCGGCGCAGCTGCGGTTTGAACATCCGCTCCTGGACGCGGAAGTACTCCCAGACGGGCCCGGTGATGGTGAAGCCGGTGCCGTCCGAACGGCCCAGGACGTTCACGACGTCCGCGATGACGGCGGCCACGATCTGGACGTCGTACGCGGTCATGTCGGGAGCCCTGCGCAGGCCGTACGCCGAGCAGAAGTCGGTGACGCCGAGGCGCAGCGCGAGGACCCGCTCGCGGTACTTGTCGACGGTGCGGGCGATCCCGGCGAGGGTCTCGGCGCGGGTCTCCAGATGGAGGAGCTCGGGCGATTCGAGGACCGGCATCGCGAAGAGCCGCCGCCCGGTGGCCGCCTCGGCCGCGGTGAGCGCCTCCAGGAAGGCCACCCCGCGCTCCTCGGTGAACTTGGGCAGCACGAATCCGGAGAGGAGCCGGCCCGAGGGGCCCAGTCTGCGCATCAGGTCGGGTATCTGGGCGGGCTCGCGCACCCGTATGAAGAGCAGCGGCACGTCGTTGCCGCGTGCGTCGAGGTCGGCGAACTGGCGGACCAGGTTCGCCTCGCCGCCGGCGACCTCGGCGTCGTCGATGGAGTCCTCCAGGCACAGGACCATGGAGACGACGCCGCGCCCGGCCTGCTTGACCACGTCGTCGGCGAGCCGCTGCCTGGTGGCAGGGCTGTAGAGCGTGGCCCCGAGGGCGGCGGCGAGGGTGCGCGCCGGTGAGGCCGCGCTGAACTCGTGCGGCTGCTGGTAGAACAGCCCCTCCCGGACAGTGGCCGGGATATGCCCGAAATGACGCATGTAAATCCCCCGTACTGCCAAGGTGGCCCTATCGATGCATGGCCGGTAATAGTACGTATCTGCGACGTCAAGAGTTCCCCAAGTGTGTGAAATTCAGGTAACTCGTCCGCCTCCGCACCGTGTACTGAACGTACGAGAAACCCCGCGTTGTACCGCTGCGGGCCTTCGAGGCAGGATGACGGGCATGACGCACGCGATGTTGAAGGGCTCGAACGTCCCGCTGGAAGCCACGGCCGTCCGCGCTGTGATCCGCTGGACGCCGGGCCCCGACGGCCACGACGTGGACGCGTCGGCGCTGCTCCTGGGCGCCGACGGCCGGGTGCGCTCCGACGAGGACTTCATCTTCTACAACCAGCCGCGCCACCCCTCGGGACTGGTCCGCAGGCTCCCCAAGAAGCTCGTCGCCGGTGGCCGCACCGACACCGTCGAGGTCGACCTGGCCAGGCTCGACCCGTCGGTCGACGCCGAGAGCACCACCTGGTCGACCGATCGTGAGG
>NZ_JAFLRJ010000456.1 GCF_017315755.1 Streptomyces beijiangensis
GGTCGGCGGGGTCGTCGGCGGGGTGGAGCCGCCGGCCCCGGACTGCAGCACCGATACGTAGTCCACGACCAGCGGGTGGCCCGGCTGCGTGCCCGCGTCGGGGCCGCCGCCGAAGGCCGCGGGGAACTCGCCGCCCATCGCCACGTTCAGGATGACGAAGTAGCCGTGGTTGGTGGCGTTGGTCCAGGTCGCCGCGTCCACCTGGCTCTGCCTGACCGTGTGGAAATTGACGCCGTCGAGGTAGAAGCGCATCTCCTCGACCGGGAGCGAGCGGTCCCATTCGACGGCGTACGTGTGGAAGCCGCCCTGGCAGGTCGCGCCCTCGCAGACCTTCTGACCGCCGATGCCCGACTTCTCGTTGCAGGGGCCGCCCGGGCTGGTGCCGCAGTGCATCGTGGCCCACTCGTTGTTGATGCCCTGGACGTTCTCCATGATGTCCAGCTCGCCGACGCCCGGCCAGTTCCACCAGTTGCCGCGGTACGGGGCGCCGAGCGCCCAGAAGGCGGGCCAGTAGCCCTTGGCGGCGGCGCCGGTCACGTTCGGCATCTGGAGGCGCGACTCGATACGGAGCTTGCCGCCCGCCGGGGGCTGGAAGTCCGAGCGGTTCGTCTCGATGCGGCCCGAGGTCCAGTTGCCTGCCGCGTCGCGCTGTGGGGTGATGCGCAGGTTCCCCGCGCCGTCGAGGGAGACGTTGTCGGTGGAGGAGGTCATGGTCTCGACCTCGCCGGTGCCGAAGCCGCCAGGGCCGCCCGGGTAGCCCGTGCCGGTCGTGTACTGCCAGTTCGCGGTGTTGACCCCGGAGCCCGCGGGCCCGTTGAAGTCGTCGGAGAAGACCTGCGTCCAGCCCGAGGGGGGCGGCGGGACCGAGGCGTCGGCGGGGAGCGTGATGGCCGCGGCGGCTGCCGCGGCCAGACCGAGGGTGGAGACGACGGCGACGAAGGCCCGGCGTACCGGGCTGCGTCTGGAGCGTGGGGTGACGGTGTCGCTCATGCGGGTCCCTCTCTTCTGAGAGCGCTCTCAAGCGAGCTGCGCGGCCACTGTGCTCCCCGTCACATTCGGCGTCAAGAGGTAAAGAGGTGAAAGTCCTTGCGCAGCAAGGGAGTTCACCTTGTGAAGAGAGAGAACCGGCCAGGACGGCACGACGCCCCGCCGGCGCGTGCCGACGGGGCGGGTGACTGGATCGCGTACGCCTTAGCGGAGCCTCCGCGCGGCTCGCCTCAGGTCGTACTCATGGATGATCGCCTTGGCGTGGCCGTACGCCAGATTGTGTTCGGTCCTGAGCCAGCTGACCTTCTCCTCGAAGCGGACGAGGGTGGGGCCTTCATCTACGGCTCGTAGCCAGTCGGACACTTCACGACCGGTGCAGTGGGGGATACGGGAGAGCAGATTGCGATGGGTCTCTTCGGAGAAGACTTGGGACATCGGCGCCTCCGGACGCATTGCACGAGAGCTGGTCCTTCATTGCACCGTGCCTGACTGTTGGCCTGTTGGCAACCGTCCGAAGGAGGCGCGTAGGGTCGCGCTGTGCTTGATACGACCCCTCTGCTCGCCGCCGTGGACCGATTCGCCGACCGGCTGCGTGCCGCCCCCCAGAGTCGCCTGCAGCGCGGCGCCGCCGCCGAAGGGCTCGCTCTGGCCAGGGAATTGGCGGAGCGCGCGCAGCGGATCGAGACCCCGGACGAACAGCCGCGGGTGATGCCCGATGTGGGCGTCTTCGCCGTCGCGGATCAACTCGCCGTGGCCGGGCACGACTTGGCCGAGGCCCTGCGCCTGGCCGGGGACATGGCTGCGGCCCCGTCCCGGGAGCTGCTGGACGAGGCCGTGGAGCTGGTGGAGGCCGCGGCGGTCAGAGCGAGGCTATGACGCGGTCCGCGAGGATGTAGACGTTCTCCTCGCCGCAGGAGAAGGTCAGCGCGTACGCGCCCGCGACTCCGGAGCCGCCGAGCAGCACCGGCGCCGCGCCCTCGCGCAGCGACTCGGCGAGCCGCTCCGCGGTCTCGCGGTGGCCCGGGGTCATGCACAGCGTCGTGCCGTCCGTGAAGACGTAGACATCGAGTGTGCCGAGCGGTCCCGGACGTACGTCGGAGAGCTCGGTACGGGCCTCGGCGAGCTCCTCCAGGCGGTTCACCGTGCGCTCGTGGTCGCCGCCGGCGACCGGCGTCTGCACCGGCACGGTGTGCTCGCCCCTGTTGGCGGGGTGCGAGGGGTGGCGGCGGCGGGCCGCGGCCAGCTCGGGGGAGTCCTCGGGGAACTCGTCGGTGTACTTCTCCAGGGCGGCGGCCGAGTCGTCCTCGCCGTCGAGTACGGAGTCGAGGGCGGCGTCGAAGCCGGGCTCGAACCCGGCGAAGTCGGCCTGGCGGGGGACGAAGAACGCGGCGTCCTCACCGAGCCCGGCAAGGCCGCCGAGCAGCGACGGCGCGTCGGCGGCGTCGCGGGACTCCTGTGCGGCCCAGAAGGCACGGGCCTCGGCCAGCTCGCGCTCCCGCTCCTCGGCGAGGGCCTCGGCGACCGCGGTCCGTATCTCCGAGGTCCAGCTCTCGGAGGCGGGGATCTCGCGTGCGGCGGGCACGGTTACGGCATGGGTGGGGACCGACCGTGCCCGTGCCGAGGCGGCGGTCAGTTCATTGAGCTGCTTGCGCAGACCGTGGACGGCGTACAGCACAGCAGCGCCGACGGCCGTGGCAGCGGCCGTCGTCAGCAGCAGGGCAAGAGACATGGCGCTCACTGACTTACTCCCGGTTTCAATCGATCCCCCGGACTTCCTACATCAGCTTCCCGTGTGTCCGTGCCCGCTGTCAGTGCATTACGTCACGAATTGGACAGGTCTTTATGCCTGGCGTTTAGTCCCAAAACAGTGGTGACCTGCGGTTATGTATCTCCCCCAGGAGATAGGTCACATCCTGGGGGAGATTCGGTCACGACTGTGACGCGGGTGGTTACCGAGAGGTGATCAGCTGAGACGCTCTGCTCTTTCGGTCGCGTTCCGCTTCGCCTCCGCTACGGGCAGGTGCCGCCCTCGTTCCTCGGACGACCCCTACCCTCCGCTGCGGCTCAGCTCAGCCGCTCGATCACCATGGCCATGCCCTGGCCGCCCCCGACGCACATGGTTTCCAGGCCGAACTGCTTGTCGTGGAACTGCAGGCTGTTGATGAGCGTGCCCGTGATCCGGGCGCCCGTCATGCCGAAGGGGTGGCCCACCGCGATGGCCCCGCCGTTGACGTTCACCTTGTCCAGGTCCAGGCCGAGGTCCTGGTAGGACGGGATGACCTGGGCGGCGAAGGCCTCGTTGATCTCGGCGAGGTCGATGTCGCCGATGGTCAGCCCGGCGCGCTTGAGCGCCTGCTTGCTGGCCTCCACGGGGCCGTAACCCATGATCTCGGGGGAGAGACCCGAGACGCCGGTGGAGACGATGCGGGCGAGCGGGGTCAGGCCCAGCTCGCGCGCCTTGGTGTCGGACATGATCACGAGGGCCGCCGCGCCGTCGTTGAGCGGGCAGCAGTTGGCGGCGGTGATCTTGCCGTCGGGGCGGAAGACGGGCTTGAGGCCCTGGACGCCTTCGAGCGTCACGCCGGCGCGCGGGCCGTCGTCCTGCGAGACGACCGTGCCGTCGGGGGTGGTGACCGGGGTGATCTCCCGCTCCCAGAAGCCGTTCTTGATGGCCTGCTCGGCGAGGTTCTGCGAGCGCACGCCGAACTCGTCCATCTCGGCGCGGCTGATGTTCTTGATCCCGGCGAGGTTCTCGGCGGTCTGGCCCATCGCGATGTACGCGTCGGGGACGATGCCGTCTTCGCGCGGGTCGTGCCAGAGCGGGGCGCCCTCGGTGGCGGCCGTGGTCGCGGTGCGGGCCTCGGCGTCGGCGAAGAGCGGGTTCTTCGTGTCCGGGAGGGAGTCGGAGTTGCCCTTGACGAAGCGGGACACCATCTCGACACCGGCTGAGAGGAAGACGTCGCCCTCGCCGGCCTTGATGGCGTGCAGCGCCATCCGGCTGGTCTGGAGCGAGGAGGAGCAGTAGCGGGTGACCGTACAGCCGGGAAGGTGGTCCATTCCCATCTGTACGGCGACGATGCGGCCCAGGTTGTGACCCTGCTCGCCGCCGGGCAGGCCGCAGCCGAGCATGAGGTCGTCGATGTCGCGCGGGTCGAGCTCGGGGACCTTGGCCAGGGCGGCCTGGATGATCGTGGCGGTCAGGTCGTCGGCGCGCAGGTCCTTCAGCGAGCCCTTGAAGGCGCGACCGATCGGGGAGCGGGCGGTGGAGACGATCACGGCTTCGGGCATCACAGCTCCAGAGGGGTGGAGAAGGCAGGGCTGTGTGGGAAGTTACCCGTACGTATCGCCGAGGTCACCGGAAACGGCATGTGATGCGGGCCTCTTTTCTAAGCGCTTGCTCAGCAGCTTGCCCGGCAACTTGTCCGGTAACTTGCCCGGCGCCTTCCGCGAGGGCAAAGGCTGACCCCACCCGAATTGGGGGGCTAGCCCCACTGCCGCGGGCCGCCCCGGCTTCGTACGGTGTCCGTATGACAGCCAGCGACCCGGAGCTGAAGAAGGAACTCGACGCCACCTTGCATGCCCGCAAGGAACTGGGCGCGGACTACGAGTCCGCCCTCGTCGACTCATTCCTGGAGAAAGTCGAGCAACGCCTCGACGGCACGGTGGACCGCCGCGTGCGCCGCCAGATGGCCGAACAGCAGATGGTGGTCGCCAGAGGCGCCCGCCCTTCGCAGTCCGACAGCGGCTTCGGTGAGCGCTTCGGCTTCGGGATCGTCTCGATGATCCTGGCGATCCCGCTCTCGGCGATCGGCGTGGTCAACGCGAATCTGCCGGGCCTCTTCGTGACCTGGGCGGGGATCGTGGGCGTGAACGTCGTCCACGCCGCGCGTGACGGGGGACTCTTCCCCCGGCGCCATGCGAAGTCCTCGTCCGACTGGGAGGACTGACCAGGGAAGTCAGTCGCGGGAACCGCCGCACCCCCCGGTTGCCCAGGAGGGCGGGACGACGGCGGTCCCCGCGAGGGATGCGGGCCCGGGTCAGGGCCGGTCTCCGCATCCTTGGCGTCGCTGGAGGCCCGGGAGCCGCTCCGGAGGTCCTTGACGCCAGTCCGTGGTGCCGGGGGGTTTCCCTCCCGACACCCATGACTCTGCCGGACCCGTGTTAAGGCGGTGCTGCGCGGACGTGACGCCCTCGTACCGTTTTCGAGAAGTCGGCTCTCCGGAACTCAGGCCTCCGTCAGTGGGCGTCCTTGGCGAGGAACGCCAGCAGGTCCTGACGGCTGACGACCCCCTTCGGCTTGCCCTCCACCAGCACGATCGCCGCGTCCGCCTTGCCGAGCACGGACATCAGGTCGCCGACCGGCTCCCCGGACCCGACGACCGGGAGCGGCGAGCTCATGTGCTTCTCCAGCGCGTCCGTCAGCGCCGCACGCTGCGTGAACAGCGCGTCGAGCAGCTCACGCTCGACGACCGAGCCGATGACCTCGGCCGCCATGACGTCGGGGTGGCCCGCGCCCGGCTTCACGATCGGCATCTGCGAGACGCCGTATTCGCGCAGCACCTCGATCGCCTGGCCGACCGTCTCCTCCGGGTGCATGTGCACCAGGTTGGGGATGGTGCCGTGCGTCTTGTGGTCGAGCACGTCCAGGACGCTCGGCTGGTCGCCCGTGTGGTCGAGGAAGCCGTAGTCGTTCATCCAGTCGTCGTTGAAGATCTTGCTGAGGTAGCCGCGCCCGCTGTCGGGAAGCAGCACCACGACGATGTCGTCGGGGCCGAGCCCCTCCGCGACCCGCAGGGCCGCGACGACCGCCATCCCGCAGGAGCCGCCGACCAGGAGGCCCTCCTCCTTGGCGAGGCGGCGGGTCATCTGGAAGGAGTCCTTGTCGGAGACCGCGACGATCTCGTCGGTCACCGTACGGTCGTACGCCGTCGGCCAGAAGTCCTCACCGACGCCCTCGACGAGGTACGGCCGCCCGGACCCGCCCGAGTACACCGAACCCTCGGGGTCGGCGCCGACGACCCGGACCTTCCCTCCGCTGACTTCCTTGAGGTACCGCCCGGTGCCGGTGATGGTCCCGCCGGTGCCCACGCCGGCGACGAAATGGGTGATCTCACCCTCCGTCTGCTCCCACAGCTCGGGACCGGTGGTCTCGTAGTGCGAACGGGGGTTGTTCGGGTTGCTGTACTGGTCCGGCTTCCAGGCGCCCGGTGTCTCCCTCACCAGGCGGTCCGAGACGTTGTAGTACGAGTCGGGGTGGTCGGGGTCGACGGCCGTCGGGCAGACGACGACCTCGGCTCCGTACGCCCGCAGCACATTGATCTTGTCCGTCGACACCTTGTCGGGGCAGACGAAGATGCACTTGTAGCCCTTCTGCTGGGCCACGATCGCCAGGCCGACACCGGTGTTTCCACTGGTCGGCTCGACGATCGTGCCGCCGGGCATGAGCTCGCCGCTCGCCTCGGCCGCCTCGATCATGCGGACGGCGATCCGGTCCTTCACGGAGCCGCCCGGGTTGAAGTACTCGACCTTGGCCAGGACGGTTGCCCTGATGCCTGCGGTCACGTTGTTGAGCCTCACCAGCGGGGTGTTGCCTACGAGGCTGATCATCGAGTCGTGGAAGTGCGCCATGCGGTCAGAGTATTGGACAAGATTGGGTGGCACCGGTCTGAGGGCAAGAAGGACGTGTACGGCTGCACGGCTAGGAGGAGGTGGCAGTGTCGAGGGCGAGGGTGGCACGGCGGATCGCCGCGGGCGCGGCGTACGGCGGCGGGTCCATCGGGCTGATCGGGGCGGCCGCGGTGGGCGTGGTGCTCGCCG
>NZ_JAFLRJ010000457.1 GCF_017315755.1 Streptomyces beijiangensis
GCTGGCGAGGCCGCGCGCGTACCCGCTGGGTACGTACCCCAGCTCACGCGCGGCCTCGCCAGCAGGTCGACAGGGGTCCTCGGCCTCTGCTTCCCCGACTACGCGGACCCGGACACCGAGTCCGAGGCGGGCGACGAGGCGGACGACGACGCCGCGATGCTCTACTCCGACCAGATCATCCGGGGCATGGAGCGGGCCGCGCGGCGGCACGGCTACGCGCTGCTCATCGCGGCGTCGCTGCAGGGCGGGCCCGAGAGCCTGGTCGCCAATGTGGCGGGGCGGGTGGACGGGTTCGCGGTACTGGCCCGGACCGTTCCCACCGAGGAGCTGGAGGTCATCTCGCGGCGACTGCCGGTGGTGATGCTGGCGGGGCCGCGCGAGAGCGATCAGCTGGACCATCTCGATCACATCGAGGTGGCCAACGCGGACGGACAGCGCGAGCTGACCCGGCACCTCGTGGAGGACCACGGGCTGCGCAGGCTCGCGTTCGTGGGCGCCGAGGAGGACTCGCCGGACGTACGGGCGCGGTTCTCCGGGTATCGCGAGGCGTGCCTGGCGGCGGGGATTCCCGTACGCGACGAACCCGATCTCCGGGCCCCGCTGATGACCCAGGCGGAGGGTTCGCGGGCGGCGGACGCCCTGCTCGACCGGGGCGGGGAGCCCTTGGAGGCCATGCTCTTCGCCAATGACCAGATGGCGGTGGGCGCCCTGCACGCGCTGGAGCGGCGGGGGGTACGGGTGCCGGAGGCCATGGCGGTGACCGGCTTCGACGGGATCCCGCTGAGCCGGCTGGTGCGGCCCGCGCTGACCACCGTGCGCCAGCCGATGCGCCGGATGGGCGAGGAGGCGGTGGACCTGCTCGTACAGCGGCTGGGTACGGGGCGCGGCGGTGATCCCGTGTCACTGATGCTGCCGGTGAATGTGGCGCGGCGGGGCAGCTGCGGCTGCTGACCGTCCGCGCCGCGCCGCGCCGGTCAGGTCAGGTCAGGTGCTGGGCGAAGAAGCGCTCACGCGCCTCGGTGAGGGCCTTGCGCTCGCTCTCCGCACCGGCGTGCTCGAAGTGGCCGGCCGACATGACATGCGGTTCCGGTGAGCCCGGCGGCAGTGCGTTGTGGACGGCGAACTGGCCCGGCGGCGGCACCGAGGGGTCGAAGAGGGCCGGGGCCACCAGCGTCGGCACCCGGATCAGCGACGCGGCCGTCGCCGCGTCGAAGTAGCGCAGCACCTCGGTGACTTCGGGGTGCGTCCGGTGGTACTCGCGTACGGATGCGCCGCTGCCCGTGGAGGGCAGAGTGAGCCGCAGCGGGTGGTTGCCGAAGGTGGGGACCGTCAGCTGGGCGGCGGCGAAGCGCTCGTCCCAGGGGAGGGCCAGCGCGCCCAGGCCGCCGCCGAAGCTCCCGCCGAAGTAACCGAGCCCGCCGAGTCCTGGCACGAGCTCGTGCAGGGCCGATGCCGCGCACCAGAGGTCGGCCACGCAGTCCCCGATGACGTAGGTGTCGCGGGATGCGATGCCGTGCAGGACATGGCGGGCGGCGTCGGAGGGGATCCCGGGGACCGGGCTGCGGGTGTCCATACCGCGTACGCAGGGCAGCAGGGCTGCCGAGCGGGGCAGGGGGAGGGGTACGTCGGGGCCTGCCTGGTCGCGGCCGCCGTATCCGTGGCCGATGACGAATCCGTGGTCGACGGGGCCCTCGGAGGGCAGGACCAGCCAGCCTCCCAGGCGGACTTCACCCACGGAGAGATACGTCACCTCGTGGATCCGCGCCCCGTCGCGCTCCTCCACCAGGGCGCCCACTTCCGGTGCGGTCGCGACCCGGCGGGCCGCCTCGTACCGGGAGCGCCAGAAGGCCTCGAAATCCGCGGGCGGGGCAGGCGCGGGAATGCGCAGGAGTTCGTCCTGGGTCAGGCCGAACGCGGGATCGAAGGGGAAGTCGTGCGCGAAGGCGGGCATGGCGGGACCTTAGCCGAACTGCCGTTGCGGGCCCGGCGGTGAGCGGAATGCATCACATCCGCCCCTACCGCGCAAATGGTTCATTTACCTTTCATCTATGGCGGTCCCGTTACGGGAGTGTGACCAAGACCCCTCTTGCGGTTTTCGAAGCAGCTGCCACAGAGTGATGTATGCGCTTACAGACAGCGCATACATCAGGGATGTCAGGGAAGCTCAAGGAGGAGCCCTCCATGCACCGCACCGCCAGACTCGCCCCGATCGCCGCCATAGGTATCGCGTCGGCGCTCACGCTCACCGCCTGCGGAAGCTCCGGTGGTGCGGATGTCGCCGCCGACAAGAAGCAGACGCTGAGCGTCTGGGCCATGGGCGCCGAGGGCGAGAAGCTCGGGGACGTCGCGAAGGCCTACAACAAGGCGAACCCGAACATCACCATCAAGGTCACCCCCGTCGGCTGGGACGTCGCGCACCAGAAGCTGGTCGCCGCCGCCGCAGCGGGCACGCTGCCGGATGTCGCGCAGATGGGCGGGAGCTACATGGGCGAGTTCGCCGACATGGGCGTGCTCGAACCGGTGGACACCAAGACCTTCAAGCAGGGCGACTTCTTCCCGGCGGCCTGGAGCCAGGGCGTCGTGGACAGCACCGCGTACGGCGTGCCGTGGTACGTCGACACCCGGGTCCTCTACTACCGCACCGACCTGGCCCAGAAGGCCGGCATCACCAAGGCCCCCGCCAACTGGTCCGAGATGCAGGCGCTGGCCACCGCGTACCAGAAGAAGGCCGGAACCAAGTGGGGCCTGTACATCCAGCCCAGCAGTCTGGACACGGTGCAGAGCTTCTACCCGTTCCTGTACTCGGCGGGCGGCGCGATCGTCGACCCCAGCGGCAAGAAGGCCGTCTTCAACAGCCCCGCGACGGTCAAGGCGCTGAAGGAGTACGGCTCGTATGTCGACAAGGGCTTGTCCACGAAGAGCTTCCGGCCCGGATACGACGTCATCAAGGACTTCGGCAACGGCTCGGTCCCGATGTTCTTCGGCGGCCCGTGGCAGACCGGTCTCATCAACGACGGCCAGCCGCAGCTCAAGGGCAAGTGGGCGGTCGCCAAGATCCCCGGTGACACCTCATCGGTCTCGATGGCGGGCGGCTCCAGCCTGGTGATCTCCAAGGACAGCGGCCACAAGGCCGCCGCCAAGGAATTCATCTCGTACCTCACGGACGCCAAGGGCCAGGCGGACTGGTTCCAGCGGTCCAAGGACCTCCCGGCCAACACCGCGGCCTGGAAGACCGGTGACCTCGCCACCGACCCGAGCCTGAAGATCTACGGCGAGCAGATGGCCACTGCCAAGACCTCGCCGCCGCTGGCCAAGTGGACCGAGATCACCTCGAAGGTCGACGACGCGATCGGCTCGGTCACGCAGGGCAAGTCCTCCGCCGAGGACGCGGCCAAGAAGGCGCAGTCCGAGATCGAAAGCCTCCTGGGTTAACCGTCATGAGCACCACGACCGGAGCGGCCGCCGTGGCGGCCGAGTCAGAAGGCGCGCCGGGGAGCAGTAACTCCCTGGGCGCCGGGTCCAGGCGGGCCAAGGGGCCCAAGCGGCGGTCCATGGGCGTACAGAACGCGGCAGGATGGCTCTTCTCGACCCCCTTCCTCGTCCTGTTCACCGTCTTCATGGCCTTCCCGATCGTCGCGACGCTCCTCATGAGCTTCACGGACTTCGGGATCCGCAATGTCACCGATCCGCTCAGCGCCAACTTCATCGGCTTCGAGAACTACACCAAGCTGTTCAGCGACGAGAAGTTCCTCAAGTCACTGTTCAACACGGCGTACTTCGTGGTCGTGGGCGTACCACTGACGATCGTCCTGGGTCTTGGCGTCGCCGTCCTGCTGAACAACGGCATCGACCGGGCACGGACCTTCTTCCGGATCGGCTTCTACGCCCCGGTGGTCACCAGCATCGTCGCGGTCGCCGTCGTCTGGCGCTTCGTCCTCGACCCGACGGACGGGCTGATCGCCGGACTGTTCTCCGAAGTGGGGCTCACCGCACCGGACTTCCTCGGCAACGAGAAGCTGGCCATGCCCTCGCTGATCGCGATGGCCGTCTGGCGCAACCTCGGCACGGTCATGGTGCTCTTCATCGCGGGACTGCAGGCCATCCCCACCGAGGTGCGGGAAGCGGCGAAGCTCGACGGGGCAGGCACCTGGCAGGAGTTGCGCCTGATCACCGTCCCGCTGCTGCGGCCGACGCTGCTGTACGCCACGATCATCACCACCATCGGGTACCTCAATGTCTTCGAGGAACCCTTCGTGATGACCCAGGGCGGGCCTTCGGACTCCACCCTCACCGTCTCGCTGGACATGTACCGCGAGGGCTTCAACTTCTTCCACATGGGTTATGCGAGCGCGATGGCGTACGTCCTCTTCGTTGTGATCATGGGCATCACGGTGCTCCAGCTCCGACTGCTGAAGGACAACACCAAATGAGCACCGTGCAGATGAAGCAGCCGCGTACGAAGAAGCCCCTCGTCCATGTCCTGCTCTCGGCCGGGCTGCTGGTCATGTCGGCGCCCTTCCTGTGGATGGCGCTCTCCGCCTTCAAGACCGACAAGGAACTGTCGGCCTCCCCGCCCGTCTGGCTGCCCAGCGAGTGGACCCTGAGCCACTTCACCCAGCTGCTCGACAAGCTGGACATGCCCCTCTACTTCATGAACTCGGTGATCGTGGCCGTCCTGGTCACCGTCTCCAACCTGGTGTTCTGCTCGATGCTCGGGTACGCCCTGGCCAAGCTGAAGTTCGTCGGCCGCAACAAGATCTTCGCGCTGGTACTCGGCGCCCTGATGGTCCCCGGCAACCTCATGCTGCTGCCGCTCTTCGTGCTGATGAGCAAGCTGCACCTGATCGACTCGTACGCGGGTCTGGTGCTGCCCTTCGCGGCCGGTGCCTTCGGGGTCTTCCTGATGCGCCAGTTCATGCAGTCGATCCCGGACGAGCTGCTCGAAGCGGCCCGGATGGACGGCGCCCGCGAGTGGTACATCTTCTGGCGGATCGTGATGCCGCTGGTCAAGCCGGCCCTCGCGACGCTGTCGATCATCACCTTCCTGGGGTCCTGGAACAACTTCGTCTGGCCGCTGATCGCGACCAACAGCCCCGACAAGTACACGCTGCCGGTCGCCCTGGCCACCTTCGCCACCGATCCCAACCAGTCGGCGGGCTCCAACGGAATGCTGATGGCCGGGTCTCTCCTGGTCGTGCTGCCGGTGCTGCTCGTCTTCGCCGTACTGCAGCGGCACTTCACCCAGGGCATCGCCACCGCGGGCATGAAGTAGCCCCGCCTCCCCCACACACGTTCGTACGCGAAATACGAGAAAGAAACTGCGATGACGCACGCCTCGACCCGCTTCCCCGACGGATTCCTGTGGGGCGCATCGACCGCCGCCCACCAGATCGAGGGCAACAACATCAACAGCGACTGGTGGCGCAAGGAGCACAGCGGCACCGACCAGGTCCAGGAACCCAGCCTCGACGCCTGCGACAGCTACCACCGCTGGCACCAGGACATGGACCTGCTGGCCGAACTCGGCTTCACCGACTACCGGTTCTCCATCGAGTGGGCCCGCATCGAGCCCGCCGAGGGCCGCTTCTCCGGCGCGGAGATCGCCCACTACCGCCGGATGGTCGAGGGTGCGATCGCCCGCGGTCTGCGGCCGATGGTGACCCTGCACCACTTCACCGTGCCCCAGTGGTTCGAGGACCGCGGAGGCTGGACCGCCGAGGGCGCGGTCGAGCTCTTCGCGCGGTACGTGACAGCCTGCGCGCCCGTCATCGGCGAGGGCGTCCCGTACGTCTGCACGATCAACGAGCCCAACATGATCTCGGTGATGGCCGGTCTCGCGAAGTCGGGCAACGTCGGCTTCCCGCCGGCCGGGCTGCCCGCCCCCGACGACGAGACCACCGAGGCCGTCATCGCCGCCCACCACGCGGCGGCCAAGGCGGTCAAGGCGATCGACCCGGCGATCCAGGTCGGCTGGACGATCGCCAACCAGGTCTACCAGGCCCTGCCCGGCGCCGAAGAGGTCACCGCCGCCTACCGTCACCCCCGCGAGGACATCTTCATCGAGGCGGCGCGCGGCGACGACTGGATCGGCGTGCAGTCCTACACCCGCACCAAGATCGGGCCCGAGGGGCCGATGCCGGCGCCCGAGGACGTCGAGCGGACCCTGACGCAGTGGGAGTACTATCCCGCCGCGGTCGGCCACGCGCTGCGGCACACCGCCGAGGTCGTCGGCCCCGGCGTCCCGCTGATCGTCACCGAGAACGGCATGGCGACCGCCGACGACGCACGCCGCATCGACTACTACGCCGGCGCTCTCGCCGAGGTCGCGGCCGGTATCGAGGACGGGCTGGCCATCCACGGCTATCTGGCCTGGAGCGCGCTCGACAACTACGAGTGGGGATCCTTCAAGCCCACCTTCGGCCTGATCTCCATCGACCCCGAGACCTTCGAGCGGACCGCGAAGCCGTCCGCGGTCTGGCTCGGCGGACTCGGCCGCACGCGGGAGCTGCCGCGCTCGGCCTCCTAGTCCCCACCAAGTCCCGGGAGCCGGCGGATACCTGACCATCCGTCGGCTCCCGTTTCAGCTCCAGCCCTTCTTGTACGCCGTCCAGTCGGACTCCGTCGCCGCGAAGTCGACGTACAGCGCGACCCCGAACCGCTCCCGGCCCCGGTCCGCGCGCCCCAGCGCGAGCCGGGTGCCGCGGATCGCGGCCGCGGCCGTCTCGGCGGAGGCCGTGTGCCCCCATTTGTCCTCGTGGTAGAAGGGCAGGCCCATCAGCAGGTCCACGTCCTTCGGGGTGACTTCGAGGGCCAGGGTCGTCTGCTGGGCGACGTAACCGCCGTACAGGCTCTGGACCGGCATGGCGGTGTCGTACGACATCACCGCGATCTGGTCGACCCGCCGCGCGACCTGCCCGAAGAACTCCTGCGACCACCATTTGGGGTGCCCGGTCAGGAAACCCGCGACCGAGTGCAGCCCGGGCAGTGCGTCGATCTGGTGCGCGGCGACGGACAGTTGGACGCCCCGGGAGCGGGTGAGCGCGTGCAGGGTGTCGAGGAGCGAGAGATAGTTGCGGTCGCCGGAGTGCAGGGGCTCCAGGTCGAAGTGGGCGCCGTCGAAGCCCGTGTCCAGGATCTGGCGCGTCGAGGTGACGATCGCGCCACGCGTGGACGCCTCGGTCAGTCTCATCCCGTCGGGCCTCTCGGTGGCCAGCTCGTCGCCCAGCCAGGCCTGGATCCGTACGCCGGGGATCTTCCGGTGCACCGCGTCGATCAGCCACTTCGCCTTGGGGTACGAGCTCGCGGGCAGCGTGCCGTTGTGCTCCAGCGGACCCGCGTGCACATAGAGGTCCCGGATGCCCGTGCCCCGTATCCGGGCCGCGAACGCGTCGACGTCCGCCTCCGTCTTCCGGCCGTCGATCCACGCGTGGCCGAGCCAGATCGCGTCGCGGCCACGGGTGCGCGTGCCGTCCTCGTAGTCGCCCGCGTAGCTGATGCGCAGGGCCGTCACCCCGGCGATCACCGGGACCAGGATCACCAGGACGAGCACCAGCGCGATCCGCTTGGGCCACTTCAGGCGCGGGCTCCCCAGCCGTGCGCGTATCGCCTTGAGTGCTTTCACTCGTACCGCCCCCCGGAGCCGTGCTGCGAGCGCCCAGAATACGGGCCCTTCGGCAGCACCTTTCAGGACCTTCGGAGGCACTGGCCTGGGCGTACGTGGCGAAGACTCGGCAGTACGTGAACTTACGGTTCCGTAGGTTCGCGATGCTGATGTGAGGAAGTCGTATGCCGGCAACGACCGCAGTGGGCGCCCGCGAGCTCCCCAGGGTGATCCAGGGCGGCATGGGCGTCGCGGTCTCCGGGTGGCGTCTCGCGCGGGCCGTCGCGGAGACCGGGCAGCTCGGGGTGGTCTCGGGGACCGCGCTCGATGCCGTCATGACCCGCCGGCTGCAGCTCGGCGACCCGGGCGGGCACGTACGGCGGGCACTCGCCGCCTTCCCCGCGCCGGAGCTCGCCAGGGCCGTCGTCGAACGCTTCCATGTGCCCGGCGGTGTCGCGGACGGCGCACGCTTCCGTACGCAGCCGATGCTCAGGGCGGACAAGGGGCTGCCCGCCGAAGTCCTCACCGTGCTCGGGAACTTCGTCGAGGTGTGGCTGGCCAAGGAGGGCCACCAAGGGCAGGTGGGGGTCAACTATCTGGAGAAGGTCCAACTGGCCACCGCCCCGGCCATGTTCGGGGCGATCCTGGCCGGCGTCGACCACGTCCTGGTCGGTGCGGGTCTTCCCGGGCACATCCCCGGCCTGGCCAGGCAGCTCTCGCGCTGCGAACCGGTGACCGTACACCTCAGGGTCGAGGGCGACGAGGAGACGTACGCCCACCGCTTCGACCCGCGGGCGCTGACCGGCGAGGTCGGCGGGCTGCGGCGGCCGCAGGTGCTGGCGATCGTCTCGCTGCCCGTGCTCGCCTCGTACCTCGCGCGCGACGAGGCGACCCGGCCCGACGGCTTCGTCGTCGAGACCCACTGGGCGGGCGGCCACAGCGCCCCGCCGCGCGGCGCACTGCGGCTCGGCTCGACGGGCGAGCCGCTGTACGGGGCGCGCGATCTGCCGGACCTCGCGAAGATGACCGCGCTGGGGATCCCCTACTGGCTGGCGGGCGGCACGGCGGATCCGGCCGCACTGGCCACGGCACGGGCGGCGGGGGCCGCAGGGGTGCAGATCGGGAGCGCCTTCGCGCTCTGCGAGGAGTCAGGGATCGAGCCGGGACTGCGCGCCGAGCTGGCCCGGCGGGCGCGCGACGGTTCGCTGAACGTGCGCAACGACCCGGCCGCATCGCCGACCGCCTTCCCCTTCAAGGTCGCCGACCTGCCCGGGACGCTGGCCGACGAGAAGGTGCGGGACGCGCGCCGCCGGGTGTGCGATCTGGGATATCTGCGGACTCCGTACCGTACGGACAAAGGGGCGGTGGGCTACCGCTGTCCCGCCGAGCCGCAGGCCGCGTACGCCAGGAAGGGCGGCGAAGCGGGCGACACCGAAGGCCGGCTGTGCCTGTGCAACGGGCTCCTCGCCACCGTCGGGCTCGCCCAGCGGCGTCCCGGCGGGGGCGCGGAGCCGCCGGTGGTCACCATCGGGCAGGACCTGGGCTTTCTGGCGGCGCTGAGTCCGGACGGGGCACCGTACGGGGCCGCGGATGTCGTCGGGTGGATGCTGGCCGAGTAGCGGAGGCACAAATGCCGCCATAGGCTCCCCAATGTGACGCCGTCCGTGAAGTCAGACCGGCCGCACATACCGGGCTGGGCCGCTGTTCTCGTCGCCGCTGTCGCAGCGGTCTGCGGGCTGGTCCTGCCCGCGTCGGCCCCCGCCCGTGCCGACTCCCCCATCACGCTGTCCACCAGCGGCCAGATCACCGACAAGGTGGGCGCGCTGGGCGACCGGAAACCCGACGTCGTCAAGGCGCTCGACGCGCTCTACGACCAGCACCGGATCCAGCTCTTCGTGGCGTACGTCCGCGACTTCTCCGGACAGTCCGCGCAGAGCTGGGCCGACTCGACGGCCACCAAGAGCGGCCTCGGCCAGAACGACCTGCTGCTCGCGGTCGCCACCCACGACCGCCAGTACGCGTACTCGATCGGCAGCCAGACCACGGCCTTCACCTCCTCCGAGCTCGCGGACGTCGCCCAGACGGCCATCGTGCCCCCGCTGAAGCAGAACGACTGGGCGGGCGCCGCGATCGGGGCCGCCAACGGCTACAGCGCGGTGCTTTCCGGGACGGCCGTCCCCACGCCCGCCATCACGCCGGGCAAGGCGGACCCCGGCGGCTCCTCGTCCGACGATGCGGGAAGCGCCGCCGATGTCATCCTGCCGGTCGTCGCGGTGGGTGGGGCAGGGGCGCTTGCGGTCTTCGCGTACACCCAGCGCAAGAAGCGCGCGGGGACACGGACCACGCCGGGCGGCGGGGGCTGGGGAGGGCCGACCGCGCCGGTGGAGATGCCGCTGCCCGAACTCGACGCGAAGGCCAAACAGCTCCTCGTCGACACGGACAACGCGATCCGCACCAGCGACGAGGAACTCGGCTTCGCCGCCGCCCAGTTCGGGGACGAGGCGGCGAAACCCTTCACCGATGCGGTGACGTACGCGAAGGGCGAGCTGACCGCCGCCTTCCGGATCCGGCAGAAGCTGGACGACGCCTTCCCCGAGGACGACGCGACCCGCCGGCAGATGATGGACGAGATCGTCAGCCGCTGCGAGGAGGCGAACCGCCGTCTCGACGCGGAATCCGAGAGCTTCGACCGGCTGCGCGCGATGGAGCAGAACGCCCCGCAGGCACTTGAGCTGGCGGAGTCGACGTTCCGGCAGGTCGCGGCGCGTACGGGAGCGGCCGAGAGCGTCCTCGCGACGCTCCGCCAGAGCTACGCGCCCTCCGCTTCGGCGCCCGTCACCGGCCATGTCGAACAGGCGAAGGACCGGCTGCTGTTCGCCACGACCAACCTCAACCAGGCGCGCCAGGCGGTCGACGCGGGCGACAACGGCAAGGCCGCGGTGTACGTACGGGCGGCCGAGGGCGCCGTGGACCAGGCGGGCACGCTGGTGGACGCGGTGGACCGGCTGGGCCAGGAGATCAAGGCGGCGGACGGCGAGCTGAACAGCGCGCTGACCGAGACCGAGACGGATCTGGCCGATGCGCGCGGGCTGCTTCAGGGCACGGGGGCCGGTGTCTCCACCGCCGATCTGCAGGGGCGGATCGCGCGGGCCGATTCGGTGCTGGTCGACGTACGGCAGGAGATGACGGCCGGTCCGTACGACCCGATCGACGCCCTGCGGCGCGTCCGAGGAGTCGGACGCGGCGCAGGGCGTCGATCGGGTCG
>NZ_JAFLRJ010000458.1 GCF_017315755.1 Streptomyces beijiangensis
TCGTCGACCCGATCGACGGCACCAAGAACTACGTCCGCGGTGTGCCGGTCTGGGCGACGCTGATCTCCCTGACCGTGGTGGGCGAGGGCGGCTATGAACCGGTGGTCGGCGTGGTCTCGGCGCCCGCGCTCGGCCGCCGCTGGTGGGCGGCGAAGGGCGGCGGCGCGTACACCGGCCGCAGTCTCACCTCGGCGAGCAGGCTGCGTGTCTCCAGCGTCGGCAAAGTCGCCGACTCCTCGTTCGCGTACTCCTCACTGACGGGCTGGGAGGCGCAGGGCAGGCTCGACGGCTTCCTGGATCTGACCCGGGACTGCTGGCGGACGCGCGGCTACGGGGACTTCTGGCCGTACATGATGGTCGCCGAGGGCTCGGTGGACATGTGCGCGGAGCCGGAACTCTCCCTCTGGGACATGGCGGCGAACGCGATCATCGTCGAGGAGGCCGGCGGGACGTTCACCAGCCTCGACGGGGTGCGCGGGGTGGAGGGCGGCAATGCGGCGGCCTCCAACGGGCTGCTCCACGGCGACCTGCTCGGCTATCTGAACCAGCGTTACCAGTAACCGCCAGTCTCCCCAGGGCTTTCCCGCAGCTTCACTTCTGAGGCGCGTGAGGGGCGCGAGGGGCGTGAGTCGTACTTTTACGCGCCCCTCAACTCGCCCCTACCACCCCCTTGTTGACCCCACGGCGGGATGCGACTCTAGGAGTCCCCCCACTTGTGAACTTGTGAATCGGTTCTCGTGTTCCGGTCCACCAAGGAGGTGGCTCCATTCATGCTCGTCCGCGACGCCATGAGCACAGTGGTCCTCACCATCGGCCCCGCCCACACCCTGCGCCAGTCCGCCCGGCTGATGTCGGCGCGCCGCGTCGGCGCGGCCGTGGTCCTGGACCCCGACACCAGCGGTCTCGGCATCCTCACCGAACGCGACATCCTCAACGCGGTGGGCTCGGGCCTCGACCCCGACCATGAACTCGCCGCGACGCACACCACGACCGACGTCGTCTTCGCCGCGCCCTCCTGGACCCTTGAGGAGGCGGCCGCAGCGATGGCGCACGGCGGCTTCCGGCATCTGATCGTGCTGGACGACATGGGCCCGGTGGGCGTCGTGTCGGTGCGCGACATCATCCGCGCGTGGGCGCCGGGCAGACTGCACCCGGCGGAGCAGCTGGTCTCCTGACGTACACCACGCACGGAGGGCCGGCTCCCGTACGACACGGGAACCGGCCCTCCGAAGCGCTCTACGGGGGTGACGATCAGGCGCGCAGAGCGGCGACCGCCGTCTCCAGTCGCTTGCCGAAGTCACCGTCGGCCTGGCGGAAGTTGTTGACCGCGCGCTCGGCGATGTCGTCGCGCGACACCTTCGAGATGAACTGCGCAAGGTTCTCGACCAGGCGCCCCTGCTCGTCCTCGGACATCTGCCGGTAGAGGTTGCCGGCCTGCACGAAGTCGTTGTCCTCGGCGTGGCTGGGCGCCTCGTGGTTGCCGGTCGCACCCGACACGGGGGCGGGCTGCCACAGCGGCTTGTCCGTCTGGAACGGGCCGCCGAACGAGTTCGGCTCGTAGTTCTTGCTGCCCTGGTGACGGCCGTCGTACAGCGCGCCGTCACGGGAGTTGGTGCGCGCCTCGGTGGCGTGCGGGCGGTTCACCGGCAGGTGGTCGGCGTTGATGCCGACGCGGTAGCGGTGCGCGTCGCCGTACGCGAAGAGACGGCCCTGCAGCATCTTGTCGGGCGACGGACCGATGCCGGGCACGAAGTGGGCGGGCGAGAAGATGGACTGCTCGACCTCGGCGAAGATGTTCTCCGGGTTGCGGTTGAGCTCCAGCTTGCCGATCTCGATCGGCGGGTAGTCCGCGTGCGGCCAGACCTTGGTCAGGTCGAACGGGTTGAAGCGGTACGTCGCCGCCTCGGCCGCCGGCATGATCTGGACCTGCACCGTCCAGGACGGGAACTCGCCGCGCTCGATCGACTCGCGCAGATCGCGCTGGTGGCTGTCGGGGTCCATACCCGAGAGCTGGTTGGCGTCCTCGGTGGTGAGGTTTTTGATGCCCTGGTCGGTCTTGAAGTGGTACTTGACCCAGAAGACCTCGCCGGCCTCATTGTTCCACTGGTACGTGTGCGAGCCGTACCCGTTCATGTGGCGCAGGGTCGCCGGGATGCCGCGGTCACCGAAGAGCCACGTCACCTGGTGGGTGGACTCGGGGCTCAGACCCCAGAAGTCCCACACGTTGTCGGCTTCCTGGCTGCCTGTGTACGGGTCGCGCTTCTGGGTGTGGATGAAGTCCGGGAACTTGATGGCGTCCTTGATGAAGAACACCGGGGTGTTGTTTCCGACGAGGTCGTAGTTGCCCTCTTCGGTATAGAACTTCAGCGCGAAGCCGCGCGGGTCGCGC
>NZ_JAFLRJ010000046.1 GCF_017315755.1 Streptomyces beijiangensis
CACCGGGGCTCCGCCCCGGACCCCGGTCCTCAATCGCCGGACGGGCTAATTTTTTTGCCCGGCGTCCGCTTGTACGTGCAAGCACAGGGAGGGCAGATCAAGCCCGTCGAGGGGGTCCCCCCTGCTCGAGCGAAGCCGAGAGCTTGGGGGAGATTGAGGACACAGCGGCCGCAGGCCGCGTCACCCCCTAGAACACCACCAGCGCCCGGCCCCCCTTGCCCGCCAGCATGTTGTCGAACGCCGCCGGGATCCCCTCCAGCCCGATGTGCTCCGTCACCAGCGCGCTCAGGTCGAAGCGCCCCGCCCGCACATGCTCCGCGATCACCGGCAGATCCACCGCCGGGTCGGAGTTGCCGTACACGCACCCCGACAGCGTGCGGCCCCAGTGGAAGATCTCCAGCGCGTTGAAGGTGACCTGCTGGTCCTTTCCGCCGATGCCCACCACCGTGGTGCGGCCGCCCCGGCGGGTCGACTCCCACGCCGTACGGATCGTCACCGCGCGGCCCACGCACTCCACCGCCACATCCACCCCGTGCCCGCCCGTGAGCTTGCGGATGTCCTTGGCCGTCTTCTCCGAGGCGACCACGTACTCCGTGGCGCCCGCCGCGCGCGCGAGCTCCTCCTTCTCCGGGGAGACATCGACCGCGACGATCGTCGAGGCTCCGGCGATACGGGCCGACTGGAGCGTGGCGAGGCCCACTCCCCCGACCCCGAAGACCGCCACCGACTCGCCCGCACGGACCTGCGCGGAGTGGTGGATCGCCCCGTAACCCGTGAGGACCGCGCAGCCGAGGAGCGCCGCGTCGGTGAGCGGGATGCCGGCCGGGACGGGGAGTACGCACGCCGCGGCGACCACGGTCTCCTCGGCGAACGCGGCCACGTTCAGGCCGGGGTGGAGCTCGGTGCCGTCCGCCGTACGGGCGTGAATGTTGCCCGCGCCGGTCAGCGCGTCGGCGCAGAGCCAGACCTCGCCGAGCGTGCAGGAGTGGCAACGGCCGCAGGACGGCGCCCAGTTGAGCACCACCCCGTCGCCGGGTGCGACATGGGTGACGCCCTCGCCGACCGAGACGACCGTACCGGCGCCCTCGTGGCCGAGGACCGCGGGGACAGGGACCCGCATGGTGCCGTTGGTGAGGGAGAGGTCGGAGTGGCAGACCCCGGCGGCGGCGAGGCGGACCCTGACCTGGCCTGGGCCCGGCTCGGGGAGTTCGATGTCGGCGATCTCGAGAGGTGAGCCGACGGACGGCAGGATGGCGGCGCGGACCATGAAGGGTTTCTCCCGGATCAGAACTGGAGGGACTTGGTCTGGAGGTACTCGGTGAGGCCGTGCGAGCCGAGCTCGCGGCCCACGCCCGACTGCTTGTAACCGCCGAAGGGGGCAAGGGGGTTGAAGCGGCCGCCGTTGATGTCGACCTGGCCGGTGTCCATCCGGCGCGCGAAGGCCACGGCCTCCTCCGGCGTGGCCGCCCAGACCGCGCCCGCGAGGCCGTAGACCGTGCCGTTGGCGATGCGCAGGGCGTCCTCCTCGTCCTCGTACGGAAGGATCGCGAGGACCGGGCCGAAGATCTCCTCCTGGGCGATCGTCATCTCGGGGGTGACGTCCGCGAAGACCGTGGGCCTGACGTAGTAGCCCGCCGCCAGAGGGGCTTCGGGGCCGCCCGCGACCAGGCGCGCGCCCTCCTCGATGCCCTTCTCGATGTAACCGCGGACCCGCGCCTGCTGCTTGGCGTTGACCAGCGGGCCGACGCGCTCACCGGGCACGTACTTGGCGACCGCGGCCTGCGCCAGTTCCACCGCCTCCTCGTAACGGTCGCGGTGGACCAGCATCCGGGTCCAGGCACTGCAGGTCTGGCCCGAGTTGCCCATGACGTTGGCGACGCCGACGTTGACGGCCTTGGCCAGGTCCGCCGAGGGGAGGATGACGTTGGCGGACTTGCCGCCGAGTTCGAGGGCGACCTGCTTGATCGCGGCGCCCGCCGTGGCGCCGATCTGCCGGCCGACGGCCGTGGAGCCCGTGAAGGAGACCAGGTCCACGCCCGGGTGTTCGGCCAGGGCCTGGCCCGCGACCGGGCCGACTCCGGTGACCAGGTTGAAGACTCCGGCCGGGATGCCGGCCGCGTCGACGGCCTCGGCGAAGAGCTGGGCGGTCAGCGGGGTGTCCTCGGCGGGCTTGAGCACGACCGTGCAGCCGGCCGCGAGCGCCGGGGCGACCTTGGCGACGACCTGGTGCAACGGGTAGTTCCAGGGAGTGATGGCACCGACCACGCCGACCGGCTCCGCATAGACCGTGGAGTTGCCGACCTTCTCCTCGAAGGCGTACGTGGCGGCCAGTTCGGCGTACGAACCCGCGACGAGGACCGGGACCCCGGCGTGCACCATCTGCGAGAACGGGAGCGGCGCGCCCAGTTCGGCGGTGATCGTCTCGGCGATCTCGTCCTTGCGCGCGACCAGTTGGTCGCGCAGGGCGGCGATCAGCGCGGCCCGCTCGGCGGGCGCGGTGGCGGCCCAGGCGGGGAAGGCGGCGCGGGCGGCCCGTACCGCCGTATCGACGTCCTGTGCCGTACCGGCCGGAACATGGCCGATGACCTGCTCGTCGGCGGGGTTCACGACCGCGATCGTGTCCGCGGTGGCGGCGGGCCGCCACGCGCCGCCGATGTACATGCCGTCGTGAGCCTTCATCGCACTCCTCCAGAGCCTGCGGGTGTCGTCCACGCCCAAACTAGCGCTGTTAGTTTTCTGGCGCCAGGGGCCCCGGACGTCGGCCGCGTCACGCCGGTAATTCCTCAGTAACGGACCCCTCCTAACCTCCGGGACCAGCTCCGTCCCGGCGCGCGCACGGATTGCCGGGACCCACTGCCCGTCCCGGACCAGGAGGCCCGAACGACTTGGCTCTGCCCCGTTCCCCCCTGCACGGACGCACCGCATGGGCGGCCGCCGCCGTCACGGCCGCAGCGCTGCTGACCGCCGCCGTCCCTGCCGCCGCCGACGACAGTGGTCTGCTGGTACTGACCGACAGCCAGGCCGAGCAGCTCGCCGACCACGCCCGTATCGACGCATACGCCGCCGCCGACGCACCGGATGTCGACCCGCAGGGCGCCGCCGCCCCCAAGACCGACGACATGGCACCCTCCGCCGACGCGGCCGGCGTGAGCCTCAACTCCGCGTCCGCGCTGGAGGGTGTACGCGGCCTCGGCGCCACCGCCCCCGTGGGCGGCACCAAGGGCGACTACTTCACCCTCCACAGCCTCGGCAGCGTCCAGCGCTCCACCGGCGACGGGGCCCAGGTGTGGCGGCGCGACAACGCCTCGCTGTACGCCGGCTGGAAGGTGACGCCGACCCGCGCCTACCAGGCCGAGCCGGGCCCGGCCCGCATCGTGATGGGCTACAACGCGGTCGCCCCCTTCACCCCCGCGTCCGACCAGGGGTACTCGACGGCGGACCTGACCGGCGACGGCGTGGACGACGTGGTGTTCAGCGCGAGCGTCGGCGTCTCGCCCTACCGCCCGTTCACCTCCCCCGGCTCCACCCTCGCCAACGGCACCTTCGTCACCGTCCTGGACGGCAGGACCGGCAGGACGCTGTGGACCAAGCTGTACGCCTACGCGTACGAGGTCACGGTCGTCGGCAAGACCCTCCTCATCGGCGACCCGCCGTACTACAACCTCAACTCCCCAGCCTCCGCGACCGCGACGCTCACCGGCATCCGCTTCTCGTACGCCGACGGAGCGCTCACC
The DNA here is from genome assembly GCF_017315755.1 of Streptomyces beijiangensis. Classification (GTDB taxonomy): domain Bacteria; phylum Actinomycetota; class Actinomycetes; order Streptomycetales; family Streptomycetaceae; genus Streptomyces; species Streptomyces beijiangensis. Next base: position 3,735 of record NZ_JAFLRJ010000046.1, read on the forward strand.
CCCGCCCACACCTGGACGTACGACACGGGCCTGCGCACGAGCACCACCTGGAGCGCGCTGGAGAACGCGGGCGGCGGGCTGGTCGCCGCCTCCTGGAGTCAGCGCAAGTCCGCCACGGCCGCCGGACACGCCCGCACCCTGATGCTGGACACAGCGGACGGCAGCGTGAGGTGGCAGACCGACACCGCGCTGTACGCACGCCAGTTGCACCTGGACGCGGGACGCGGCCGGATCGTGGCGCTCGAGCAGTCCGACCTCACCGACGGCGTGAAGTACGAGGTGGTCTCCTACGCACTCGCCGACGGGAGCCGCACCACCCTGGACACCAGGACAAACGCGCTCCCGCTGGACCTGGAGACCGGTGATCTGCGGGGCGACCGCAAGGCCGAGTACGCGGTCAGCGAGTCGAAGCTCGACCCGTATCTGTACATCAACTCCAACACCGTGCGGGTCCTCGACGGTACGGACGGCAGCACCGAGCTGTGGTCGCACACCGTCAAGCGCGACGCCGACAACTCCAAGGACGGGCCCGGCGCCTGGAGCCTGCGGGCCGTCGACGGGAAGCTCGTCGCCGCCGCCTCCATGGACCAGGGCATCAACACCGCGGACAACCCGGGCGGCGCCGGATACGGCTCGCTCACCGTGTTCTCCGGCCGGGACGGCGACATCGACTGGCAGCAGAACGGCAGCGGCGCGTCCCCGCTCTTCGCCCAGCCCTACCGCGACGGCAGCGGCCGGCATGTGCGCACGGTGGACCAGAACCAGAACGTCCGTACGTACGCCATCAGCGGCGGCCGCCAACAGAGCCTGACCGCGCTCCAGGGAGACCTCTCCTCCGCGCAGTCGCTCGACGTCAACGGCGACAAGAAGAAGGACCTGGTCCTGGGCGGCCAGTCGCGCGGCCTCTGGGCGTACGACGGCCCTTCTCTCGTGGCGGGCAGCCCGAAGCTGCTGTGGAAGGCCACGCTCCCCGGCCAGGTCCACCGGATCGAGAAGGGTGACGTCGACGGCGACGGCCGGGACGAACTGGCGGTCGCGGCCGACACCGCCACCGTGGTCGTCGACGCGCGCACCGGCAGGGTCAGGACCACCATCCCCGGCAAGGGCGGCTTCGTCCGCTCGGCGGCCGTCGCCGATGTCGACCACGACGGGCTCGCCGAGGTGGTGGTGCCCACCGACAGGGTGCGCGCGTACCGGGGCAACGGTTCGAAGATGTGGGAGTACGCGGCCCCCTCGTCCGCCGGCGACGTGGTCTTCGCGGACCTGTCGACCGGAGACGGCCAGGTGTACGCGCAGTACAACAGCGTCAACTCCCTCGATCTCGCCTCACCGGTGGTCAACGGCGTCGCGCTGAACGGCCGCACCGGCGCGGTGGCCTGGACGGCCGATCCCAGGCCCCCGGCCGGGACCACCGACGGGAAGCTGTACGCGACGGTGCTGCGGAACGGTACGTACGCCTCGCCCGGCATTCCGTACGGCGACGGTCACGCGGTCGTCTGCACCTGGGTCACGCGCGATACGGACCTCGGCGTCCGGACCAATGTCGTGGAGATCCGTGACGGGCGCACCGGCAAGATCCTGCACACCGGTCTCGCGGGCGGTCTCTACACGGTCGGCAACTGGTTCACGGACGACGACGGACTGGTCCTCGCGAACACCGCGTCGCTCTACACGTTCTCGGCCTCTGCCGACTACAGCGTCTACACGTCGCCGACGCTGCAGTTCGCACACCCCGCCAGCGGCCCCGGCGGGCGCAAGCTGATCGTCGGCGGCGTGATGGGCGGTGTCCATGTGTGGGACCAGGCGGCGCTGACCGCGGGCCACAACTACCCCGCCCAGCTCGCGAAGGCCTCGGTGCTCGGCGGCCAGGACGTCTTCACGGGCGACCTGGACGGCGACGGCACCGACGAGGTCGTCTCGCTCAACTTCGACGATTCGGGCAACGACCGGCTGGCGCAGCTGCTGGGCGGGCGCTACTACCTGCCGAACACGGCCGTCCACCAGGCATCGGTCTTCACCCTCGACGCCTCCTGACCCTGTCGCCGAGCCGCAGGCCTCCGCCATTCGGGGGGCCTGCGGCAGAAACAGGGAAAGCGGTTAAAGTGACGCCCCTATGGGCGCGGACAGACTGAACGGAACCACCAACTCCGCTCCTCCACTGCTCCGTCTGCACCTTTTCGGCGGATTTCGCGTAACTCGTGACGGCGGTCCTCCTCTCGCCGAACGCTGGCCGAGACCGAGCGCCCGCGCCCTCGTCAAACTGCTCGCCGTCTCCCCCGGCCACAGCCTGCACCGCGAGCAGGCGATGGACGTCTGCTGGCCCGACGCCGATCCGTCGGCCGCCATCGGCAGCCTGCGCGTCGCACTGCACGCGGCCCGCCGGGCCCTCGAACCCGAGCTGGCGCCACGCGCCGCCTCCTCGTACCTGTCGGGCGAGGGGGCGCTGCTGCGGCTGGATCCGCAGACGGTGTGGATCGACGCCGACCATGCGGAGTCCCTCGCCGAGCGCGCGCTCGGCGACGGCGGGTCGGGCCCGCTGGCCTCGGCCCTGGACGCCTTCACCGGTGAACTGCTGCCCGAGGACCGGTACGCACCGTGGGCCGAGGCCCGGCGGGAGCGGCTCGGTTCCCTGCGCGAGCGGGTGCTGCTCGGACTTGCCGAGGCGCATCTGGCGGAGGGCGCACCGGAGGAGGCGGGAGCCGCGGCCGAGCAGGTCCTGGTGACCAGCCCGGCCGAGGAGCAGGCGCACCAGGTCCTCATCGAGGCGTACGTACGACAGGGACTGCGGCGCAAGGCGGTGCGCCAGTACCACCTGTGCCGGGAGGCACTGGACGCGGAGCTCGGCGTACGGCCGGGGCCCGAGACCGAGCGGCTGCACCAGTCGGCGCTGTCCGCGGCGGCGCCCCTGCCGCGGCCCTCGGCGCCGGTCCTTCCTGCCGCGATACGCAACCCCGCGCCCGCCCCCCTGCGCGGCCGCGACGACGTCCTGCGCGCGCTCCTGTCGCCCGACGCCCCGCCCGTCCAGCTCCTCACCGGTGAAGCCGGTCTCGGCAAGACCCGGCTCGTCGGGGAGGCGGCGCGGCGCGCGGCGGCCGAGGGCACCACGGTGCTGTGGGGCGCGGGCCACGACGCCGAGGGGCACACCCCTTACGGCGCCTTCGCCGAGGCCCTGGACGGCTGGCTGGCCGACCGGCCGCCCGCCGAACGCGCCCGGGCCGGCGCCGAGTACCCCGAACTCGCCTCGCTGCTCCCCTCCCTCGGCCGGGTCCGCAGCCTGGCCGACCGCAGCCCGGAGGAGGAGCGCGACCGGCTCTTCCGTGCGACGGCAGGCCTCCTGGGCGAACTGGCCGACCAGCACCCGGTCCTGGTGGTCCTGGACGATCTGCACGCCGCCGACGCGGGCTCCTTCCAGCTGCTGAGCCATCTCGCCCGGCGCGCTGCCGACGCGGGCTCGCCCTGGCGCTTCGCGGTCACCTGCCGCGAGGAGGAACTGACGGAGACCGATCCGCGCCGGGCGGGTCTTGCCGCCCTGGTGCGTCAGGGGCTGGCACGGCGCGTCGAACTGACCCGGCTGGACCGGACGGCCTGTCTGGCCGTGGCCGCCGACGTCGGCACCGCGACCGACCGGGTCTGGGAACTCTCCCTGGGCAACCCGCTCTTCGCCGTCGAACTGGCCCGCTCCCCAGGCGAGTCGACCGCCCCCGACACCGTGCGCCAGCTGGTCGCCGAGCGGCTGGGCCGGGTGGACCCGGTGGCGCGGCGGCTGATCGAAGCCTTGTCGGCCTCCGGCGGGGAGGCCTCGCTCTCCGAGGTGCTCGATGTGGCCGAACACGGGCTGCGGCTCTCGGGCGCGGAGGCGGCCGACGCCCTGGAAGCCGCGATCGGGGCCTCGCTGGTCGTCGAGCGGCAGGTCGTGGTCTCCGGCCGGCCGGTGGCCGGGCTCGCCTTCCGCCATCCGCTCGTCAGGCTGACCTGTTACGAGCAGCTCAGCACCGTACGCCGCCGACAGCTCCACTCCGCCTTCGCCGAGGCCGTACTGCGCCACCGCCCCGACGCCGTGGACGCGCTCGCCTCGCACTTCGCACGCGCCGACGACCGGCGCGCCGCCGAGTATCTGCGCCGGGCCGCGGAGCGTGCGGCGGCCCTGTACGCCAATGACACGGCCGACCGCTACTACCGCGATCTGGTCGCCCGCCTCGACGTGGACGCCGCCCGTGCCCGGCTCGCGCACAGCCATGTGCTGCGCCGCATGGGCAATTTCGCGGAGGCGGCCGCAGCGCTGCGCGAAGCTCTCGCCGAGTTCGGGCGGCGCGGCGAGCGCGACGACGAGGTGCTGGCGGCCGGGCATCTCGCGGAGACCCTGGTCAAGGCCAGGACACCGCTGTTCGGCATGGAGGTCCTGCGCGCGTACCCGCCGGGGCCCGACACCGCCGCCGAGCCGGCCGCCACGCACCACACGGCCCTGTCCGTGGTCTTCTTCGTGCAGGGGCAGTACGAGGAGGGGTACGCGGCCGCGGTGCAGGCACTCGAAGCGGCGCGGGGCATGACCGGTCTGTCCGGGCAGGGCCTGGCGGCCAGGGCGTTCGCGATGCAGGCCAGCAACCTCGCGCTGGCCGGGCGGTTCGGCGAGGCACGGGCCGCGGCCGACAAGGCGCTGGCACCGGCCGAGGCGTACGGCGATCCGACCCTCCTCACCAGCGTCCTGTCGATCCTGCGGGAGAACGCGCGCAGGGGCGGCAGGCTGCGCGAGGCCATCGCCACCGGGCGGCGCGCCCTGGAGCTGGCCGAGCGCTCGGGCGATCCCACGGCGACCGCGTTCGAGCGCGCCAATCTGGCCGAACTCCATCTGCTCGTCGAGGAGTTCGACGAGGCGCTGACCCTCGCGGAGGAGTCCGTGCAGGGAGCGGAGTCGCACGGCGAGTGGTGCCTGGCCTACGCGCTGGCGGCGCTGGCCAGGGTACGGATGAGGACAGGCGGCGAGGCCGAGGCCGCCGTTCTCCTGGAGCGCGCCGAGAAGGCCGCCGCGGAACGCAACGACCGCCAGGCCCACCACGAGGCCAGGACCGCCCGCATCGAACTCGCCCTGCGCGAGCGCGACCCCGAGGAGGCGCTGCGCCTCCTGGACGCCGACGACTCGGACGGCTCCCCGCTGCTGGCCGCCTGGGCGCATGTGTCGGCGGGCCGCCACGAGGAGTCCGAGCGGATCGCCGCCGCCGAGGCGGAACGGGCCGCGCGGGCCGGTGAGCGGATCACGGAGATCGAGGTACGGGTGGTGCACGCACTGGCCCTGGCCCGGCTGGGCAGGGCGGCCGAGGCGACCGCCGCCCTCGCCCTCGCCGAGGAACCGGCCCGCACCCTCCCCTACCCGGTCGGCCTCCGGCACGTGTCCATGGTCCGCGCCATGTTCTGAGCGCTCGTCAGATCTCGAACCCTGGAAGCTCGTTGGGCGTGGGGCAGATCCTGCGCCCGTAGTGGTCGAAGACGTAGAGATGCGCGAGATCGACCAGCAGCGGCACCTGCGCGCCGGTCCGCAGCCGCAGGTCGGGTCCGGTGCGTACGACCAGATCACCGGAGGACAGCGCGGGCCTGTCCGGGGTGATGCCCGGGGCCTCCGGTTCGTCCAGCACCACCACGGGGCCCGACACATGCGTGCGCTCGCGCAGTCGTGACAGCACACTGCCGCCCTGCGACTGACGGCGGCGCGGCGCGGGCTGGGGGCGCGGCGACTCCAGATCCGGTACGAGGGCGGGCTGTGAACCGGTGTTGAGGTGGACCAGCGCCTCATGCCCCTGGAACTCCACGTGCTCCACGATGCCGCTGATGGGCACCTCGCCGGGGCGCGCCTGGCTCGGCACCGCGATCCGCACGGCCTCCGAGCGCAGGCCGACGATGAGCCTGCGGCCCTGCTGGATCCGGAGCAACTGGTGGTCGGGGCTGAGGGGTTCGGGCAGGGCGAGGCGCTGGCGGCCGAGGTCGATCGACATCCGGCCCTCCAGCGGGGCGTGCACGACGGCCTGCAGGAGGTTGATGCGCGGGGTACCGATGAAGGCGGCGACGAAGACGTTCTCGGGGAGTCCGTAGGCCTCGCGGGGCTTGCTGACCTGCTGGAGGATCCCGCCGCGCATGACGGCCACCCGGTCGCCGAGCGACATCGCCTCGGACTGGTCGTGGGTGACGTACACCGTGGTCACCCCCAACTCCCGGGTGAGCTGGGCGATTTCGGCCCGCAGATGGTTGCGGAGCTTGGCGTCGAGGTTGGAGAGCGGCTCGTCCATCAGGAAGACCGAGGGGCGCCGGGAGATGGCCCGTCCCATCGCGACGCGCTGGCGCTCGCCGCCGGAGAGCTGGCCGGGGTAGCGGTCGAGCAGGTCGGCGATGCCGAGCAGGCGGGCGGTGGCCTCGACGCGGGGCGCGTGGTCCTCGCCGGGGGCCTCGAAGCGGAGCGGGAAGCCGATGTTGTCGCGGCTGGTCATGCTCGGGTACAGCGCGAAGTTCTGGAAGACCATCGCCATCCCGCGCCCGCCGGGCGGCAGATGGTTGGAGTACTCGCCGTCCAGATACAGTTCGCCGTCGGTGATCTCCTCCAGCCCGGCGATCATGCGCAGTACGGTCGATTTTCCGCAGCCCGACGGGCCGAGGAGCACGAGGAACTCCCCCGGATCGACGGAGAGCGAGAGCCGGTCGACGGCGGGGGCGCCGCGGCCGTACCTCTTGGTGACGTTCTGCAGGGAGATGGCGCGCGACATGGAAATCCACCCGAGGGAATCAAGCGACGACCGCGTCCTGAAGTGGCGGCTGGGCCGCAAGCTAGCGGGTTTCCGGCCGGGCGGGAATGGCCCGAACCGACCTGTTCCGTGACCGTGGTGCGGTGGGCTCCGCCTGAGGGAGAGTCAGTAATGCCTCAGTAACGACCGCTGTCTACGTTCGGAGCGTTGCCCGGCGCCGCCTTGCCAGCCGTCATCCCCCGTGACAAGGGCGGCGCCGGGCAGTCCTGTGTCCGGCCCCTGCCACCGCGCACGCCGAGCCCCGCCGCGACCAGCAGCAGCCCGCCGAGCATGACGAACGGCGCCGCGGTCCCGGCCACGCCCGCGATGAGCCCGGCGGAAGCGGGAGCGGCCACCTGGCCGAGACGGTTTCCGGTCAGCCGCAGGGCGAGGGCGGTGGAGCGGGCCTCCGCGGGGGCGGCCTGGACGACCGTCGTCATGGACAACGGCTGGCCGACGCCGAGACAGAAGCCGAGCAGCGCCAGCATCACGCCAAGTCCCCATACGGGTACGGGAAGTGCGATGCCCGCGCAGAGCAGGGCGGCCAGCAGACAGGTGGCCGTGACCAGGACCGTGCGGCCCAGGAGCCTGAGCAGCGGCGTCATCACCAGCCGGCAGGCGATGGTCGCCGCGGCCCGCACGCTCAGCAGCACCCCGACGGTGGCGGGGGCGATCCCCCGGTGTTCGCCGACGACCGGGAGGTAGGCGGTGAGGATGTCGGTCGCGGAGAGCACCGCGAGACTGATGAAGATCCCGGCGGGCACTCCGCGCGTACGGAGAATGCGCGTGACCGGGACCTGTGCCGCCCGCGCCGGACGTGGCCCGGCCTCCCCGCGGTGCTCGATCCGCCAGAGCGAGGTGAGGGAGACGGCGGCGACGGCGGCCGAGACGACGAGGGCGGTGGCGCTGGTGCGTCCCATGGCGCCGTCGTGCTCGGAGATGACGAACCCGGCGGCGACAGGGCCGATCAGCTGGCCGAGTGAGGCGCCGATGGTGAAGTGCCCGAAGTTGCGGTCCTGTTCGTCCGGTGCGGACTGCCGGGCCACGATCGACTGGGCGCCGATCACGAAGCAGAGGTGGCCCAGGCCCATCACCCCGCTCCACGCGGCCATCGCGCCGAGCGAGCCGGCCGTACCGCTGAGCGCACAGCCGCCCGCGATCAGGGCGACGCCGACGGGGAGGAGGGGCGCGCACCTTCCGTGGTCCGTACGGCGGCCCAGGGGTACGGCGGCGAACAGCGGGAGCAGCGCGTACACGCCCGCGATCACACCGATCGCCCGCTCGTCCGCGCCCAGGGCCAGTGCCCGGTACGAGACGGCGGGCCGCGCCATCGACACCGCCGCCTGTGCGAAGGCGAAGGCGATGACGAGGCGCAGCAGCCAGGTGCGGGAGACCGGGACCACCATCAGATGATGCCGAAGAGGATTCCGGAGACGAGGACGAGGAGCGAGATGATCACGGCCCACTTCACGGTGAAGCGGGTGTGGTCGCCGAACTCGACCTTGGCCATGCCCACCAGGACGTACACGGCGGGGACCAGCGGGCTCGACATGTGCAGCGCCTGGCCGACCAGCGAGGCGCGGGCGATCTCCACCGGGGAGACGCCGTGCGCGGCGCCGGCCTCGGCGAGGACGGGGACGACGCCGAAGTAGAAGCCGTCGTTGGACATGAAGTAGGTGAGCGGGATGGAGAGCAGTCCTGTGACCAGGCCCATCTGCGAGCCCATGGAGTCGGGGATCGCGCCGACCAGCCAGTCCGCCATGTGCTTGACCATGCCGGTGCCGGTGAGGACACCGGTGAAGACCGCGGCGGCGAAGACCATGCCCGCGACGTTGAGGACGTTCTCGGCGTGGGCGCCGAGGCGGGCCTTCTGGTCGGGCATGTGCGGGAAGTTGACGGTCAGGGCGAGGGCCGCGCCGAGCAGGAAGAGCACCGGGATCGGCAGCCACTCCATGATCATGGCGGTGAGAAGGACGACGGTGAGGGCCGCGTTGAACCAGTAGAGCTTGGGGCGCAGGGTGGCGCGGTTCGGGTCGAGGCCCTGGAAGCCGTCGTCGTCGTTGTCGTTGCCGTCGTCGTTGTCTTCGCCGGACGTGGTGGTGCCCGTTCCGGCGCTGCCCGTGGTCTTCTTCGTACCGCTGCCGCTGCCGCCGCCACCGACCAGTACGGTCTCCGGCTCCGCCACCAGTGCCTCGTCCAGGGTGAGGACGCCGAGCCGCTTGCGCTCGCGGCGGCCGAGGACGTACGAGAGGACGACGACGCCGAGCAGGCCGACGGCGAGCGCCGGGATCATGGGCACGAAGATGTCGGATGCGTCGAGCTTCAGCGCGGTGGCCGCGCGGGCCGTCGGGCCGCCCCAGGGCAGGGTGTTCATCACGCCGTTGGCCATGGCGGCCACACCGGTCATCACGACCAGGCTCATCTTGAGGCGCTTGTAGAGCGGGTACATCGCCGAGACGGTGATCATGAAGGTGGTGGAGCCGTCGCCATCGAGGGAGACGATCGCGGCGAGGATCGCCGTACCGACGACGATGCGCAGCGGGTCCGCCTTGCAGAAGCGCAGGATCCCCCGGACGATCGGGTCGAAGAGGCCGACGTCGATCATCACGCCGAAGTAGACGATCGCGAACATCAGCATCGCGGCGGTCGGCGCGAGGCTGCCCACGCCTTCGATGACGTAGTCGCCGAGGTGCGCTCCCTTTCCTACGATGACGCAGAAGAGGGCGGGGATCAGAACGAGCGCCGCGATCGGCGACATCTTCTTCAGCATGATCAGGACCAGGAAGGTCGCGATCATGGCGAAGCCGAGGATTGCCAGCATGTGGATTACCTAACGTTCACCATTGAACTCCCACCGGGGCGGCGGTCCGGATGACGTTAGGGCGCTTCGACAAGCGTTAACAAGATGTTGACGTGTGAGCAATACGAGCAAAACACCAGGTCACAGGGGTGTTACGACAGCGGGGCCACCTCGACGGGGAAACCGTTGAGCACCGAGGTGCCCGACAGCGGGTCGAGCAGCGAGCCGTCGAGCAGCTGGTTGACGTTGACTCCGGGGCGCGCGGCGGCGACCGCGCCCCTGGTCCCCGGCCGGTCGTGGCCCCAGCCGTGCGGGAGGCTCACCACTCCGGTCCGTACGGCGTCGGTCACCTCCACCGGAACCTCCAGCGCTCCGCCTTCTCCCTTGATACGGGCGGGGGCGCCGTCGGTGAGACCGAGGCGGGTCGCGTCATCGGGGTGGACCTGGAGGGTGCAGGTGTTGGAGCCGCCGTTGAGTGTGGGGACGTTGTGCATCCAGCTGTTGTTGGAGCGCAGGTGGCGGCGGCCGACGAGGACCAGCGAGTCGGGCCGCCCGGCCGCCAGGGCGCTGTGCAGACGCGGCAGATCGGCGGCGATCGGCGCGGGGAAGAGCTCGATGCGGCCGCTGCGGGTCTTGAGGATCTGCGGGATACGCGGCTGCAGCGGACCGAGGTCGATGCCGTGCGGGTGGTCGAGGAGCTGGTCGAGGGTGAGGTCGTACGGGCCGAGGCGCAGCATGAGGTCCAGGCGCCGTTCGGGTCCGGTGCGGCCGGTGAGCTCCGCTGCCATCTCCTTGGGGGCGCCTGCCTTGGCGAGCGTCTGCTCGATGACCATGGTGTCGACGGCGTCAGGATCGGCCCCGTGCATCCCGCTCACCGCGAGGACCAGCCGGGCCAGGATCTCGCTCTCGTCCATGCGGCCGTCTTCGAGGGGGACGGCAGGACGCGAGTAGCGGACCTGGTTGTGCACGGCGAAGGTGTTGAACGCGAAGTCGAAGTGCGCGCTCTGCGAGGGCCGCGGCGGGGGCAGGACCACGTCCGCGTGGCACGAGGTCTCGTTCAGATACGGATCGACGCTGACCATGAGGTCGAGTCCGGTCAGCGCCCGGTCGAGGCGGTCGCCGTCCGGCGCGGAGAGCACCGGGTTGGCGGCGACGGTGATCAGCGCGCGGATCTGCCCGTCCCCCGGCACCTCGATCTCCTCGGCGAGGGCGGCGGTCGGCAGTTCGCCCTTGGCCTCGGGGTGGCCGCTGACCCTGCTCTTCCAGCGGCCGAGCGCGAAGCCGCGGCCGGGACCCGCGGGGCGCGGCTTGCGGTCGGTGGCGGAGAGCGGGAAGAGGGCGCCGCCGGGGCGGTCCAGGTTGCCGGTGAGAACGTTCAGTACGTCGACCAGCCAGTTGGTGAGGGTGCCGTACTCGACGGTGGAGCTGCCGACCCGGCCGTAGACGGCGGCGGTGGGTGCGGCGGCGAGATCGCGGGCCAGAGTACGGATCTCGTCGGCGGTGAGGTCGCAGGCGGACGCGACGGCCTCGGGGGTGAAGTCCCTTACGGCGTCCCGGACTTCCTCGACACCCTCGACATGCCCTTCGAGGGCGCCGAGGTCGGTGAGCTTCTCCTCGAAGAGGGTGTGGGCGAGGGCGGCGAGCAGCAGGGCGTCGGTGCCGGGGCGGATCGCCAGGTGCCGGTCGGCGATCTTGGCCGTACGGGTACGGCGGGGGTCGACGACCGTGAGGGTGCCGCCGCGCTTGCGCAGCGCCTTCAGCCTGCCGGGGAAGTCACCCGCCGTGCAGAGACTGCCGTTGGAATCCAGGGGGTTGGCGCCCAGCAGGAGGAGGTGGTCGGTGCGGTCCAGGTCGGGGACCGGGATGGCGAAGGCGTCGCCGAAGAGCAGCCCGCTGGAGACGTGCTTGGGCATCTGGTCGAGCGTGCTCGCGGTGAAGAGGCTGCGGGTGCCCAGTGCGGCGAGGAGGGCCGGCGGGTAGAGCGCGCCGGCCACGGTGTGGACGTTCGGGTTGCCGAGGACGACACCGACCGCGTTCGGTCCGTACGACTCGATCAGCGGCCTGATCCGGGCGGCGATCAGGTCGAACGCCTCCTCCCAGCTCGCCTCCCCGAGCTCGCCGTTCCTGCGGACCAGCGGGGTGCGCAACCGGTCGGGGTCGCCGTCGAGTTCGCCGAAGGAGGCGCCCTTGGGGCAGATGAAGCCCTGGCTGAAGATGTCGTCGCGGTCGCCGCGGGCTCCGGTGACGCGGGTGCCCTCGATGGTGAGGGTGAGTCCGCAGGTTGCTTCGCAGAGCGGGCAGATGCGCAGGGCGGTACGAGACATCGGTTCTCCCGGGGCGGCAGCGGTGGCGCGCAGGCGAACCCGAGCATACCGACCGGTAGGCATGGCGGCGAGAGTCAGTCGAGAGTCTTTGCGAGATACGACCGGAGCAGGACACGCACTTCGGCCACCAGATCGGGGTCGCCCTCCGGCCGCGTACGGAAAGCGAGTTGGAGAACGGCGTCGGCCGCCTCGACGGCGACCAGGAACGTACGGTGCAGCGCCTCGTCCGGGGTGAGCCCCAGATGTGCGCCGAGCAGGGCCGTGAGCCGGTCCGCGACCAGCGGGTTTCCTTCGTACGGCGTGGCCGGGGACCCGAAGTCGACCAGCGCGAAGCCGGGGACGGTCCGCTTCATCTCCAGGTACTCGTCCAGGACGGCGTCGATCGCCGCCCGCCAGTCGGCTGCGGGAAGCGTGGTCAGCCGATCGGCGACACGGACCGCGTACATGTCGAGATTGCGCTGGGCCAGGGCGTCCGCCATGGCGCGCTTGTCGCTGAAGAAGCGGTAGACGGAGCCGATGGGGACGTCCGCGCGGGCGGCGACGGCGCGGGTGGAGAGGCGGTCGTAACCCGTCTCGTCGAGCAGTTCGGCGCAGGCTTCGAGTATCCGGTCGAGCCGCTCGGCGCTGCGCTGCTGCACGGGGGCCCGGCGGAGGCCCTTCTTCTGATCATGGGACACGGCCCCCATCATGCCCTCCGGCCGCGCTCTGGGAAGGCTGCACGAGGGGTGGTTCCGGGCTCGTCCCCAGCCCGTCCGCCGTTCTCGCGCTGGTCGGTGCGGCCGCCCTGGGCCAGGCCTGGTTCGGCTTCCTGCTGGTCCTCGCGTACGGCGCCGGTCTTGCCCTGCCGCTCACCGCCGCGGGTTTCGCCGCCGTACGCATCAGCGCGCACGCCGCCGCACCCCTGAGCCGCGCTCCCGTTGACGGGCCGCGGAGCGAATCCTACTGTTGAGCATAGGAATACGGATGCGGCGAGTGGGAGCGGACCTTGAACGGCAGCGAGCAGACGCGGAAGACCGCGGAGTCACTCACGTACTCCTCGGGCTTCGGCAACGAACACAGCTCCGAGGCGGTCCCCGGCGCCCTGCCGCACGGGCGGAACTCCCCGCAGCGCGCGCCGCTCGGTCTGTACGCGGAACAGCTCAGCGGGAGCGCCTTCACCGAGCCCCGCGCGTACAACCGGCGCTCCTGGCTCTACCGGATCCGCCCCTCGGCCGCGCACCCGCCTTTTGTACGGACCGACAACGGAACCCTGCGCTCCGCCCCCTTCACCGAGACCGTCCCCGACCCCAACCGGCTCCGCTGGAACCCGCTCCCCGAGCCCGCGCCCGGCACGGACTTCCTGGCGGGGCTGTGGACGGTCGGCGGCAACGGCGACGCAACTCAGCGCACCGGCATGGCCGTTCACCTCTACTTCGCCAATACCTCCATGACGGACCGCGTGTTCAGCGACGCGGACGGCGAGCTGCTGATCGTCCCCGAGCGCGGAGGCCTCCTGATCCGCACCGAGTTCGGACTGCTGCACGCGGAGCCCGGCCATGTCGCGCTGATCCCGCGTGGCGTCCGCTTCCGCGTGGATCTCCTGGACGCGACCGCGCGCGGTTACGTCTGCGAGAACTACGGGCAGCCCTTCCAGCTCCCCGACCTCGGCCCGATCGGCGCCAACGGCCTCGCGAACGCACGGGACTTCCTGGCCCCGGTGGCGGCGTACGAGGACGTCGAGGGCCCGGTCGAGGTGGTCAACAAGTACTGCGGAAACCTCTGGTCGGCGACGTACGACCACTCGCCCCTGGATGTCGTCGCCTGGCACGGCAATCACGTCCCGTACGTCTACGACCTGCACCGCTTCAATGTCATCGGCACGATCAGCTACGACCACCCCGACCCGTCGATCTTCACGGTCCTCACCTCCCCCTCGGACACTCCAGGGCTCGCGGGCGTGGACTTCGTGGTGTTCGCACCGCGCTGGCTGGTCGGCGAGAACACGTTCAGGCCGCCGTACTTCCACCGCAATGTGATGAGCGAGTACATGGGCCTGATCGACGGCGCCTACGACGCCAAGGCGGAAGGTTTTGTGCCCGGCGGCGGCTCGCTGCACAACATGATGTCCGCGCACGGACCCGACCGGGAGACCTTCGAGCGGGCGAGCGCGGCCGAGCTGAAGCCGCAGAAGATCGACGACGGGCTCGCCTTCATGTTCGAGACACGCTGGCCGGTGACGGCCACCGGGCAGGCAGCCGGTGCCGACCACCTGCAGCCGGGTTACGACAACGTGTGGCAGGGTCTCCAGCGCCACTTCCGTCCGTAACGGGGAGAGCTGACCGTGTCCTCATTCGCGCCCGACTCGCTGGTCCTGAACCGCAAGCTGCCGCTCTGGTACCAGGTCTCGCAGTCGCTGCGCGCCTCGATACTGGGCCGCCGCCCAGACGACCCGCTTCGCCTGCCCACCGAGGAGCAGCTCGCCGGGCACTACGGCGTCAGCGTGCTCACCATGCGCCAGGCGCTCAAGGAGCTGGAGGAGGAGCGCCTGATCAGCAGGCACCGGCGGCGCG
>NZ_JAFLRJ010000459.1 GCF_017315755.1 Streptomyces beijiangensis
TGCGTGGCGGCGGAGGCGGCGTCCGCGGTGCCGCGTCGCAGGGTGACCACCAGATCCTCGTCGACGGGAATGCCGCTGCGCCGCAGGGCCTTGCGGTAGCCGCGCAGTCTGCGGCCGGTGGTGTAGTACGAGGGCGCGACGAGGATCGCGACACGGCGGTGGCCGTGGTCGACGAGGTGCTGTGTCGCCGCCGCTCCCCCGCCCTCGTTGTCGACCACGACGACATCGGCCTCGGCGCCGGTGGCAGGCCGGTCGACGAAGACGATGGGCACGTGGTCGTGGGCGTTGACCTCGTTGAGAAAGGCGTGGTCGCCCTGGTCGGGCACGATGATGAGCCCTGCGACCCGCCGTCCGATGAGTTCGCTCACCGCACGCCGCTCGACGTCCGGGTCCTCGTCGGCGGTGCTGAGAAGCACCGCGTACCCGGCCAGGTTCGCCACCTCGACGGCCGCCTTCGCCAGGGAAGCGTAGAAGGGGTTGGTCAGATCACCGAGCAGCAGCCCGACGGTCATGGAGTTCTGCCCGGGGCGGAGCGACCGCGCGATCTCGTTCCGCTGGTACCCGGTGGCGTTGATGGCGGCGACGACCCGGTCGACCGTCTCCTCTCGGACCGTTCCGGTGCCGTTGACGACGCGCGACACGGTCACGACGGCGACTCCGGCCCGCTCTGCGACATCCCGCATCGTCGGCCTGGTGTTCTGGTGTCGCGAGGGACGACTGCTCACGTGAGGCGGAGACCAACTTTCTTCGCCGAGCGGCCGGGTGATCTCCCTCAGAATACGTCTCCGTCGTCTGCACGGCCCGGGCTCCGGCCGTCGCTCTCGACCAGCGCTCGAGGCATCCGCCGAGGAAGTGTTCCGGCGCCGTTTCAGACGCCCTCTGCGCGAGCATCAACGCCCCTGTCCACGACGGAGGTGCTGCGGCGTGAAGAAGTTCTTCAGGCAGGTACGGATGGTGGAGCCGAAAGTCTCCGCGGCTGAACAGGAGTTGTTCGGCGGACCACTGCGCTACGACATGGGATGGGCCGAACACGAGCGGGCCAGGCTCGACTTGACGATGCTTTCGGCTATTCGCTCGATGCCGCGTCTGGTCGGCGNNCGGGACGTCGACCAGCCGGCCTGGCCGGCTGGTCGACGTCCCGTGCCGGTCGTCTGGAGCCGCTGGTGGAGCGGCTCGCGACCACCGAGTACCTGGCGGCGGCCACAGCAGTGGAGCTGGAGGCGATCGAGGATCCCGAGTTCCGGCGGCTGATCGACGTCGCCCAGTACGGTGCCGCCTCCGCACGCCGCATGATCAGCGCCTGCGTCGCGGCGCTGAACGGCACGATCTCCCTGATCGCCACCGCGAGCGTCCTCACGGTCCTGCATCCCACGCTGTTGCCGATGCTGCTCCTCATCGCGGCTCCGCGCGGCTGGGGTGCGATGCGGGTCGCGCAGGAGCGGTACGTATCGGTGATGACCTGGGTGGAGCACGTGCGTGCCAGCCGGCTGATCGGCAATCTCCTCACCGAGCGCAGCGCCGCCCAGGAGGTCCGCATCCATGCGGTGGGCTCGTTCCTGCTGGAGAAGTACCGGGCGATGGCGGAGAGCGCGGAGGAGGAGCAGAGGCGTCTCGCCAATGGGAAGGCGTTCACCGAGCTGGTGGCCGCCGCCCTGTCGGGGCTGGCGATGGCCTGCACGTACGGGGTGATGGTCTGGCTGATCGTGGGCGGCCATATGAGTCTCGCGGTCGCCGGCACCGCGGTGATCGCCGTACGGTCCGGATCGGCGAGCCTGGGCGCACTGGTGATGAACATCAATCAGCTGCACGAGGAGTCGCTCTACGTCCAGGATCACGACCGCTTCCTCGCGGAGGCCGGCCGACGGGCCATCCCCGGGGGCGGGGAGGGACTGCCGGTCCAGGTCGGCCGGGTCGAC
>NZ_JAFLRJ010000460.1 GCF_017315755.1 Streptomyces beijiangensis
CCCGTACTCTGCTGAATTCCGTTGTGGGTGAGCGGAGTTGGTGGGCGGCGGGTGAGGAGCGGCGCGGTATGGACACGGTGATCGGGACGGTCGGCGCGATCGGGGAGCAGGGTGGGGCCGGGTATGGGGCCGAAGATACGGCCGACCCCGGGAATGGGTTCCTGCGCTGCTTCGGACGCCAGATGAAACTCCTGCGCGAAGCCGCCGGACTCACCCAGGCGGAGCTGGCCGTGCTCGTCGGCTACGGGGAGGCGCAGATCGCCTCGGTGGAACAGGGGCGACGGATCCCGAAGCCGGAGCTTGTGGACGCGGTGGACCGGGCGGTGGGCGCGGGCGGGGTGCTTTCCGCGATGAAGGCGGAGTTGGGGCGGGCGCGGTACCCGGGGTTCTTTCGGGAGTACGTACGCCTGGAGGCCGAGGCCACGGAGCTCCACGCCTACGACTCGCAAGTGGTGAACGGGCTGCTTCAGTGCGAGGAGTACGCGCGGGCCGTCTTCGCGATGTGGCGGCCACTTTTGGACGAAGACACCGTCGAACAGCGGCTGGCTGCCAGGCTGGATCGGCAGAAGCTCTTCGCTCGTCGTCCCGCCCCGCTGCTGAGTTTCGTCATTGAAGAGGCGGTCATTCGGCGACCCCTCGGCGGGCCGCACATCCTGCGGTGCCAGTTGGAACAGCTCATCCTGGTGGGGCACCAGAGGAACGTCGAGATCCAGGTCATGCCGATCGACCGCGATGAACACGCAGGCTTGGCAGGGGCGTTCACATTGATCCTCAGCAAGACGCGGCGCAGGATGGGCTATGTGGAGGCGCAGAGTCAGAGCGCGATCCACTCGGACCCGGTAAAGGTCCAGAATCTTGAAGCCACATATGGCATCTTGCGGGCCCAGGCGCTGACTCCGAAGGAGTCGATGGGCTGGATCGAGACGCTCTTGGGAGAGTTGTGACGACGAACAGTGACAAGCAGACGAACCCGGTCTGGGTGAAGAGCAGTTACAGCGCTGGAGACGGTGGTCAGTGTGTGGAGGTCGCGCGGGCGGTTGGGACTGTCCGCGTACGGGATTCCAAGCGGGCCGCCGGGCCGGTTCTCGCGGTCGGGGCGGCGGAATGGGCCGCGTTCCTGCGGCTGGCCGCGCGCGGCTGAACGGCACGCGGAGGGGCCGGAGACTTCGGCATTGTGAAGTCTCCGGCCCCTCAAGCGTGTTCGGGCGGCGATCCTACTTCTCTGCCGCGCGCCTTCCGCCCCGCTTCTTCTCGGGGCGCCAGTCGTCGAGGTCGGTCTGGGTGAGTTCGCGGTTGAGGAGGCCCGCGCGGAGGGCGGAGCGGAGGTCTTCGGCGGGGTTGCCCCCGAACTCCTCGTCGTAGGCGTCGTGCCACTGCTGCACCCAGGGCAGGATCTCCGCGAGACCGGCGAGGAGGGGGATGAAGCGGGGGTCCTCCTTGACCCAACCCTCGCGCTCCAGGCGGTCGTTGAGGATGTAGACCAGGGCTTCGGCCTGCTGGCGGTGGTTCCAGCCGGCCCAGCCGATGAGCAGGGACGTGTCGTTGTCTGGGGCGGAGCCGGGGTAGGAGACGAACCGTTCCTTGGGGACGTCCAGCTTGCCGCGGTTCGACCAGAAGCTGTGCTTGAGGAAGTCGGCACCGGTGTACTTCGGCGGGGGCTTGATGTCCAGCCGCTCGCCGTCCTCGTTCTCGTCCTCCTCGCGCTGCTGCTCCCAGACCCGCTCCCACTGGACGCGCTTGCGCAGGCCGGAGTCCTTGTAGCGGAGAGCGGCGAGGTGGGGCACGTGCTCGGGTTCGATGACGGCAGTGAGGACCGTGGATAGGGGGACGTCACGCTTGTTGAGGTGGTCGGCGGCGTAGAGCGCGGCGACGGCCTGTACGTCCTCGTCGTGGCGGAGGGCGTCGGCGAGCTGGAAGATGGTGAGGGGGCGGGGGGCGTCGTACCCGTCGTCCTCCTCGAACCACAGCTCTTCGCGTTCGGCGGCGTCGAGCAGCCAGGTGCGGAGTGCGGCCGCCTCGCGCTTTTCCCACGGTTCGGAGGACCAGCGCCGCTTGAACTCGGGGCGCTCGATGAGGCGGATGTCCTTGTCGTGCGTGATGAGGTCGAGGCGCGCCTCAACGATTCTGCGGTAGGGCTCAGGCCAGTCGGAGGGGATCTCGGTGACGGGGGTGGAGCCGTGCCGCGTGAACCACGCGGTGTCCGTGTCGCTGGCGGCGAGCGCGATCTCGAACGCGCGCTGGCCGAGGGCGAGTTGGGGTACGTCTGCGTCGGTCAGGGTGGAGGGATCGCCGGAGAGTGTGGTGCGCGCGACCTCGGCGGGCGTGAGGAGCCCGTACAGCCCGTACACGACCCAGTCCAACTCCTCCTGGAGGAGGATCATCCTGGCGCGGATTCGGTCCTGCTCGGTGCGGGCTTCGGCCAGGGCTTCGCGGGTGGGAGGTGAGAAGGCGGCGAGGGCGGAGGGTTCGAGCTGGGCGAACTTCTGGGCGAGGGTGTCGAGTTCGAGACTCAAGGAGTGCGGGAGCTCGGCAGGGAGGGGGAACTCTTGGAGCTTGGTGCCAGTGAACTCGTAGCGGTCGATCCAGGCTTCGGATGTCCAGCGGTTGCCGCCTCCACTGGAATTGTCGGTGCCTCCCTTGGCCTGGCTGACCTGCTTGAGCCAGAAGCAAGCCACTGACGAGTTCAGTACCTCCAGCAGCTCCAGGTGCCGCTGCTCCGTTGCACCTTCCGGTAGCTTGATCACCGGGGCGGAACGGTTGAACACCTTCCCGCCCCGGTGATCAAGCTAC
>NZ_JAFLRJ010000461.1 GCF_017315755.1 Streptomyces beijiangensis
ACGGCGCCCCGGCCGCCGCCCAGCCGTACGGCGTCCACCCGGTCACCGCGCTCTTCACCGACCCCCGCTACCCGCGCGACACGGACCTGGACGTCGCCTTCGCCCGGGTCGACACACCCGTCGAGGCCGCCACGGGCGCCCTCACCCTCACCCCGGCGGCCGGCTGGACCCACCGCGTCACGGTCATCGGCTACCCCGCCGGCACCAATGTCAACAAGCACCACCAGGCCCTCCGCTGCACTGTCCCCACCAGCCGCCTCCCCGGCCACCACCAGCTCCGTATGGTCTGCGGCGGCTTCTACGGCGGAGTCTCCGGCGGCCCCTGGATCACCTCTTACGAAGCCGCCACCCGCACCGGCACGGTCATCGGCAACACCGGTGGCTACGAGACGGGCGGCCGCGTCCACTGGATCTCGTACGCCCCGGTCTACGGCCGCGCCGCCCTCGCCCTCTACGCCCGCGCGGTCGCCGCCGGCCGGTGAGTGGCGCTGGCGGGCTGACGGCCGCCGCTCGGGCTAGCGTCGCGTACATGAACCGCAGAAAACAGAAGAAAATGGCCGACAAGCTCGTCTGGGCCGCGATGTCCCACGACACCAAGCAGGTCGGAGCGCTCCTGCGCGCCGGGGCCGACCCGGACGCCCCCGACGTGGACGGCGAGACGCCGCTCTACGCCGCCGCGGTCCAGGGCGCCACGGACAACGTGCGCCGGCTCCTCGCCGCCGGGGCCTCCCCCGACGCGCCGAGCGCGGGCCCCGGGTCGGAGGGCACCGCACTGTGCGCGGCCGCCTGCTGGGGCGAGACCGAAGTCGTACGGGAACTTCTCGCCGGCGGGGCCGACCCGCACCTGCGCGAGGACAACGGCGCCGGGAAGACCCCGCTGGAGTGGGCGGAGGCCGGCCCGCACGAGGAGACGGCCGCCCTGCTGCGCGCTGCCATCAGACCAGTCGCCGTGCCGTAGCCCAGCGGGTGAGCTCATGGCGGTTGGACAGCTGGAGCTTCCTGAGCACCGCGGAGACGTGCGACTCGACCGTCTTCACCGAGATGAAGAGCTGCTTGGCGATCTCCTTGTAGGCGTAACCGCGCGCGATCAGCCGCAGCACCTCGCGCTCGCGCTGCGTGAGCCGGTCCAGGTCCTCGTCGACCGGCGGCGCGTCCGTCGAGGCGAACGCGTCGAGGACGAAGCCCGCGAGGCGCGGTGAGAACACCGCGTCGCCGTCCTGGACACGGAAGATCGAGTCGACCAGGTCGGTGCCGGTGATGGTCTTGGTGACGTAACCGCGCGCGCCGCCCCTGATGACCCCGATGACGTCCTCCGCCGCGTCCGAGACGGACAACGCCAGGAAACGCACCGGGCGTTCGGCGTCCGACATCATGGCGGCGCTGCGGCGCAGCACCTCGACGCCGCCGCCGCCGGGCAGGTGCACGTCGAGCAGGACGACCTCGGGCCTGGTGGCCGTGATGACGGTGACCGCCTGGTCGACGTCGGCCGCCTCACCGACGACCTCGACGCCCGTCGTCTCCGTCTGGCCGATTTCCGCCTGTACGCCGGTGCGGAACATCCGGTGGTCGTCGACGAGGACGACCCTGACCTTGCGCTCCGCGGCTGCTTCGGTCTTGGACTCGGTCATGCTCGCTCCATCTCCAGTTCCACTACGGTGCCGCCCTCGGGTGCGTTGCGCAGGCTCGCCGTACCGCCGTGGCGCTGCATCCGCCCGATGATTGATTCTCGTACGCCCATACGGTCGTCGGGTACGGAGTCCAGATCGAAGCCGGGTCCCCTGTCCCGTACCGACACGAAGACCGTACGGCCCTCGACCTCCGCGTACACCTGTACCGCCCCGCCCTCGCCACCGTACTTGGCGGCGTTGACCATCGCTTCCCTCGCGGCCTGCATCTGTGCGGTCAGTTTCTCGTCGAGCGGACAGTCGCCGACGACCACCACCTCAAGGGGGACGCCGTGCTTGTCCTCGACCTCGGCGGCGGACTTCTTCACGGATTCGGCGAGCGTCTCCGGCTCGTCCTTGCCCGTCCCCTCCGGCTTGTAGAGCCAGGCGCGCAGCTCGCGCTCCTGGGCGCGCGCCAGGCGCCGTACCTCCGAGCCGTCGTCCGCGTTGCGCTGGATCAGGGTCAGGGTGTGCAGCACCGAGTCGTGCACATGCGCCGCCACCTCCGCCCGCTCCTGGGCGCGGATGCGCATCAGCCGCTCCTGGGAGAGGTCCTGGGTCATCCGTACGATCCACGGGCCTGCCAGCAGCGCGATGCCCGCGAGCACCGCCAGTGTCGCGGTGAGCAGGTTGCCGAGCTGGGCCGCCGAGCCCTGGATGACGATGAAGGCCGTGAAGCCCGTGCCCACCAGGGCCACACCCGCGAGCCCGCGGGCCAGCGGCAGCAGCCGGCTGCTGCGGCCGACCGCGGTCCAGTGGGCGCGGCGCGAGTTGTCGACCTGGCGCCAGACCAGGACGACGCCCGCGCCGATGAGCAGCGCGGGCCAGATGTAGGGGCTGGCGTCGCCGCCCACGGAGACGTTCTGGCCGAAGATGACGCCGCCGATGATCAGCGCGATGAGCGCGACGATCTGGCCCTTGTCGGGTTTACGGAGGAGCCTGCGGCGCCCGTCCGCGGTCCGCGCCTCGTAGTAGGCCGCCCCCGGCGCGTCCACCCCGCCGAGCCCCAGCGGCACCACGAACCAGAAGGCGACGTACAGCAGCGCGCCGAGCCCCTCCAGGGTGAACAGCACGATGAAGGCCGCCCGCACCCAGGCGACGGGCACCCCGAGGTGTCCGGCGAGACCGCGCGCGACGCCGCCGAGCATCCGGCCCTCGGCGCTGCGGTACAGCTTGCGCAGCGGAGGGTCCTCCGGGGTCTCGGAGGATGCGGCGCGTTCGGGGCGTCCGGCGCGTGGCGGGGCAACTGGCGGCATGTACCGATCGTCACACGTACGGGCGGGCCGGGGCATCAGGGATGTCCCCCTGAGTCGGCCGCCGCGAAATCAGGGACCGGCCAGGGTCGCCCGGGCTCCCATCCGTACCTCCCGCCCGTCACCATGTACGTATGACGGACCAGCAAGCCGAAGCCGAGGCCGGAGCCGGAGCCGCGGACGAAGACCGGCCACAGCTGCGGCGCCACCGGAACAGCAAGGTGGTCGCCGGGGTGTGCGGCGGGCTCGGCCGGCACTTCGACCTCGACCCGGTGATCTTCCGGGTCGCGCTCGGCGTGCTCGCCGTGACCGGCGGCGTCGGCCTGATCTTCTACGGTTTCGCCTGGCTGCTCGTCCCGCTCGACGGCGACGACGAGAACGAGGCCCGCCGGCTGCTGACCGGCCGCGTCGAGGGCGCCTCGATGATGGCGGTGCTCTTCGCGCTGGTCGGCTGCGGGCTGTTCCTCTCCATGCTGGGTTACGTGTCCGTACTGGTCTTCGCCGCCCTGCTGAGCCTGGCCGTCGGAGGCTCCTCGGTCTGGTCCCAGCGCCGGCGCCTCGCCACGCCCGAGACGCTGGACCCGGTGACCGCGCAGACCGTGGCGGACGCCCCGCCGGAGACGAAGGCGCCGCCCGCGCCCGGCGGCCCGTCGTGGTGGCGGGACCCGATCGTCAAGGACGGCACGACGGGCCTGGTCGGCACGGGCTACCTCTGGGGTCCTGGCGACGCCCCCGTGGACGCGGCGCCGCCGCCCGCCTCACCCTGGGCTCCGTCCCGCGCCCCCGCGGCGGTACGCGGCCCGCGCGGCATCGGCGGCCGCGTCTTCCTGGCCGCACTGCTCGCGGCCGGCCTCGGCGCGGGGATCTCCTGGGACCACCAGCCGCTGGGCACCGCCCTGCAGATCGGTTTCGCCTGCGCGCTCGCCGTCTTCGGCATCGGCTTCGCGGTGAGCGCCTTCGCCGGCCGTACGGGCGTGGGCACGATCGTCCTCTCACTCATCACGGCCGGTCTCCTCGCGGGCGCTTCGGCGGTCCCCAAGGACATCAGCACGACCTGGGCGACCACGGAGTGGCGGCCGGCATCGGTCGCGGCGGTGGAGCCGGAGTACCGCATCGGCTCGGGCGACAGCACCCTCGACCTGGGCGCCCTGGTGATCCCGCCGGGCACGTCGGTGACGACCACGGTCGAGGTGGGCGCGGGCCGCATCCGGGTGCTCGTACCGAAGAACGTGACCGTGCGTCTGCACGCCGAGGTCGGTCTGGGCGACATCCAGGTCCCGGGCAACGAGCAGAAGGACATCAACATCTCCCCCAGCCAGGACAAGACCATGACGCTCGCACCGCCCGCGGGCAGTGCGGCGGGCGGCACCATCGAGCTCGACCTGAAGGTCGGCGTGGGACAGGCGGAGGTGGCCCGTGCCGCACAGTGAGCAACGGCGCGATTACCGGCACGACATCCGCCCCGGCAAGCTGATCGCGGGCCTCGTCCTGATCGGGGTGTCCGTCGCCTACCTGGGCGATGTGGGCGGCGCGTGGGACACCCCGTCGGGGATCGCGGTGCCGGCGGTCGTCACCGGTCTGATCGTGGCGGGCGCGGTCAACTGGGCCGCCTACAGACTGCGGCGCCGGCGGGCGGCCAGGAGCGCGTCGAGCGAGACGAGCGACGTCCCCGCGAGCACGAGCGGCAGCCAGGCCATCAAGTAGGCGAGGTCGTTCCCGTAGTAGTACGGGCTCGTCTGCCAGCTCACCGTCAGCCAGAGCGAGAGCGAGATCAGCGCACCGCCGAGGGCCGCGAGCCGCCCGAAGAGGCCGAGCAGGGTGCCGATGCCGACGGCGAGCTCACCGAAGGCGATGGCGTACCCGAAGCCGGCCGGGCTCTTCAGCGCGAGATCGACGAGGGCGGGGATCGCGGCGCTGTCCCGTACGGAGGTCATCAGCTCGCCGACGGAACCGGTGCCGGTGGCATGGAAGAACGCGCTGTCGGTGAGCTTGTCGATGCCGGCGTAGACGAAGGTGATCCCGAGGAAGAGGCGGAGCGGAAGCAGCGAGTACCGCCGGGCGGTCGCCCGCCACCCGGCCGGTTCCTGCACCCCGCCGAGGGGTGTGGTGGTGCTGCCGTCCGTCCGATATCCGTGAACCATGGCTGGTCCCGCCTCTCCGCTCGCCCGATGCGCAGGCACGATTCTCCCTGCGGGTCTCGAATAGAGATACGTATGGCGAGGCGTTCGGGCTCAATCCTGGTCGGACCCCGCCCGGTACGCGACCTTCGGCCGCGTGTCCTCAATCGCCGGACGGGCTGGTTTTTGCCCACGCCGGGCAAAATCAAGCCCCTCCGGCGATTGAGGAGCGGGGTCCGGGGCGGGGGCCTCAGTCCGTCACGTCGATCGTGTGGGGGGCCGTCTCCACCCCAGCAGCTGTCACCACCCGCACATCCACCACCCCCGGCTCGACCTCCACCGGCACCGGCACGGTCAGCACCGAATCCGTGGGGTTCGCGAACCCGCCCGCCACCGGCACCAGCGGCACATGCACGTGCACCGCCCCGATCCGCACCACAAGACGCGCCAGCCGCTCCGGCGTCTGCGCCCCGGGCGGCACGAATCCCGCGCCCCGGATCTCGATGTCGTCGCCGGTACGGATCGGCGCGTCCAGGTCCCCCGCCTCCCGCGCCCGCACCACCGAAAGCACCACGGGCCGGCCGCCCTCCGCGTACTTCCCCGCGAAGTACGTCGCCGCCGACACCGCCACGAGCAGCGCGAGCCCCCACGGCAGGTCGGGCAGCTGCTCGGGCCGCCGTGCGAGCCGTACGCCCGCGAACAGCACGCCCACCGCACTCACCAGCACATACTGCACATCCGTGAAGGACCCACGGCCGGCGTCGTCCGTCAGCAGGTCGGCGGCGCGCGGCCGGTCGGCCCGTACCTTCTGCAGCTTCTGCGCATGCACCCGTACGCCCACGACCCTGCGCACCACCACGGCGACCGCGCTCACCAGTGCGAGCACGGTCACCACACCGGCGCCCCGCGCGATCTCCATCCCGTCGATCAGCGCGTCCCGGTCCCCGTGCTCGGACGCCTGGGCCAGTTCCAGCGCGAGCACCAGCACCGCGAAGACGACCAGCAGCACCCACACCCCCGCCACCGCGCGCGAGGTCGAGAGCCGGTTGTCCTCGCCGACCACCGGGGCGAGCAGCCCGCCCCGCGCCCGGTGCAGCCACGCCGCGCCCGTCAGCAGCCCGCCCACCACGACCGCGGCGAGCAGCCCGGCAGTACGCGCCGACGACCACCCCGCCCCGATCGCCGTAGCGGTCTGCACGAGGGCGAGCGCGAGCACCGCGCCCCACACCACGAACACCGTGCGCCGCCACACCAGTTGAGGCCACGCCTCGCCCGCCTCACGGCTCCGCTCGGCCACCGCGCGCGCCGACTGCGTCAGCTCGTCCGACACCCACTGCCGCGACGCCCCCGCCGAGTGCGCGACCGCTCCGGGCAGCCCCTGCCCGGCCGCCAGCTCGTCCCGTTTCAGCAGGAACGCGGCGACCGCCCTCCGGTGTCCTTCACGCGCGCCGTGCGGGCAGTCGCCGCACGTGCAGCCACCGCCGTGCCGCGTTCCGCTCTGCCCTGCTTCCTGAACCGCCACGAAGAACGCCGCCTTTCCCACCCCGAGAGACCGCCAACATCCGTACGGCGTCAGCGAATTGTGTCGTACGGAAGGCGCGTCTCACGCAGCAGGTCGGCCGAGCCGCGGTGATGGGCGTTTCATCAGGTTGACTGCGGTTCCACCATCCGCCGCCAGAGCGGCTGGTAGTTGATCCACGCGACAAGATCGCTGCCCAGCTGGTCCCTGGTGGCGAGCGCCTTCTTCTGCTCGATCAGCACCGGCCGCCCCGCCGCCCGCGCCGCCAGCTGCACCTGGGCGCACCTCTCCATGCTGATGAACCACCAGGCCGCCGCGTCCACCGTGTCGCCGACCGTCAGCAGCCCGTGGTTGCGCAGGACGACAGCCTTGTACGGACCGAGCGCGGCCGCGATCCGCCGCCCTTCCTCCTCGTCCACGACGACGCCCGTGTAGGCGTCGTAGAGCGCGTGGTCCTCGAAGAAGGCGCAGGCCTCCTGGGTGTACGGCTCGATCAGCGCACCCAGCGCGGCGAGCGCCCGCCCGTACACCGAGTGGGTGTGCGCGACGGCGACGACGTCGGGGCGGGCCCGGTGCACCTGGGCGTGGACGGCGAAGGCGGCCTGGTTGACATGGCGGCGTCCCTGGACGACCTGCCCGTCCCCGTTGACCAGGACGAGATCGTCGACCTGCACATGCGCGAAGGGCACCCCGAACGGGTTGACCCAGTAACAGTCGGCGAACTCCGGGTCGCGCACGGTGATGTGGCCGGAGACGCCCTCCTCGTACCCGTACGCACCGAAGATTCTCAGCGCCCCAGCGAGCCGGCGCTTGCGGTGGGCCCGCTCGTCCTCGACGGACTCGTGCACGAGTGGGAGCGCGAACTCCAGCTGCTCGACGGGGATCGGGGCGGGCGCGGGCGTCTCAGTCATGGGCGCAAGCTACCTGCGGTTACTTCAGCATGGAATACGCCGACGCCGCCGCTCACAAGATGTGAACAGCGGCGTCGGCTGTCAGAGCGCTGTGCGCGCTATTCCCACTCGATGGTGCCCGGGGGCTTGCTCGTCACGTCGAGGACGACGCGGTTCACATCGGCCACCTCGTTGGTGATGCGCGTCGAGATCTTCGCGAGCACGTCGTACGGCATCCGCGTCCAGTCCGCCGTCATGGCGTCCTCGCTCGACACCGGACGGAGCACGATCGGGTGCCCGTACGTCCGCCCGTCGCCCTGCACGCCCACGGACCGTACGTCCGCGAGCAGCACGACCGGGCACTGCCAGATGGAGCGGTCCAGACCGGCCGCCGTCAGCTCCTCGCGGGCGATGGCGTCCGCCTCGCGCAGCAGGTCGAGCCGCTCCTTGGTGACCTCGCCGACGATACGGATACCGAGGCCGGGGCCCGGGAACGGCTGGCGCTGGACGATCTCGTCCGGCAGCCCCAGCTGCGCGCCGACCATGCGGACCTCGTCCTTGAAGAGCTGCCGCAGCGGCTCGACGAGCTCGAACTCGATGTCGTCGGGGAGCCCGCCCACGTTGTGGTGGGACTTGATGTTGGCGGTACCGGAGCCGCCGCCCGACTCGACCACGTCCGGGTACAGGGTCCCCTGCACCAGGAAGGCCACGTCCTCGCCGCCCTCGGCGATGATCTCGGCCTGCGCCTGCTCGAAGACGCGGATGAACTCGCGCCCGATGATCTTCCGCTTCTGCTCCGGGTCACTGACCCCGGCGAGCGCGTCCAGGAAGCGCTTCTCGGCGTCGACGACCTTGAGCTGTACGCCCGTGGCCGCGACGAAGTCCTTCTCGACCTGCTCGGTCTCGCCCTGGCGCATCAGCCCGTGGTCGACGTACACACAGGTCAGCTGGGAGCCGATGGCCTTCTGTACGAGCGCGGCCGCGACGGCGGAGTCGACCCCGCCGGAGAGCCCGCAGATGGCGCGCTTGGAGCCGACCTGCTCGCGGATGAGCGCGACCTGCTCCTCGATGACGTTCCCGGTCGTCCAGGTCGGCTCGATGCCGGCGCCCCGGTAGAGGAAGTGCTCCAGTACCTGCTGGCCGTGCGTGGAGTGCAGGACCTCGGGGTGGTACTGGACGCCGTAGAGCCGCTTCTCGTCGTTCTCGAAGGCGGCGACCGGCACGACGTCCGTGGACGCCGAGACGGTGAAGCCCTCGGGGGCCGCGCTGCACGCGTCGCCGTGCGACATCCACACCGACTGGTCGACGGGGGTGCCCTCGAAGAGGGTGGATCCCGGCTGGGAGACGGTGAGCGCGGTGCGTCCGTACTCGCGCGCCCCGTTGTCGTCGACGGTGCCGCCCAGGGTGGTGGCCATCAGCTGGAAGCCGTAGCACATGCCGAAGACCGGGACCCCGGCCTCGAAGAGCGCGCGGTCGACGGTCGGGGCGCCCTCCGCGTACACGGACGAAGGACCACCGGAGAGGATGATCGCCTTCGGGTTCTTGGCCAGCATCTCGGCCACGGGCATCGTGGAGGGCACGATCTCGCTGTAGACCCGCGCCTCACGGACGCGACGGGCGATGAGCTGGGCGTACTGCGCGCCGAAGTCGACAACGAGGACTGCGTCCGGGGTGCTGTCGGGGGCGGCGGGGGGCGCTGC
>NZ_JAFLRJ010000462.1 GCF_017315755.1 Streptomyces beijiangensis
GGCCGCCGCACCGGCTCCGCACCACGCCCGCTCGCCGGCCAGGGCGAGAGCCACGTACGACGCGCTCAAGACGTACTTCGACGCGGCCGACGGCAGCGGACTCGTCCGCGAGCAGTACCCGGCGGCTGCCGACGACCACCCCTACTCCTACGAGTGGCCGCACTCCCAAGTCCATGTCGCCGCCCTCGACTTGGCGCTCGTGGACCCGCGCTACGAGCCGGAGCTGGCCCGGCGGGCGAGGGCGCAGGAGCACTTCTGGAACGGAGCGGGCGGCNNACCTCCAGACCGGCGACCGGGCCGCCCTCGCACGCGCCGAGGAGATCTTCGCGCTGGTCGACCCCGGCTGGGACACCGACCCGGGCCATGCCGCCGCGGGCGGTGTGTTCTGGACCCAGGCGGCCTGGAGCCGCGACCGCAACACCGTCTCCAACATGCCGGGGGCCCAACTCGGCCTGCGCCTGCACCGGATCACCGGACGGGCCCGCTATCTGCGGTCGGCCAGACGGTTCTACGACTGGACGAACCGCCACCTGATGACCCCCGAGGGCCTCTACTGGGACCACCTCGACCTGACCGGCACGGTCGACAGGACGGTCTGGTCCTACAACCAAGGCGTCCCGGTCGGCGTGGGCGTCCTCCTGTACGAGGCGACCCGCGACCGCGGCCACCTCGACAGCGCACGGCGCACGGCGGAGGCCGCGTACACCTACTACGTCACCGAAGGCAGGCTGCTGTCCCAGCCCGTCTTCTTCAACTCCATCTTCTTCAAGAACCTCCTGCTCCTCGAATCGGTGACCGGCGGGCAGGCCTACCACCGGGCGATGGCCGACTACGCGGACCACATCTGGTCGCAGCAGCGCGACAGCGCCACCGGACTGATGCGCTTCAACGACCAGGGCACCACCCAGGCCATCGAACAGGCCGCCGCCGCGCAGGTCTTCGCAGTGCTGGCCTGGCCGCGCAGTAACTGGCCGACGCTCTACTGAGCCTGAGCCTTACTGCCAGACGCGGATGTAGTCGACGTACATCGTCGAGTTGTAGTCGAGCGGCGCAAGGGTCACGTCCCCCTGGGCCCACTGCAGCACCTCGTGCGAAAGGAGCGGGTACTCCGCGACCTGGCTGATCAGGGTGGGGTCGGTGACGGTGCGGACGACAGTGCCGTCATACGTGAACTCCATCTTCGTCGCAGTCCAGTTGAGCCCGATGGTGTGGCGGTACGTGGAGTGGAGACCGGACGCCGCGACGACCAGCGCCGACTGTTTGTGGTCGGTGCCGTAGCCGTCGTAGTGGATGGTGATCGCGTACTTGTCGTCGGTGTACGCGCTCTCCAGCAGATCGATCTCCGCGCCGTCGGCCGCCGTGCCGAGGGTGGAGCCGAAGGAGTGCGTCTGGAGCCAGACGGCGCCCAAGTGGCCCTGGGTGGGCGGGACATGGACGTTCACCTCGATCGTTCCGTGCGTGTAGTCGAAGATCTGGTCCGTGTCGACGCGGCCGCCCGCGTACTGGCCGTCGGCCAGTTTGGTGAGGTCGATGGCGAGATTGCCGCCGTTGGTGGGGAGCACACGGACGTTGGCGGGCTTGTACCACCAGCGGATCCCGTCGCTGCGGTCGGACTCGGTGCGCTCCTGATCGCGTACGTTCCACTTGGCGGTGTCCAGCGCCGAGCCGGTGAACTCGTCGCTGAACACCAGGGTTCCGGCCGGTCCCGCCGTGGGCTGCGCGTCTGCGGGGGTGGCCGGGTCGACCAGGGACGCG
This sequence comes from Streptomyces beijiangensis, assembly GCF_017315755.1. GTDB lineage: Bacteria > Actinomycetota > Actinomycetes > Streptomycetales > Streptomycetaceae > Streptomyces > Streptomyces beijiangensis. Next base: position 1,756 of record NZ_JAFLRJ010000462.1, read on the forward strand.
GCCTGCGCGGTGGCCGTGCCGGCCGTGCCGACCAGGGCCGTCGACAGCAGGGCGGTGGTGAAGGTGCGTCGTCGCATCAGAACTCCTCGGTGATTCGGGTGAGTTGTGCCTGTACGGGCCTGCCGTCCGCCGTCGTGAAGGCGACGACCGTGTTGCCGCACCGGATCCGGGCCGTGCAGGCGCCGTCCTGCTCCGCCCTCCAGCGGCCGGCCAGCGTCACCCGCACGGTGTGCGCGGCGCTGGGGGTGGTGAGCCAGGGGCGGGAGAAGGGGCTCCAGTGGCCGGTGTACTCACCCTTCTCGTACTGGTCCCGGTCCGGACCCTCGTGGAACCGGAGGTCCGGGTCGCAGACCGACAGCACCAAACCGTCCTCCCCCTCGTCGCGGGTCAGCAGGAGCACGGGGGTGTCGGCACCGCGTACCGGACCCGAGGCGAGCGCGCCGGTCTCCTCGAAGACCGCGTAGCCGGTGATCCCCGTCGCCCGGTCCCTGACGATGTGCGCGGTGTCGTCGGCGCGGAGCACGGTGTACGGGGCCCGGTCCCTCTCCCGCATCGCCCCGGTGAACTCCGCCATCGAGGCCGCGTCGGCCCCGACCACCAAGGCGTACTCGTACGAACCGCCCGCCGGTGCGCTGCCGTGGCGCAGCCAGGCGGTGGCGAACGCGCCGCTGGTCTCCGCGTCGGTGGCGTGGCTGCGGGAGGTNNCGTCCACCAGCCAGGTGGCGTCGGCGAGCCGGCCCGCACTGCCGCTCTCGTACGGGAAGGCCGTCAACGCCGCCGCGTCGCCGAGCCACGTCGGTGCGGACGGGGCGGCCAGCCGCGTCTGGAAGAGCGTGGTCTCCGTCTCGTGGTCCCGGTCGCGGTTCCCGATGCCCGTGCCGAGTGCGACCACCCGGTTGTCGAAGAGGAACACCGACTTGCGGGCCCGGTGCGTGCCGTCGTACTTCGGGTGCTCGTGCAGCCGCATGGCGAACATGCCGTTGCGCCCGTCCAGGGTGTGCCCGCCGCCGAAGCGTTCCTCGGTGAGCAGCATCTCCTCGATGGTCCCCGTCAGATCCGCCTTGAGCAGCTCCCACGGCTTGTGGATCGTGGTGGTCCCGGGGCGGCGGTTCCAGTCGTACCCGTCGGCGCTGTAGCCGCTGTCGAGGTTGGTCACCGGTGTGCCGCGGTGCTGGACCTGGATCTGGCCGTAGGTGTTGTAGCGGCCGTACCAGTTGGAACCGTCGTAGACCTCGGTGGACCAGAGGTGGCGGTTGTGGCCGCGTACCGTGATCTGCCAGTTGTCCCTGCGCTGCACGGCGAGCGCCGCGTAGTTGTACGCCCACGCCCCGGCCGGGGCCGCCTCGGCGGTGACACCCGCGGCCGCCAGCCGGGCGACGATCGCCTTCTGCGCGGTCGTCGGCGCGGTGGGCAGCAGCCGCAGGAACGCGGCGCCCAGCTCCGGGTCGAGCGCGCTGCCGCCGTCGGGCGTCCCGGCGATCGTCAGCCACTGGAAGGGGGCGACGGTCATCGCGGAGGTGCCCGCCGGGTTGCGGCCGCTCAGGGAGACCGGCCACTGGAGGCCGCCCGTGATCACCCGCATCGTCAGGACCGCGCGCTTGAGCGCCGTGTGGGCCCGCTCGTCGATGCGGAAGAGGCCGCCGCTCATCACGTACACGACAGGGGTGAGTCCGATGAAGCCGTCACGCGCGTAGTCGGGGTAGCAGCCGACGTGGTGGAAGGTCAGGCCGTCGGGCTTGAGGCCGTCCTGGATGCCCGGCGTGGGCAGCAGATAGCGGCTGAGCCAGTCGCGCAGCACCTTCAGGTACGCGACCCGGCGGGCGTCGCCGTCCTGCAGGAGCGCGACCGCGAGCATGCCGCGCACCGTGGTGTTGAGGATGTCGGCGGTGGAGCCGTGGGCGTTGCGGTAGTCGAAGCCGCGGAAGATCCGGCCGAAGCCGGTGAGCCAGCCGAGATCGGTGCGTACGGCATCCAGGAGCCCGGCGTCCTTGAGCACGTCCCGCATGAGGTGCACGGAGTCGTAGTAGCCGCGGATGTCGTAGCCGAGGTGGTGGATGGTGCCCTGGCTGCTGCCGTACGTCCAGCCCTGCTCGCGCAGCAGCTCCACGAGACGCACATACAGGGCGGCCAGCGCCGAGCGGTGGGTGGCGGCGGTCGCCCGGTCGTAGGCCTGCGCGATCTTCTGCAGATGGTCGGTGACCGCGCGCAGGGTGCTCGCGCCGACGAAGGCCTTGAGGTCCGTGCTGATCGCGGGCGGATAGATCTGCGACTGGTACGAGAAGACGGGGCGCCCGTCGAGCATCGGTGCGGCGGTCGCCGTGAGCGAGGCGACGTAGGCGTCGTTCACGGTGGGCGATGCGGCCAGGTAGTCGTCGTGATATCGGGCCAACAGGGTGTTCAGGTCGGTGAGTTCGGCCGACGACGGGGCCGGGGTGGCGATCTTCGCGCGGGTGTGGAGACGGTCGTGGAGGTAGAGCGCCTGCCAGTGCTGCTGGTCCCAGTCGTCGCCCTCGATGCCGATCTCCGGGACCTGGGCGTCGCGGGTGGGCGCGTCGGGACGCAGGGCGACATTGAGCAGCAGCTGGTCGATCCACAGGGTGCCGGGGCGGCGCGGCGCGATGATGCGCAGGGTGTCCATGCCGGGGCGCGGGCGGCCGTGCATGTCGTAGTCGTACCGGACCCATGTGGTGCGCCAGCCGGTGAAGTCGAGCCGGAACTCGAACCAGCAGTCGGTGCGCTCCCCGCGGCCGAACTCGAAGCGGACCACGTCGTCGGTGGGCTTCTCGTTGTAGATCCACACCGAGAAGGTGTCGACCGTGCCCTGCCAGGCCTGGTCGGCGAGCGGCCTGGTGCGGTACGGGTCGGCCGCCCAGGCGAGAGAGGCCTGGACGCTCAGGGCCGAACGCGGACCGTGGTCCCAGCGCAGCGAGTGCCTGCCGCACACGGAACGGGCGTCGCTGAGGGCGAGAGCGGCACCGTTCCCCGTGCTGAACTGCGGCGGCACAGCGGACTCGAGCAGGAACGCGGGCGGGGTGAGTGCCAGCGCACGCGCCTCCAGCTCCGTGTACGCCACGGCAGGGCCGTCCGTTTCGGCCGCGGTGGCACGCTGCTGACCCGTGGCGGCGGGCAGGAAGGGCAGGGTCACGGCGCCGGTGGCGGCCGCTCCGTACGCGAGGAGTCTGCGGCGGTTCAGCGGGGGAGTGGAAGGGCGCGCGTCCATGGGGAACCTCGGGGCGTGGAGGGCCGGTACCAGGCGGTACGTGATTGCGCACGGACGTTAGGGAAGTGGAAGCGGAGCATTCAATGAGCAATCACCGCCTGATTGCGGATTGCTCCTTCAAAGCGCACCCGCCGGTCCGGCATGATGCGGTCACAGCCGGATCACCTGGGGGGACCGTGACCGCACCGGAGCTGAAGTTCCGCAGACTCACCGCAGACCTGCGGCGAGGCATCCACGACGGCACCTGGCCGCCCGGAAGCAAACTGCCCACCGAGCGCGCGCTCGCCGCCGAGACGGGTCTCTCCTTGACCACGGTCCGCCGGGCGTACGAGGAACTCGTGGCCGAGCGGCTGGTGGAGAGGCGCCAGGGCGCGGGCACCTTCGCCGCCAGGAGCGGTCCTCCGGAACCGGCCGGGCGCCGGGTCGTGGGCGTCCTCGTACCGGACACCGCGCTGTACTACCCGCGCGTTCTGCAGGGCATCGAGAAAGAGCTCGCGGGGGCGGGCGCGCGGCTGGTGCTGGCCTGTTCGTACTACGACCGCAGCGTGGAGGAGACCGCCATCGCCGAGCTCCTCTCGGCGGGCGCCGACGGACTGCTCCTTGTGCCCGGGCTGCACACCGCGGACGATCCGGCGCTGCGCGCCCGGCAGCTGATGGAGCTGCCGGTACCGGTCGTCCTGGTGGAGCGGCGGCTGACGGCGGCGGGTCCTGGCGATCCCACCGAGCACGTCTGCACGGATCACGCGGGCGGCGCCTACGAGGCCGTACGCCATCTGTACGCCCTGGGCCACGAGCGGCAGGCGCTCGTCCTGCGCTCGGACGGTCCGCCCGCCGCGCTCATCACGGACGGATTCGCCTGCGCGGCCGCCGAGTTGGGCCTGCCTCGGCCCGTGTACGTACGGGAACCGATGGAGGGCTGGGACGCGGCGCGGGCGGACGACGCCGTCCGTACCCTGCTGGACGGCGCCGTCACCGGCGCGCTCTGCTTCGGCGACCGCGAGGCGACGCTGCTGCAGTCCGCCGCGCGCCGGGCCGGCCTTCGCGTACCGCAGGACCTGGCGCTCGTCAGCTACGACAACGAGTTCGCGGACGTGGCGGAGATCCCGCTCACCGCGGTGGCGCCCCCGAAGTTCCAGATGGGCAGACTCGCCGCACAGATCCTGCTGAGCCGCCTCTCGGACGGCGACGCATCGCCGGTGCACCAGGTGCAGTTGCGGCCGAAGCTGGTCGTACGCGCCTCGTGCGGCGGCCGGCCCGGTCACCGCCGCACCCGGACGGCCCTATGACGCGGGGAAGAGGCTCACCACCCCACGGGCGATGCCAAGATCCACCAAGTCCCGGGGGCGCAGCCGCAGTTGGTCCGCGGTCTCCGGGACGCGGTCGGGGGAGCGCTTGAGGATGGCTGCGGCGGCCTCCGGGGCGATCACCGAGAAGTAACTGTCGGGGGTGGCCCAGAGGTTGCCTGGTGCGGCCAGCGCGAGTGCACCGCCCGATCCGCCCTCGCCGACGAGGAGGGTGGTGAGCGGTACGCGCGCGGTCGCCATGGCCGCGAACAGGCCCGCGATGGCGGCGCCCGCCCCCTCACGCTCCGCCTCGGCGTCATTGGCGGCGCCGGGCGTGTCGATCAGGGTGAGCACCGCGATCCCGAGGGATTCGGCGAGCCGGACCAGGCGGGTCGCTGTGCGGTATCCGGCCGGGCGCGTGGCCGTGCCGCACTGGGCGGCATAGGCGACGGTACGGCCCTGACGCAGTCCGAAGCCGCAGCGCATGCCCGGGTCGGTGCCACCGCAGCGGTCGCCGCCGATCTCCCGGACGCCGCCGTCGAAGTACGCGGCGAGATAGGCGTCGGCGCGCGGGCGCCCGGCGGAGCGCGTCAGGGTCACCGCGTCCCAGCCGGAGAGGGCAGGGCCGGATTCCCCGGCGGGTGCGCCCGGAGGCGCGGCCGGCCCGCCGGCATGTGGTCCCGACAGGAGCATCAGCCAGTCGGCCAGGGTGCTGTGCAGCTCATCGGGGCGTACCAGCGCGTCGATCTGACCGGCGGCCAACTGCCCCTCGGCGGTGTACGCGGCAGGGTCGGCCCCCGGCGGACGTACCCGCGAGCCGGCGAAACCGACCTGCGCGCCGGGCAGGGCGAGCACGATGTCGGCGCCCGCGCCGAGAGTGGCCCAGCCGCCGCCCGTCGTGGGGTCGCGCAGGACGGCGATCTGCGGAATCCCGGCGGCGCGCAGAAGCGCGGACTGCCGTGCCACGCGCTGGAGTTGGGTCAGCGCGCGCATCCCCTCCTGCATCCGGCTGCCGCCGGTGGCGACCAGCGACACCAGCGGGACGCGCCGTTCCCGGGCCGTGGTGAAGGCGGCCTCCAGGAGGTCGCCCGTGTGCTCCCCGAGCGAGCCGCCGAGGAACCCGAACTCGAAGGAGACGAGGACGGATTGCCTGCCGCCGACCGAAGCGGTCCCGCAGACGACGGACTCGCTCTCGCCGGTGCCCGCGGCGGCCCTGGCCGCCGACGCGTCGTAGCCGGGCCAGCCGAGCGGGCCGTCGGAGCCTCTGAGGTGCGGCGTACGGACGAATTCGGCGAAGGAACCCGGATCCACCGCCGCGGTGATCGCCTCGCGGGCCGTCCATGCGTCAGCCATGCAGCGCACGCTTCATGATCTTGCCCATGTCGTTGCGGGGCAGCGCGTCGAGCAGCCGGACCTCGCGGGGTCGCTTGTGCGGTGCCAGCTGCTGCGCCACATGCGCTGCCAACTCCTCGACCGTGGGCGGCCGGTGCGGGTCCGCCGGGACGATCCAGGCGATGATCCGCTCGCCCAGGTCGGCGTCGGGCTCTCCTGTGACGGCTGCCTCGCGCACCGCGGGATGGTCCAGGAGGGCGTTCTCGATCTCGCCCGCACCGATCTTGTAGCCGCCGCTCTTGATGAGGTCGGTGGCCTTGCGGCCGACGATACGGACATAGCCGTCCGGATCCCGGGTCGCCATGTCGCCCGTACGGAACCAGGTGCCGTCGAAGGCCGCGGCGGTGGCGTCAGGACGGTTCAGGTACGCGGTGAAGAGGTTCGGGCCGCGCACCTGGATCTCGCCGACGCTCTCGCCGTCGTACGCCGTGATCTCCTCGCCCGACTCCTCGACCAGCCGCAGCTCGACCCCGTCCAGCGGTACGCCGACCGTGCCGGGCCGTGGCTCGCCGTCGGCGCGGACGCTCGTGTTCATCAGGGTCTCGGTCATGCCGTACCGCTCGACGACCCGCCGTCCCGTCGCGGCGGCGATGCGCTCATGGTCGTGCACCGGCAGCGCGGCCGAACCGGAGACCAGCAGGCGTGCGCCGGACAGGGCCTTGGCGAGTGCCGGGTCGCCGGGGAGCGCCTCGGCGATGCGGTGGTACATGGTCGGCACGCCGAAGAACATCGTGCCGTGGGCCGCCAGTTCGCGGGCGACCGCGTCCGTGTCGAAGCGGCCGAGGTGGTGCACGGTGCCGCCCCGCCGCAGCGGGCCCAGGATGCCCAGGATCAGCCCGTGCACATGGAAGAGGGGGAGGGCGTGGACGAGTACGTCGTCGCCGGTCCACTGCCAGGCCTCGGCCAGCGCGTCCAGGGTCGAGGTGATCGCCCGGCGCGGCAGGACGGCGCCCTTGGGCGGGCCTGTGGTCCCTGAGGTGTAGACGACCAGGGCCGGGGCCTCGGCCGGCGGCTCGTCGGGGAGCGGGAGGGGCTTGCCCGGCGCCCGTACGTCGATGTCCAGGCGGTTCAACGCACCGAGTGCGGGCGGCAGTTCGTCACCTGGCGCGGCGAGGACCAGCGACGGCACGCTGTCGGAGAGAATGTGCTCCAGCTCGCGTCCGCCGATCCTCGGGTTGAGCGGTACGGCGGGCACTCCGGCCAGCAGGGCCGCGACCACGCCCACGGACGTCTCCAGGGTGGGCGTGGCCCAGACGGCCACCCTCCCGGCCCCATGCAGTTCGGCGGCCAACGTCCCTGCCGCCGAAGCCAGTTCGGCGTGGCTGAGCGACCGGTCGCCGAAGTGCAGCGCCTGACGGGCCGAGCCCGCGGTGAGGGCCGGGAAGAGTGGGGGCATGCGTCGTACTCCTTGAGGGACAGGCGGCCTCGGGTGACCGCTCCTTCACCATGCCGTAGCAGGATGACGGATACGGCCACGAGAGAGATGTCAGCCGCGGGTCGTCTCCAGGTGCTTGTCGTCGGCCGGTGCGGGCTGACCCGTCACGACAGTCCCCTGAGCGCGCTGTCCGCGCCTGACGGCGGGGACGAGCAGAGCGGCCCCGGTGGCGGCCAGGCACAACAGGGCCAGCAGCATGAAGCCGTGGGTGTAGCCGGAGGCGTACGGCAGCCCCGAGGACTGGACATGGCCGGTGACCATGCCGCTCATCACGGCCGCGCCGAGCGAGCCGCCGATGGTACGGATGTTGGCGTTCATGCCGGTGGCTGCGCCGGTCTGGGCCGCAGGGACGCTCTGCACGATGAGGTTGGCCATGGAGGCGAAGGCCAGTCCGATGCCCAGGCCGAACACGGCTGCGGCGAAGGCCACTTGCCACTGCTGTCCGTGCCAGAAGGCGAGCATTGTGCAGGACACGGCGCCCAGCGCGGCCCCGATGGCCAGCAGGGGCTTGGCGCCGAAGACCGGCTCCAGGCGTCCGCTGACGATGCCCGAGCAGAACATGGCCACCAGCATGGGCAGCATCAGAAGCCCGGCGCCGGTCACGGTCGCGCCGAAGCCGTAGCCCGCGGCCTTCGGTGTCTGGGCGAAGGCGGGGAGGAAGGACCAGACCGCGTACATGCCGGCGCCGAAGAGCAGCGCCGCCGTGTTGGTCGTCCAGACGGCGGGCAGCCGCATGATCCGCAGGTCGATGAGCGGACTGGCGGACCGGGCCTCGGTCAGCGCCCAGAGGGCGAACAGTACGACGGCCGTGAGCAGCAGCCCGATCACCTTGGTGGAGCCCCAACCCCAGGTGGTGGCCTGGCTGATGGGCAGGAGCAGGGCGACCAGCCAGCCCGAGAGCAGCACGGAGGCGAGCCAGTTGACCTTTCCGGTGCCACGGATCGGGGACTCGGGGATGCAGCGCAGTGCGAACAGCGCGGTCAGCGCGACGACGCCGGTCGGCAGCCAGAAGAGCCACCGGTAGTCGAGCGCTCCGACGACCGGCCCGGCGAGAACCATGCCGAAGCCGCCGCCCGCCGCGATGACGGCCGAGAGATTGCTGATGCTGGGGCTGACCCGGGAGGCCGGGAACTCGTCGCGGATGATCCCGAACGAGAGCGGGAACAGGGCCCCGCCGATGCCCTGGATCGCACGGGCGACGATCAGTGTGGCGATGTTCGGGGCCAGGGCGGCCAGCACGCATCCCACGATCAGCGCGAGCAGTGCGCCGACGAGAGTGCGCTTCTTGCCGATGAGGTCGCCGACCCTGCCGAGGATCGGGGTGAAGATCGAAGCGGAGAGCAGATAGGCGGTCATCACCCAGGTGACGGTGGCCTGGGACGTGCCAAGCGCCTGCTGGACGGTGGGCAGCGCCGGCGCTATCAGCGACTGCATCATCGAGAACACGCCCGCACCGGTCGCGAGGACCGCGAAGGTGAGGCGGTTGGAGTTCCGGTTCATTGAGGACTCTCTGTAAGTGCGTGATGGCAGCACGGAGTTGTGCCGGGGTGTGCGGGGGTGCCACGGGCGGTGCCGTCGGCGGCGAAGTCGAGGGGGTCGGCCAGGCGGCCGACCGGTACGCGGAGACGACTCGACTGTTAAAGTGGAGGCGTACCTCCACCTTAGCGGAGGCATGCCTCCGGTTCAACCCCGGAGCCCCGAGGAGGAATCAGTGCGCGAAGAAGCAGTGGCGGACCGGGCTTCCGTCCAGGAATTCGTGGCGGCCCAGCGCCCGCGCCGCGCCGACGCCCGGCGCAACTTCGACGCGCTCCTGGCGGCCGCGCGCGAGGCGTTCGCCGAGCAGGGGGCCGATGCGTCCCTGGAGGACATCGCCCGCCGCGCCGGAGTGGGGATCGGCACCCTCTACCGGAACTTCCCCACCCGTCGACACCTCTTCGAGACGGTCTACGCCGAAGAGGTCGACGCCCTCTGCGTCCTCGCCGACGAACTCGGCGGCCGGCCCGCCTGGGAGGCACTCACCACCTGGATCGACCGCTTCGTCGAGTACACCGTCACCAAGCGGGCCGTCCGGGAGGGCCTGAACGGCGAATCCGGCATCTTCGTCTCCTGCCGCGTCTCCATGATGGGCGCCGGGGAGCCACTGCTCCGGCGCGCCCAGGACTCCGGCGAGGCCCGGACGGATGTGGACTTCGACGACCTCCTGCGGATGATCGCCGGCATCGCCGCCACCACGTTCCCCACCGCGGAGCAGCGCGACCGCGTCGTGGGTATCGCACTGGACGGCGTACGGGCGGCACGCGGCTGACCTCGAACGACGAATCGCATATATGTTCGACCCTGGTCTATTGTGGTGTGACCACCCGGAAGGATCCGGTGTGGCACAACGGAGGTAGGGGGCCGTCAGTGGCGAGGTGGTACAGGTGCGCGGATTTACGCATCTGCATGCCGTCTCAGGGTTCTCCCTGCGATACGGCGCCTCGCACCCCGGGCAGCTCGCGGAGCGGGCGGTCGAGCGGGGGATGGACGCGCTCGCCCTGACCGACAGGGACACCCTCGGCGGCGCCGTCCGCTTCGCCAAGGCCGCGAGCCGCGTCGGCATCCGGCCCCTGTTCGGAGTGGACCTCGCTCTGGACGCACCCCCCGAAGCGGCCGGACGCACGGAGCGGCGGCGCACCCCGGCCCGCGGCGGAGCCTTCGTCGACGAGTCGGCGCAGCGCGTGGTCTTCCTCGCCAGGGACGGGGCCAGGGGCTGGGCCGAACTGTGCCGGCTCGTGAGTGCCGCACACCTGGACACGGCGGGAGACCGTCGCCCCCTGCTGCCATGGGACGCCCTCGGCGGCGAACACCTCACCGTGCTGCTCGGCCCCGCTTCGGACGTCGGCCGCGCTCTGGCGGCCGGGCGTCCCGACCGTGCCGCCCGGCTGCTCGCACCCTGGCGGGAGCGGTACGGGGACGCGGCGCTGCGCATCGAGGTCGTCTGCCACGGCCGCGACGGCACCGGCTTCGGCTCGCTGCGCCTCGCGGCCCGCGCCCTCGGCTTCGCCGCCGACCAGCGGATCGCCCCCGTACTGAGCAATGCCGTGCGCTACGCCGACCTCGGCCAGGGGCCGGTCGCCGACGTCCTGGACTCCGCACGCCGCCTGGTGCCGATCGACCCGCGCGGCGTACGTGACAGCGGAGAGCGGTGGCTCAAGCCCGCCACGGACATGGCGCGCATCGCCGAGCAGGTGGCCGAGGCCGCCGGCTATCGCGCGAACACCGCCCGCCGGCTGCTCGATGTCACCGAGGAGACCGCAGCCGCCTGCCGGGTCGACCCCGAGGACGACATGGGGCTGGGCCGCGTGCACTTCCCCGAGCCGGAGCTCGTCGGCGCCCACCGGCGCACCCCCGAGCGCGTGCTGCGTTCGAAGACCACCGCCGCCATGCTGCTGCGCCGCTACGACCGGAGCCGCCGCCACTGGGAGCGCCTCGACGACGAGCTGCGCCTGATCGAACGCCAGGGCTACGCCTCGTACTTCCTCACCATCGCCCAGGTCGTCGCCGACACCAGGGAGCTCGGCATCAGGGTCGCCGCCCGCGGCTCCGGCGCCGGTTCCCTGGTCAACCACCTCCTCGGCATCGCCACCGCCGACCCGGTCGAGCACGGCCTGCTCATGGAGCGCTTCCTGTCCGGTCAGCGCGCGGAGCTGCCCGACATCGACATCGACGTGGAGTCCGCACGCCGTCTCGAGGTCTACCGGTCGATCTTCGACCGCTTCGGTCCGGAGCGGGTGGCCACCCTGTCCATGCCGGAGACCTATCGCGTACGGCATGCCGTACGCGACGTCGGTCTCGCGCTCGGCCTCGATCCGGCCGAGGTCGACCGGCTCGCGAAGTCGTTCCCGCACATCAGGGCCCGCGACGCCCGCGCCGCCCTGCGGGAGCTGCCCGAACTGCGCTCCATCGACCCGGAGGCGTACGACCCGCAACTGTGGGACCTGGTCGAGGCACTGGACGCCCTCCCGCGCGGCATCGCCATGCACCCGTGCGGTGTGCTGCTCTCCGATGCGACGCTGCTGCGCCGCACCCCCGTCGTGCCGACCAGCGGCGAGGGCTTCCCCATGTCCCAGTTCGACAAGGAGGACGTGGAGGATCTCGGGCTGCTCAAACTCGATGTGCTCGGGGTGCGGATGCAGTCCGCGATGGCGCACGCCGTCGCCGAGGTCGAACGGGCCACCGGGCGCCACATCGAACTGGACGATGCCGCGCAGGTGCCGCCCGACGACCCGAAGACGTACCGGCTGATCAAGTCCTCCCGGACCCTGGGTTGTTTCCAGACCGAGTCGCCCGGTCAGCGCGACCTCATTGCCCGGCTGCAGCCCGAGACCTTCCACGATCTCGTCGTCGACATCTCGCTGTTCCGGCCGGGACCGGTCGCGGCCAACATGGTCGAACCGTTCATCAAGGCCAGGCACGGCCGGCAGGCGCCCCGCTATCCGCACCGGGACCTGGAACCCGCACTGCGGGAGACGAACGGTGTGGTGGTCTTCCACGAGCAGATCATCCAGATCCTGCACGTGATGACCGGCTGCAGCCTCGCCTTCGGCGACTACACGCGCCGCGCGCTGTCGCGCGGCGACCAGATCGGCCGGGTGCGGGCGTGGTTCGCGCAGGAGGCGCACAAGCGGGGGTACGAGCAGGAAGTCGTCGAGCGGACCTGGGAGATCGTCGAGGCATTCGGGGCATACGGCTTCTGCAAGGCGCACGCCGTCGCCTTCGCCGTGCCCTCGTACCAGTCGGCATGGCTGAAGGCGCATCACCCGGCCGCCTTCTACGCCGGGCTGCTCACCCACGACCCGGGGATGTACCCGAAGCGACTGCTGCTCGCGGATGCGCGGCGGTGGGGGGTGCCGATCCTGCCGCTGGATGTGAATGTGTCGGACTCCGCTTATAGAATCGAACTGGTGTCTGATGTGGAGGGTGATCGCCCCCTCCACGGGGTCCGGCTCGCCCTGTGCGATGTGCGCGGGATGAGCGGGGGCGAGGCGGAGCGGATCGTCGCCGGGCAGCCGTATGCCACGCTCCAGGACTTCGTCTCCAGGGCCCGGCCGTCCAGGCCGGTCGCCGAACGCCTCGCCCAGGTCGGTGCGCTGGACACCTTCGGCCGCAACCGCCGTGACCTGCTGCTGCACCTCGCCGAGCTGCACCGTGGCCAACGCCACTCCCCGAACGGTCAGTTGACCCTCGGCGAGAGCGAAGGGAACCGGAACGAGGTGGCCCCCGCCCATCTGCCGGACCTGGACGACGCCGAGCGGCTCGGCGCCGAGCTCGGAGTGCTCGGCATGGACACCTCCCGCCACCTCATGGGCGACCACCGGGAGCTGCTGGACGAGCTCGGTGTGGTCACCGCGAAGCGGCTGAAGGACCTGCGGCACGGACAAGTGGTGCTCGTCGCCGGTGCGAAGGGCGCCGTCCAGACCCCGCCGGTCCGTTCCGGCAAACGCGTCATCTTCACGACGCTCGACGACACGACGGGCCTGGTGGACTGCGCGTTCTTCGAGGACAGCCACGACGCCAGCGCGCACACCGTCTTCCACTCCTGGCTGCTGCTCGTACGCGGAGTGGTGCAGCTCCGCGGCGAGGGCAGTGGCAAGGCTCTGTCGGTGACAGGATCCGTCGCCTGGGACCTCACCGAACTGGCCGAGCTGCGCCGCGAGGGCGGCCTGTCGGCGGTGACGGAACGGCTCACCGAGAGCGGACCGCCGCCGGACAGGGCGCCGGAGCGGGCAGCGGACGGCCGCAGCATCCAACTGGAGACCGGTTACGCGCTGCACCCCTGGGCGGATCTGCAGCCGCCCGGCGAATCCGTCAAGCAGAGCCGCAAGTTGTGGCACCAGAGCCCGGGGAGTGCGGGATGAACATCCTCTATATCCACTTCCATGGCCTTCTCGACGAGCGGCTCTACCGCCACCTTCTCGCCCTGCTGGCCGAGTACACCCCTCTGGTACAGGCGCTGCCGCCGGACGCCGCACTGGCCGATGTCTCCGGCAGCCTGCGCTATTTCGGTACGGACGCCGCGGCGCTGGCCGAGCGCATCCGGGCGCGTACCGGGGGGCTGTACGGGCTCCACTCCACGGTCGGTGTCGCCGCGAACCCGCTGCTGGCCCGCATGGTCGCCGCCGACGGTCCGCTCTCGGCGGTGCGTGTGCTGCCCGACGACCTCGACGCGGTCACGGCCTTCCTCGCGAAGAAGCCCGCGGCCGCTCTGCACGGCGTGGGGCCCGCGACCTCCCGCACGCTCTCCTCGTACGGACTGGACAGCGTCAGCAGGATCGCCGCCGCGCCGCTCGGCACGCTGCAGCGCATCCTGGGCGTCACCGCGGGCCGCCGCCTCCATGACGCGGCCCGCGGTCTCGACCCGACGCCGGTGGTCCCCGCGGCCCCGCCCCGCTCGATGAGCGCCGAACACCGCTTCGACGGGGACGAGTTGGACCCGGACAGGCAGCGCGCCGCCCTGCTCGCGCTCACCGACCGCCTCGGCCTGCAGCTGCGTACCGAGGCCCAGGCGGCCCATGCCCTCACTCTCACCGTCCGCTACGCCGACCGCTCGACGACGACCCGTACCCGCAAGCTGCCTGAGGCCACGGCCCATACCCGCGCTTTGACCACACTCGCCTACGAACTTCACAGCCGACTCGCCCTTCAACGTGCCCGAGTCCGCACCCTCACCCTGCGCGCGGAAGACCTGACGGCCGCCGAACTGACCTCACGGCAAATGCTCTTCGACCCGGACGACGAGAAGGCCCGACGCATCGAAACCGTCCTCGATCGCGCCCGAGACCTGTACGGCTCCGAAACAGTGCGGCCCGCCGCGGCAATGCCCCACGTCGCATGATTCAGACGCCTCGACCCCAGGGAGCACCCTGGCGTCGGCCTCAACTGATGACTGCTGTGCCGGGAGCCGGTCCATCAAAAGTCTGTCGACCCGGCGAATTGCCGACAGACCACTGCAGCTTCATCGCGGACACGGGCGTTCACGGCGGAGCCGCGGTTGTGCGGATCTGCCTCGACGACGGCGCCAAGGCTCTGAAATGCCGGCGCTACGGACGCTGATCGCCCGCGGCGTCAGCCGCGGACGGCGGAAAACTCCGCCGTGTCCTGCGGCCGCGCCGCCTGGGCGAGGGCGTGCCCCAATGTGGCAACGGGCCGCAGGGCCGTATCGAGTCCGACTGCCGTGAGGATCCGCAGATGCCAGGGCCGGGTGCAGACCACGTTCAGGTGGCCGTCGGACTCCAGGGTTCTCCGGCGGGCCCGGCACAGCAGTCCCAGGGTGATGCAGTCGAAGAACTCGGCCGGCCGTAGATCCACGATCACCCGGGCTCCTGGCGGGGCGGCAGCGGCATCGAGGTGGGCCCGGACGCCGGGGGCGGTGGCCAGGTCGAGGCTGCCGCGGAGTTCGACGACGGTGGCTGTGCCCAGAACGTAGGTGCGCGCGGTGGGGGTGGAGCACGGCGCGGATCGCCAGTCTTCGTTGTCCATGTCGGTCCCTGAGATGGGTCAGGCGGCGTGCAGGGCCAGTGTCGGCGAGAGACGGGCCGCCCGTACCGCCGGGTAGAGACCCGCGATCGTCCCGATGAGCAGCGTGGAGACGAAGCCTCCTGCGACGGCCCACAGCGGTACGACCCACGGCAGCCCGCCGCTCGTGGCGTACACCCCGGTCGCGGCGGCGCCGAGCAGGACTCCGGCGAGCCCGCCGAGGCCCGAGAGCATGAGCGACTCGGTGACGAACTGGATGCGGATCTGTCCGCGGGTGGCGCCCAGTGAGCGGCGCAGCCCGATCTCGTAGCGTCTCTCCAGTACGGAGATGATCATGGTGTTGGCCACGCCGACCCCGCCGACGAGCAGGGCGATCCCGCCCAGCCCCAGGAGCAGGCTGCTGAAGGCGCCCTCGGTGGCGGCCTTCGCCTGGAGGGCCGAGGACGGGTCGGTCACCAGTACGTCCTGCGGACTCCGGGGGTTGATGGTGCCGGCCATCCGCTTGCGTACGTCGTGGACGGTGGCGTCCGTCGAGCGTTCGTACACGGAGGTGGGGTGGCCGTCGTAGCCGAGCAGCTGCTGGGCGGCGCTCCAGCCGACCAGGGCGGAGCGTTCGATCTCGGGGGAGAGCGGCAGCGGGTCGAGGATGCCGACGACGGTGAAGTAGCGGTTGTCGACCCAGACTTGCTGCCCGGGCGTGGTGACGCCCAGACGTTGCGCGGCGACATGGCCCAGGACCACGGCGGGGTAGCGGCCGTTGGCCTCGTTGAGCCAGGTACCGGTGGCGACCTTGCCGCGCAGGACCTCCAGGAGCGACTCCGTGGCGGCCTTGACGGCGATGCCCGCCGTCTCGTCCGCGGGGATCTTCTCGCTGCGGCGGACGGTGGCGTCGACGTCGCCGGTCGCGCCGGCCTTCTCCACCCCGTCGATACGGCCGACCGTGCCGACGGCTTCCTTGGGCAACTTGACCGTTTCTCCGGCGAACATCGAGTCGCCGGGGGTCGCCACGAGCAAATTGGTGCCCAGCGCGTCGAGCTGCCGCAGCAACTGCGCCTTGCTGGACGCGGAGATCCCGACGACGGCGATCATCGTGGCGATCCCGATGGCGATGCCCAGCGCGGACAGCACGACACGCATGGGCCGGCTGCGGAGCCCGGCGGAGCCGACGTGCGCGACGTCGCGAAGACTCAACCGGGCTGCCCGCAGGGCGGGTCCGTGTGCGGGTCCGTGTGCGGGGCGCTCCCGCGTGCCGGCGCTCACAGTGCCCCGCTTCCGGTGTCCGCGACGATCTGTCCGTCGCGCATACGGACCTGTCGTGGCAGGCGCTCGGCGATCTCGGTGTCGTGGGTGATGACAGCGATGGTGGCGCCGTCCTGATGGAGGTCGTGGAGGAGTTTCATCACGGTCTCGCCCGATGCGGTGTCCAGCGCGCCGGTGGGTTCGTCGGCGAGCAGCAGGTCCGGTTCGCCTACGAGG
The DNA here is from genome assembly GCF_017315755.1 of Streptomyces beijiangensis. GTDB lineage: Bacteria > Actinomycetota > Actinomycetes > Streptomycetales > Streptomycetaceae > Streptomyces > Streptomyces beijiangensis. The sequence continues at coordinate 18,077 of NZ_JAFLRJ010000462.1, forward strand.
GCGCGCGCGATCGCCACCCGTTGTTTCTGACCCCCCGACAGTTCGTGGGGTCGGTGGCCGGTGCGCTCTGCGAGACCGACCCGGTCCAGGGCCGCGGCGGCGAGCCTGCGGCGTTCGGAGCGCGGCAGCCCGGAGTAGAGCAGTCCTTCGGCCACGTTGTCCTGCGCGCTGATACCGGGGACCAGGTGGAATGCCTGGAAGACGAAGCCGATGTGCTGGGCGCGCAGAGCGGAGAGTTTCCGGTCGGAGAGCTCGGCGATGTCATGACCGGCGACGGCGACGGATCCCGTGGTGGGCCGGTCGAGCGTGCCCACGATGTGCAGCAGCGTGGATTTGCCGGAGCCGGAAGGGCCGACGATGGCCAGGAGTTCGCCCTGCCCGACCGTCAGGTCCACGCCGTCCAGTGCTCTCACCCCGCCGGGGTACTCCTTGGTGACGCCGTTGAGTGCGACCACGGTGCTCATATCTTCGGCACCCCGACCTTCATGCCCTCGCGCAGGCCGCCGCCCGACACCTCCACGCGCCCCTGTCCGAAGAGTCCCAGCTCGACCTTCACCTCACGGGCGGTGCCGTTCTCCACTACCTGGACGCCGAATCCGCCGCTCGAAAGCGCCAGCAGAGCGTCGACCGGGACGGTCAGGACCCCCGTACGCGTCTGGCCGGTGAGATTGACGGTGACCGGCGACTGGTCGATGCCGCCAACCTTGTCCGGCTCGTCGAACGACACGGTGATGCCTATCTTCGGTGTTTTGTCCTGGGGGTCGTCCCCCGGCTTGGCGGTCCTGCCGACCGAGGCGATCTTCCCTTTCGCCGTGGATCCGTCGGGAAGGTCGACGCTCACCTCGGCGCCCACCTTGACGGATTTGCTCTCGACGACAGCGAGGCTGAAGGTCACGACCCGTTCGGAGCCGGTCGTGGACAGCACGGGACGGCCGGGGGCGACCTGGTCGCCGACCGCCCCGTCCGTGTCCTTGATACGGACGGCGCCCGGGGCGAAGGCGATTTCCTGCGGGCCCAACTGCCCGGTCTGCTTCAGGTCGTGCGCCTTCTGCCAGCGTTTGACGGCGTCCGCCGTCAGGCCGCTGTACTCGTCGTCGACGGTGAACCCGGTGTAGCCCAGGGCGGCCAGGTTCTCCTCCAGCTGCCGTACGTCCCGGCCCTTGTCCCCGCTCTTGAGGGTGCGGTACATCGGGCCGCTGCCGTACATCAGGCGGACCGGCGTCCCGTCGATCTCGTACAGCTTCCCGTCCCGCTTCACCGCGGAGCCGGCCCCCGGGGCCCACGTCAGCGTCCCCGCGGCACCCGCGTTGACCTTGCGTTCCTTGGCGTACCCGAGGATGCCGTCGGCCTGCGTGCTGTCGCTCAGATCGCCGCGCTCGACGCCGGCGGTGGCCGGGGGCAGGCCGGTGTCCTTGCTCACCCGGCCCGTGTCCGGCGCAGACAGCGTGGTCGCCGCGACCGCCGCGCCGCCGACCACGGCGAGGACCACGGTCGAGGCGACCAGGACCTTGCGGCGCTTCATCGGACGATGCTTTCGCAGATCTTGGACGCCTTGTCGAACTTCTTCTTCTCCGCGCCCTGCGGCATCTTCTGGGCCGACATCATCGACCCGTCGAACTTCGGGTCGGGCATGTTGTAGCCGTTCTTGCGCATGCACTGGGCGTACTTCAGCATCTTGTCCTTGTCGGCCTGGGTGATCTTTCCGCCCGTCCCCAGGCCGCCCTTGCCCGCGCACGCCTTCAGCGCCTTCTCCAGCTGCGCCTTGTCCATGTCGCCGCCGATGGTGAGCCCCACGCCCTTCTCGCCCGGCTTGGGCTCGGGCACCTTCAGCCCGTGCTCCCGCAGGCACTTGCGCTGCTTGACGGCGGCGTCGTCGGCATTGCCGCCGCTGCCGGTGCTGCTCGACCCCTTCGAGGCGCCATCGTCCGAGCCGCTCCCGGAGCAGGCCGCGGCGAAGAGGGCGAGGGCCGCGAATCCCGAGGCGACAACAGCTGAACGCGTACGGGGACTGGTCCGCACATGCATGGATCTCTCCTTGCCGACTGGCAGGCCGCATTTCGGCCGCGCCGGCAGCGTGCCAAGAGCAGCTGTTTCGTCTCTCTAAGCGAAGTCGTTAACAGAGACGAAAGGTGCAGATGAGGTAGACAAGGCGCATGCGCGTGCTGGTGGTGGAAGACGAGACATTCCTGGCGGAAATGATCGCCGAGGGGCTGCGGCGAGATGCCCTCGCCGTGGACGTGGCCCCCGACGGGCTGACCGCACTGCGCAAGCTGCAGTTCGGCGAGTACGACGTGATGGTCCTCGACCGTGACCTGCCCGACATCCACGGGGACGAGGTGTGCCGCCGTGTCGTCACCCAGCGGCTGCTCACCCGCATCCTGATGCTGACGGCCTCCGGATCCCTCCGCGACCGGGTCGAGGGCCTCGGCCTCGGCGCCGACGACTACCTGACCAAACCCTTCGCCTACGACGAACTCCTCGCCCGGATCCTCGCGCTCGGCCGCCGGGCCCGCCCCGCCCTCCCGCCGGTCATCGAGCGTGCCGGACTCGTCCTGGACACCTCGCGACGGCAGGCCAGCAGAGACGGCCGCCATCTGTCGCTCTCGCGCAAGGAATTCGCCGTCCTTGAGGCACTGCTGCGGGCCGACGGGGCGGTCGTGAGCAGCGACGACCTCATCGAGCAGGTCTGGGAGGAAGACACCGGCTACCGCACCAACGCGGTCCGCGTCACCCTGAGCAAACTGCGGGCCAAACTCGGCGAGCCCTGGGTCGTGGAGACCGTACCGGGCGTCGGCTACCGCATCGGCGGCACCGCATGAGCAGCGAACGCGTACGGCTCACCGCCCTGTACGGCGGCCTGCTCGTGCTGGCCGGGGCCATCCTGACGACACTGGTGTACTTCCTCGTACGCAGTGGGCTCGGGGCAAGCATCTCCACCGCGATCACGACCGTTCCGGCCCGTGCCATGCCCAGTGGCTCGGCCACGCAGGTGCCGCTCCAATCGGCTTCACCCGCCCAGTTGATCCCCGGCGTCTCGGCGAGCAAGCCGCCGATCGCGCTCGCCATGAACCGCCAGCTGAGCGAGGCAGCCGAGAACGCCACGCTCCACCGCCTGCTCACGGTCTCGGGCATCGCGCTGGCCTGTTTCGCGGCCCTGTCCATCGCCCTGGCCTGGTGGATGGCGGGACGAGTGCTGCGCCCCGTAGCCGTGATCACGACGACCGCCCGCCGCCTGTCGGGGGAGAACCTCCACGAACGCATCGCGCTCCAGGCACCGCCCGGCGAGCTCAAAGAGCTCGCCGACACCTTCGACGCCATGCTCGGCCGCATAGAGCAACTGGTCTCCGCGCAACAGAGGTTCGCCGCCAACGCGGCACACGAGCTGCGCACCCCGCTGGCTGTCCAACGGGCCGCAGCCGAGATCGGACTCGCCGACGATCCCACCCCTCAGCGAGTCGCCGAGATCAGGACCAAGCTCATCCAGGTCGCCGACAACAGTGAGCACCTCATCGAAGAACTCCTCCTCCTTGCCGCCTCCGACCAGGGCCTGCAGCGCAGCGAGCCGGTCGCGCTGGAAAGCACGGTCTCCGCAGTCGTGGCGGCACTCGCCGACGAAGCGGCCCGGGCGGACATCACCGTGCACACCGATCTTGAACCGCTGAGCGTGCAGGGCGACTCGGTCCTTCTCGAACATCTGGTACGCAACCTGCTCATCAACGCCGTCCGCTACAACCACCAGGGCGGCACTGTGCGGATCCGCACCCGCCCCGGGACCCTAGAGGTGTCCAACACCGGGCCCCTGATCCCCACCGGATCCGTCGACCGGCTCTTCGAACCCTTCCAGCGCGCGCAGGAACGCCGGCACGCTCCCGGCGAAGGGGCCGGCCTCGGACTCTCCATCGTCGAGTCGATCGCCCAGGCCCATCTGGCCACCGTCACCGGCAGGCCCAACGCAGGCGGCGGGCTGACCATCCAGGTCCGGTTCAGCCCCGTGGCGGAGCCGGACCACGCATAGGGGGAAACGAGCGGAAAGGATCAGAAGCCACCGGGTTCTCGCGGTGCCCCCGGCCGAGGATGCTGGGAGTGCCGGGGGCACCCTGAGGAGGCCATCATGCCGATGCTCGTGATCGAGGGAACGTACCGGGTGATCGGTGCCCGTCCGGACGGCGACTCCGTCCGCTTCTACCCCACCGATCCCGGCCGCTGGGACCTGGTGCCCGGACCCCACAAGGTGGAACGGAACCGGACCGGCGGGGCGCAGCTGCGGCTGGACGCGATCGACGCGCTGGAGACGCACTACATACCGGCGCACGGCCATGAACTCCACCAGCCGCCGCCGTTCGCGCAGGGAGCGGCGGACGCCCTGACGGCCTGGCTCGGCTTCACCGCCGTCGAGCACGACGGCCGCGGCACGATCACCGCGGCGCAGCCCGCGCAGAGCCCCGGCTTCATCCTGACCCGGGGCGCGGACATGTACGGCCGCTGCATCGCTCTGGCCGGCCGGGGACCGGCCCCGGGGGCGGACGGAGGGTGGCTCCGCGTCGATGTGGAACTGCTGCGACAGACCGCGAATCACCAGCAGTTGGCCGACGGCCTCGCCTACCCGACGTACTACACCAAGCTGTACGTCGATCTGCGTGCGGCGCTGACCACGGTGGTCCAGGAGGCGCGGATCGCCGCCAAGGGGCTGTGGCCGGACGACACCACGACCACCGGCGGGAAGATCGACGGTCTGGTGTCCCTGACGGAGAGCGTGGTGCTGCTCCCCAAGCTGTTCCGCCGCCTCGCGGACTATCTGGTGCTGGGCGCGGGGGACCCCTCGCTCGCCGGGTTCAAGGCCTTCCTGGACCAGCGCGCCGACCGGGTGCTGATCCTCTCGACGGGCGAGTTCACCGGACTGTCCACGGTGGTGGAGGTCACCGAGCAGACCGTACGGCTCAGCCACCCGCCGGAGGACCTGGTCTTCGAGGAACGTTGAGCTCTACCCGGCAGGGGCCTCAAGCCTGCTGATGCGCTGGGCCCCGTCCACTGCCCCCGGGCGGGCGCTCGTCAGATCGAGGCGCAGCCGTGAGGTGCGTACCCGCGTGAAGGTGACGAGGGTCGGCTGGTCGGAACCGGTGGCCCAGGTGACGACCGCACCCTGCACCGGGACGTACCTCTCGCCGTCCCAGGCGGACACCGCGACCGTCCGGGGCAGGGAGTGCGTCGCGTCCGTACGGAAGGAGACCTCGACGCTGCGGACCGTACGCGCTCTTGCCCAGGTGACCGAGACCCAGTCGGCCTCTCTGGCCCCCTGGAAAGCGGGCAGCAGAGCGGTCGCGGACTTGTGGAAGGCGTTGGACCAGCCGGTGGCCGGATCGCCGTCGA
>NZ_JAFLRJ010000463.1 GCF_017315755.1 Streptomyces beijiangensis
GGCAGCCCCCGCAGCCCCGGCCGACCTGATCCGCTTCGACAACGTGACGAAGCGCTTCGGGAAGAACACGGTCCTGGACGATCTCTGCTTCTCGGTGCAGCCGGGCAAGCACGTCACCCTGATCGGACCTTCCGGTTCCGGGAAGACGACGATCCTGCGCCTGCTGATGACCTTGCTGAAGCCCGACGAGGGAACGATCAGCGTCAACGGCGACCAGCTCTTCCCCGCGCCCGACAAGCAGGTGCGCGAAGTACGGAAGAACATCGGCATGGTCTTCCAGCNNCTCTCCGGCGGCCAGCAGCAGCGGGTGGCCATCGCGCGAGCCCTGGCCATGCGCCCGCAGGTGCTCCTCCTCGACGAGGTGACCTCCGCGCTCGACCCGGAGCTGGTCGCGGGGGTCCTCGACGTCCTGCGCGACATCGCACGCACTACGGACATCACCATGCTCGTCGTGACCCACGAGATGAATTTCGCCCGGGACATCTCCGACGAGGTGCTGATGTTCGATTCCGGCAAGGTGATCGAGTCCGGTTCTCCGGAGAAAATCTTCAGCGACCCGGGGCACGAACGTACGCGCGAGTTCCTGAGCGCGGTGCTCTGACCTCCTTATCCCTCACTTAATCGTGACCCTGGCATATGCCACGGTGGTGCACCCCAGCGTACGGGCCTGGGGTGCACCACCATTCTCGTCAACAGCCGCCCCGCGGAAGGCTCTTGGCGGCTATCGTGGGGTGCGAGCAAACGGTCACAACCTGTAGGGGGAACCGTGGCGCTGAAGCCCGAGCCGACTGCGCCGTTCCATTCGGTGCAGTACGCACTCCGAGTCCTCGAGTCGATCTCGAAGCACGGCGGGGGCGTCACCGACGCCCAGATCGCGCGCGAGACCGGGCTGCCCACCGTCCACCTCACCTCCCTCCTGCGGATGCTGCGCCGCGAGGGGTACGTCGAAGAGACCACCGACGGCGCCTATGTCATCGGCGACTCGCTCGTCCTGCTCGGCTCGGGCGCCACCCGCAAGGCGGCCCTGGAGGCCAAGCTCCAGGAGACCCTGACCGAGCTGCGGGACTCGCTCGGCGCCGCGGTCTACATCAGCCGGTACCTGGACGGCGAGGTCAAGATCACCCAGGTCGCCGACGGGCCGCGAACGCCCGCGGTCTACGAATGGGTGGACTTCCGCTCCTCGGCCCACGCCAGCGCGGTGGGCAAGTGCCTGCTCACCCAGCTCGACCAGAACGGCCGGCGCGACCACCTCTCCCGGCACAAGATCGCCCGGCTGACCTCCAAGACGATCACCAACGAGAAGATCCTCTTCTCCAAGCTCGACAGCCAGCCGGCCACGGTCCCCGTGCTCGATCTCCAGGAGTACGCGGTGGGCACGGTCTGCGCGGCCGTGCCGCTGACGGCGGGCTCGGCGGTGGGCTGTCTGGCCCTCTCGCTGCCGCTGGAGCACGCGCACCGGCTGCGCGCGGCGGCGGACACACTGAACCGGCGGGCCGCGCCGGTGGTGCTCTCCCTTGCGATCTAGATTCTGGCTGGCGATCTAGATTCTGGTTTGGAGCACCCGCCCGGACCAGGTATTCTTCTGGAGTCACCAGGCGCCGTTAGCTCAGTTGGTTAGAGCAGCTGACTCTTAATCAGCGGGTCCGGGGTTCGAGTCCCTGACGGCGCACAGACGGAGAAAGCCCCTCGCGAGAGCGAGGGGCTTTTTCGTTGTGCTCACGCCCTCACGCCTTGAGGAAGGCGAGGACCGCGAGGACCCGGCGGTGGGTGTCGTCGGCCTGGGGCAGCCCGAGCTTCCCCAGGATGTTGCCGATGTGCTTGCCCACCGCGGCCTCGGTCACGACGAGCGCGCGGGCGATCGCCGCGTTGGACTTGCCCTCGGCGACCAGGCCGAGCACCTCGCGCTCTCGCGGGGTGAGCTTCTCCAGGGGGTCGCGGCGGCGGCGCAGCAGCTGCCGTACGACCTCGGGGTCGACCACCGTGCCGCCGGCCGCGACGCTCTCCAGTGCGGTGACGAACTCCTCGACCTGGCCGATGCGGTCCTTGAGCAGATAGCCGACGCCCGTGCCGTCGCCGGTGTCGAGCAGTTCGGCCGCGTACGACCGCTGGACGTACTGGCTCAGGACGAGGACCGGCAGCGCCGGCTGCTCGGCGCGCAGGGCGAGGGCGGCACGCAGCCCCTCGTCCTGGAAGGCGGGCGGCATCCGTACGTCCGTGACGACGATGTCCGGGCGGTACGAGGCGACCGCGGCCGGCAGCGCCCCGGCGTCCCCGACCGCCGCGACGACTTCGTGCCCGAAGCGGGCGAGCAGACCGGTGAGGCCTTCGCGCAGCAGCACGCTGTCCTCGGCGAGCACTACGGACAGGGGCGGCACGGGATCTCCAGTCGCAGAGCGGTGGGCCCGCCGGGCGGGCTGGTGATCGACAGTGTGCCATCGAGGACCGACAGCCGGTCGGCCAGTCCGGTCAGTCCGGTGCCCTCCGCCCCCGCGGCGGAGCCGCTGTCGGGCAGAGTCGCTCCCCCGCGGCCGTCGTCGCGTACGACCACCTCAAGACGCCCGCGCCGGTGGTGCGCGGTGACCTCGGCCCGTCCCGCCCCGCTGTGTTTGGCGACATTGGCGAGCGCCTCGCAGACGGCGAAGTAGGCGGCGGTCTCGACCTGTCCGGGCAGCCGGGGAATGTCGAGGTCGGTGTCGACGGGGACGGCGGAGCGGTCGGCCACGTCCTCCAGGGCGGCTCCCAGGCCGTAGTCCGTCAGCACCTGGGGATGGATGCCCTGGATCAACTCCCGTAGCTCCACCAGGACCTGGCCGGCCTCGTCGTGTGCCGTCGCAATCCGGTCGGCGAGCGGTCCCGGCGGTGCGTCGAGACGTGCGAGCCCCAGCGTCATGGTGAGCGCGACGAGCCGCTGCTGGGCCCCGTCGTGCAAGTCCCGCTCGATGCGCCGCCGTTCGGCCTCGAAGGAGTCGACGAGGCGGGCCCGCGAGCGCAGCACCTCCGACTCCTTCGGGGCGAGCAGCAGCCGGGTGAACGCGGCCCTCGCCCCCGCCAGCGCACCGAGCGGATAGAGCAGTACGGCAAGGAGTACGACTCCGCCGACGGCCAGCGCGAAGGCCTCCGGGTACGAGTCGACCAGCCAGATCTTGATCACCCGGGCCTCGTGCCCGTCCATGGCGAGCTGCACCGGCGCGAGCATCATCCCGGCCGGCGCCACCAGCGCGACGCCCACCGCCAGGACGTCCAGCGGCCACAGCACCAGTGCGTGCAGTACGGCGTACGCGAGCTCCCGCCAGGTCGCCTGCTCCGTGAACCTCAGCCGCGCCCAGGCGAGCACGCCCGGCTCGGCGGGGTCCCGGTGCGGGCTCGGGGCGGGCTCGGAATCGACGATCCGCAGCCGCCAGCGCTCGACCGCGGCCAGCGGCAGCCCCACGAGAAGGAGCAGCGGCAGCCCGACGCCCACCAGCGAGAAGACGGCGAGCAGCACCATCGCGAGCAGCACAGGGATCCCGGTGAACGCGCTGCTCAGCAGGTACGCGGCCGAGCGCCAGGGCCACCGGGTGCGCAGATAGCGGGGCCGGGCGAGGGCCTGCCAGGGGGAGGTCATGGCGGTAACCGTAAGGGCCCAGGACCGCCCGCCACCATCCGTCCAGCAGGCGCTTCGGGGGTGGGTTCAGCCCTACCCCTCCACCCCAGACAAATGTTTTACACATCCGTACTAGACAAGCGTTTATGACATCCGTACAGTCGCAGCCATGAAGAACCCGACGAGCACCGCGCCGAGCACCACTGCCCGCACCGCAGGCCGCAAGGAATGGACCGCCTTCGTCGTCCTCCTGCTGCCGCTCCTCCTGGTCTCGATGGACATCTCCGTCCTGTACTTCGCGGCTCCCTCCATCAGCCGCGAGCTCGACCCCAGCGCCACCCAGCAGTTGTGGATCTTCGATGTGTACGGATTCGCGCTCGCCGGGCTCCTCATCACAATGGGGTCGCTCGGCGACCGCATCGGCCGCCGCAAGCTCCTCCTCTTCGGAGCCGTCGCCTTCGGGCTCGCCTCCGTCGGAGCCGCGTACGCCCCGAGCGCCGAACTGCTCATCGCCGCACGGGCGTTGCTCGGCGTCGGCGGGGCGACCCTGATGCCCTCGACCATGGCGCTGGTCCGCAACATGTTCACCGACGAGAAGCAGCGCACCAAGGCGATCGGCATCTGGTCGGGCGCGATGGCCGGCGGCATCGCGGTCGGCTCCGTGATGAGCGGCATCATGCTGGAGCACTTCTGGTGGGGCTCGGTCTTCCTGATCAACGTCCCCGCGATGCTGCTCCTGCTCGTGCTCGCCCCGGTCCTGGTACCGGAGTTCAAGGACCCGAAGCCGGGCCGCTTCGACCTCCTCTCGATCCCGCTCTCCATGGGCGCCGTGCTCCCGGCCATCTACGGCCTCAAGGAGATCGCCGCGAACGGGTTCACCGTCCCCATGGCCGCGCTCATCGCCCTCGGAGCCGCCCTCGCCCTCGTCTTCGTACGCCGCCAGCGCAGCCTTCCCCACGCGATGATCAACCCGGCCCTCTTCCGTGACCGCCGCTTCGGCGCCGGGATCAGCCTCAACACCATCGCCGCGATCGCCATGATGGGCTCGGCGCTCTTCACCACGCAGTACCTGCAGCTGGTGCTCGGCATGAGCACGATGAAGGCCGCCTTCTGGTCGCTCGCCCCCTCGATCGCCGTCGGCATCGCCGCCCCGGCGGCCGCCGCGATCGCCCAGAAGATCGACCGCGCCTACGTCATGGCCGTCGGATTCCTCATCGGCGCGGCCGGTTTCGCGATCCTGATCCTCGCCGGTACGGACTCGCTGGCGCTCCTCATCATCGGCGCCGGCGTCATCAGCTGCGGCATCGTGACGGTGATGGTCCTGGTCACCGACATGGCCCTGTCGACGGCCCCGCTGGAGAAGGCGGGATCCGCCGCCTCGCTCCTGGAGACCGGGCAGGAGTTCGGCGGGGCGCTGGGAATGGCGGTCCTCGGCTCGATCGCCACGGCGGTCTACCGCTCCGACGTCCCCGCGTCGGCCCCTTCGGCGGCCCGCGAGACGCTGGGCGGCGCGGCGGCCACGGGGGATGCGGGTCTGCTGCACCTGGCCCGCGAGGCCTTCGTGCACGGGATG
>NZ_JAFLRJ010000464.1 GCF_017315755.1 Streptomyces beijiangensis
GGATCGCCGCCCCCGCGGCGAAGTGCAGCAGCCAGTCGCGCTCGGCCACCGCGTCGTCGTCGAGGAACGCGATGATCCCGCCGCGGGAGGCGGCGATCCCCGTGTTGCGGCCGGCGGAGAGGCCGCGGGGGCCCGCGTTGGCGAGCACCCGCACCTCCCCGTCCCTCGTGTGTTCCTTGGCTCCCGTGTGTTCCTTGTACTCCTGGCCGAGCCTGACGAGCAGCGCCGGGTTGTGGTCCACGACCAGCAGCGTCTCGAGAGCCGGCAGCGACTGGTGCACCACCGAGTCGACGGCCGCCAGGATGTCCTCCCAGCGGTCCTCGGTGTACACACAGATCACCACGGAGATGGCCTGCTCGCTCAAGACACCTCTCCCCGCCCTGAGTTGAGGCCGATCGCTTGCGGACGGCTCTTCGGCCTGCGGGTCGCCTTCTCCGTGAGGATCACCTTGAGCACGCGGATGCCGTCCCTGACAGCGCTGAGGTTGGACGTGCCGTGGATCCGGTTGTACTCGTGGCTCGGCACCTCCTGGACGCGCAGGCCGGCCTTGACCACCCGGATGTTGAAGAGCGTCTCGATCTCGAAGCCGGTGCAGTCCAGGACGACATCGTCCAGGACGTGCTTCCAGAAGGCGTTGTAGCCGTAGCAGAGGTCGGTGTAGCGGGCGCCGAACTTGCGGTTGACGATGGTGCAGAGCGCCCAGTTGCCGAGCTTGCGGATCGGCGTCATGTCGTCCGTGCCACCGCCGTTGGCGAAGCGCGAGCCCTTGGCGAAGTCGGCGCCGCCGACGAGCGCCGACACGTAACTGACGATCTCCTGGCCGTCGGCCGAGCCGTCGGCGTCGACCATCACGATGATCTCGCCGCTGCAGGCGGCGAATCCACTGGTCAGGGCGTCGCCCTTGCCCTTGCCGACCTGCTTGACGACGACCACGTCGGGCCACAGTTCGCGGGCGACCTTGACGGTGTCGTCGGTTGAATTGCCGTCCACCAGAACCACTTCGTGGATCCAGTCGGGAAGCGACTTGAAGACGTAGGGAAGATTCTCCGCCTCATTCATGGCGGGAATCACGACGCTCACCAAAGGCGCAATGGCGAGGTGCGAGGAGACCGGTGTGTACGCGGCTGGTATTCGAACAATCGCCGTCTCGGTCGAATTGCCGTTCCCTGAAGACGCGGTCACTGGATCTTGTCCCGGAGCGGCCGGGCGTAGAGATGAGCTCATGAATCTGTTTCCCTCTCCACCGGTGGACCGCCCGCCCCCGGGCAGTCCGGATGAGTTTCCGGTTCGAAAGGGGGGTTCTCACCCGGGCATGACGAATCAGCGCTCCGTGCATGCTGGGTGAGCTGGCATTACTGCTTGCGCGGCCCGAGACTCGGCATTACTTCGGTCACCGAGAACGGCACCCCCCTACCGCGCTCCCTCACCGGTTGCCATCGCGACGCTTGAGCCCTCCCCTAGAGCCGCTTTGCATAGGACCGGTGCGGGTGGATGTACGACGGTATTGACGATTGGGACTGTATGGCAAGACCTTTAACGCGGTCTCACCGTTTTGTAATTTCGACCGTACTTTCGCGATCATTCATTGAATTCGATGATCGCGTGCTGTGCTGTACGAGAGCCGGCAGGAAGAGGAGCGAGCTGATCACGGCCACGGCCGCGACCCCGCTCCGGGCCGACCACATATGCGTGGTCAGCATGATCTCCGCAATGAGCAGATCGATACCGACTGCCCCTGCCGAAGACGCCACCAGGCGTCCGAATGGTTCCAGTCCGCGCAGATTCGCCGAGAGCGCGGCGGCGGGAGCCACCAGAAGGAAGAAGAGTGCGAAAGGAGCGCGCAGAGGCGAGGCCAGATCGGCGAGCGCCAGCGCGGCGCCCACCGCAGAGACGGCGAGTGCCGCACCCGCGACGGCGGGCAGCGAGTCGGACCACGCCGCTGTTGCCAGGCGACCCGGCCGGCCCGGCTGAGCCGGTGACGAGTCGCTTGATCTACTGCCAAGAGTCTGCATAGCCGACGATTCCCCCCGAAGCGTCTGATGCCGGATTCAATGTCGCGCAGTCCGGCGACCTCCGTCAAGGACGCGTGCGGTGCGTATGGGCTTCCCGGAGGTGTGGGGCGCCTCCGGAGAGCTCACTGGTCACTTTCGTTCAACTGCGTGTCATTACAAGAGTGTTAAGCGACATGACGATGAGTGAACGGTGAAAGTCTTGACATGGACACTTCCGCTGCCTGATGGGGCCTGGTACGACAGATGTGGCAGAGATCCTGCTAAGGGAGGTTCCATGAAACTGTCCCGATTCGCGTCATACGCGTCCTCACTTCTGTTCGCCGTCGTCCTCGCCCTCACCGGGGCGGGCGCGGCCAACGCAGCCCAACAGGCCCAGTCCATCGACTATGTGGCCCTCGGAGACTCGTACTCCTCGGGTGTCGGAGCCGGCAGCTACGACAGTGCCAGCGGCTCCTGCAAGCGCTCGACGGTCGCCTATCCGGCCCTCTGGGCGGCCGCGCATTCACCCTCCACGTTCGCGTTCGCCGCTTGCTCCGGCGCTCGTACGGGTGATGTTCTCTCCGGTCAGCTCGGCGCCCTCAACTCATCGACCGATCTGGTCTCGATCACCATCGGCGGCAACGACGCCGGCTTCTCGGACGTCATGACCACCTGTGTCACCTCTTCCGACGCGACCTGCCTCAGCCGCGTCGCACAGGCGCGCGGCTACGTCGACTCGACCCTGCCGGGCCAACTCGACCAGGTGTACTCGACGATCAGCGCAAAGGCCCCCGCGGCGCACGTCGCCGTACTCGGATACCCGCGCTTCTACAAGATCGGCGGCAGCTGCATCGCCGGTCTGAGCGACACCAAGCGCGCCGCCATCAACGGCGCGGCCGACTACCTCAACGCGGCGACCGCGAAGCGTGCGGCCGACCACGGCTTCAGCTTCGGTGATGTCACCGGGACCTTCACCGGCCACGAGATCTGCTCGTCCAACGCCTGGCTGCACAGCCTCAACTGGCTGGACATCGGCGTCTCCTACCACCCCACCGCCGCCGGACAGTCGGGCGGCTACCTGCCCGTACTCAACTCGACGGACTGACGCTCCCTGTCGGGGAGGAGGCCCCGTCCGTCGGGGTCTCCTTCCGGCACGTCACCGAGAAACGCACCGGATCGGACGTCACCCGGGAGGGGCTGCGGACCTCCACCCGGATCTGGTCCCGGTACGTCCCGTCCGCCTCGTAGGTCAGCTCGGTGTGGTCGACCTGCTGGGTCTTTGCGCCGCCGTCGGGGAAGTCCAGCGTCTTCCAGCCCGAGTCGGACCCCTGACCGTTCGCGGTGATCCAGCGGTACTCGACCGTCACCGGCGTACGGCCGACCGTGAAGTCCGCCGTGAAGGCCGGGGCCTGCGCCTGGGGCGGCGGGCAGGTCCCTTCGTAACTCCCGCGCACCGTCCGGACGTACACCTTCACCGACTGGACAGGCGGGCTGCTCTTCTTACCGCCTCCGCCACCACCGGCCGGAGTGCTCGCGCCGCTGCTCGCCGAGCTGTGGCCGCTCTCCGACGGGGTGGTGCTCCCTGTCGAGGGGCCCGAGGACGAGGAGCCGCCGGCGGAGGTGTTGTTGTCCTTGTCCTTGCTGCCGTTGTTGTGCAGCAGCGCCCAGGTGATCCCGGCGACGGCCAGCAGCAGTACGAGGATTCCGGCGGCCAGCACCAGGCCGGCCCTGCGCGGCCGGGTCTGTGACATGGGCGTGGTCGGTCCTGTGGCGCCGCCGGTCGCCGGATACGCGGAGGGGACGGTCGGCTGCACGGGATGCGGAGCCGGCCTGTACGGCGGGGGCGTCCCCGCCGTCACCGTGGGGCCGTACGGTCCCGAGGCCGCCACCGTGGGCGCCGCTGCCGTGCCGCCCGCGGCCACCGCGCGCAGCATCCGCCCCGCCTCCTCCGCACCGAGGCGGTCAGCCGGGTCCTTGCGCAGCAACCCCTCGATCACGGGTGCCAGCGCGCCCGCCCGGCGCGGGGGCGGCAACTCCTCCTCGACCACCGCGCGGAGCGTGGCGAGCGGAGTGTCGAGACGGAACGGCGCACTGCCCTCCACCGTCACGTACAGCAGCACGCCGAGCGCCCAGAGGTCCGACGCGGGGCTCGCCGCCCGCCCCAGCGCCCGCTCGGGGGCCAGGTAGTCGGGCGAGCCGATGAGCTCGCCCGTCATGGTGAGCGCGGAGGTCCCCTCGACCATGGCGATGCCGAAGTCGGTCAGCACCACCCGCCCGTCGTTGCCGATCAGCACATTGCCCGGCTTCACGTCGCGGTGCAGTACGCCCGCCTCGTGCGCGCTCCGCAGCGCGGCGAGCACCTCGGCGCCGATGTGTGCGGCGCGCTGCGGGGGGAGCGGCCCGTCCGCGTCCAGGACGTCGGAGAGCGAGAGGCCGCGCACCAGTTCCATCACGATCCACGGGCGGCCGTCGTGCGAGGCGACGTCGTACACCGTCACCACATTGCGGTGGGTGATCCTCGCAGCGGCCCAGGCCTCGCGCTCCAGGCGGTCGTAGAGCCTGTGTACGTCGCCGGAGGGCAGCACGCCGGGCGCGCGCACCTCCTTGACCGCGACCTCGCGGCCCAGGACCTCGTCGCGGGCCCGCCAGACGATGCCCATGCCGCCTTGGCCCAGTTGGCTCAGCAGCCGGTAACGGCCTGCCACCACCCGTTGCTCGTCGGGTACTTCGGTCACGGGTGAGCCCCCATCCCGGTGGAAACCACTCCAAGCTAGCTCAACTCAGTGGAGACGACGCCTCTTTGGGCAGGAGGCCTGTGTCAACCCCGTACCGGAGCGGTGAATCCTGCTACCGGGATACACGAGTGTCACGAGGGGGCGATAGGGTTAACCTGCCCGGGCCGGGTGCCCTCGAAAGGGTGGGGAGTGACATGGAACAGATAACAGTGCGCAGCAGGCCGCGAGTGCCTGCGATCACGTGTGGAACAGGCTCGACCAGCTCGCGTCTCGACCGCCATCTCTCGGTGCTTGGCGGTCCTGCCGTCCCGCAGCGCGAGTCGGCAGAGGCGACGTTGCTGATGCGCGAGCTCACCTCGCGTGACGTCGCGCACTCCCGCACTGGCAAGGGAGCGCGGGTCAAGCTCTTCGCGCCGCTGCGGCGGCTGCGCCGCACGCTGTTCGGCAGCCGCGGCTGACCCTTCGGCCCTCCGCAGGAATCCGGCTGTTCGTTTTCGCCGGCAGCAGACGCTCTGGCGATCACACCGTCCCGGCGCAACGCTGCTCGCTGCCCCGCTGTCATTCCCGGGGCACTCAGCAGCGTGTCGGTGTGCTCGCCCGGAGTGTGCACGGCACTGGCCGCAGGGTCTCCTACAGCAGCGCGAACTGGCCCTCGGGTCCCTCCTCGTGATGGTCGAGGACCGATGCGGGGCGGCGCGACGCCGGCGGTACGGGCAGGACTCCTGCCGCCCTCAGCTCGGAACGCGTCAGATACGGGCCGCTCAACTCCGGCCTTGATGCCCGTAGTCCGGTCAGCAGAGTGAGCACCGTGATCAGCTCCAGAAGCTCCGACGTCCACTCCTGCGTCCAGGCGGGCAGGTCGGGTGCGGTCGTACGGCGATGGAACCAGAGCTCCAGCATCCGGATGTCGCCGACATGGAAGTCCCACGCCTCGGGCGGTACGGGCGATATCCGGCCCTCGCCGACGAGCAGCGCCTCCTCCTCGGGGTCGTAGCCGATCTCTGCGGGGCGGGCGGACGCCGGCCCTACGTGCGGGCGCCGGTCCCCGCCCGCCCCGCAGAGATCGGCTACGACCCCGAGGAGGAGGCGCTGCTCGTCGGCGCGGGCCGGATATCGCCCGTACCGCCCGAGGCGCGGGACTTCCATGTCGGCGACATCCGGA
>NZ_JAFLRJ010000465.1 GCF_017315755.1 Streptomyces beijiangensis
TCCTCAAGCGCCGGACGGGCTTGATTTTGCCTGGCGTGCGCTTGATTCGGACGGGTGTGTGATTTTGCCCGGCGCGCTTGATGCTGCCTGGCGCTGGATCAGTTCGTGATGTGGACCTCGACGGTGCCGTCGGCGCCCTGGGTGACCCGTACGTGCGTCAGGTCCGGGACGTACGCCGTCGGGTTGTACGCGTGCGCCCTCGGGCCCACCCCCACCACGCGCATTCCCGCCGCGCGGCCCGCCTCGACTCCCGCCTCCGAGTCCTCGAAGACGATGCAGTCCTCGGGTGCGAAGCCCAGTTCCGCCGCTCCCTTGAGGAAGCCCTCCGGGTCCGGCTTGCTGGCGCTCACGCCCTCCGCCGTGACGCGGATCTGCGGCATCCGCAGGTCCGATGCCGTCATGCGCGCCTGGGCCAGGCGTTCGTCCGCCGAGGTGACCAGGGCGTGCGGGAGTGCGGCGATCGCGGCCATGAAGGCGGGGGCTCCCGGTACCGGGACCACGCCCTCCGTGTCGGCCGTCTCCAGGGCGAGCATCTCGCGGTTGTCCGCGTAGTTGTGCTCCATCGGGCGGTCGGGGAGGAGCACCGCCATGGTCGCGTAACCCTGACGGCCGTGGACGACCTTGAGGGCCTCGTCGGGGTTGAGGCCGTGGTCGACGGCCCAGCGGCGCCAGATGCGCTCCACCGCGGCGTCGGAGTTGACGAGGGTTCCGTCCATGTCCAGGAGGAGGGCACGTGCGGTCAGGACGGTCGTCATCAGAGGACTCCAGGGGTGCGGGAGCAGAAGCTGCGCAGAGAACAAAGAAGGTCCCGTCCGCCGGTCAGGGAGTACGGACGGGACCACTTTGTTTCTCTATGGTACAAAACCCGGGTGTCCTCGCGCCACCCGCCCCCCTCACTCCTCGGGAAGCGGCGCCGCCACTGCTCCGCCGGGCAGTACGGGACTCGGCCTGCGCGGCTCGCGCACGCCTGCGGGCGGCGGGCCCGACCGGGGGCGGGGGCCACCCGTACGGCGGCGCAGGAGCAGACGGAGGAGGAGCAGCAGTGGGAGTAAGGGCAGGGCCAGCAGGATCCATGGCTTCTTCATAGGGCCACGGTGCTCGGCTAGGGCTCCTGTGTCGAGGCTTCCAGGGCACGGCGCGTATGCGGTCCGTAGACGCCCGAAGGGTCGTCCTGGATGTTCGTCCAGGACTGGAACTGGCGTACCGCGCTCTCGACCTCGTCGTCGTAGCGTCCCGACGCCGGGCCCTGGTAGACCCACGCCTGCTGCAGGCGCTTCTGGAGCTCCACGACCTCCGGACCGCTGTCGCCCCGGCGCAGTACGGGCGCGGCCGGCGCGGAGCTGGCGGGCGCACTCCTGGTGGGGGTCGGGGACGGGTCCCGTACGGTGCCGGTCGCCCGGGCCGTCGAGAGGGACGGCGTGGGGGAGGGTGACCGCGTCTTCGTACGGCTCGCGGAGGGCGTGGCCCGGGACGGGCTCGGCGTCGGCGAGGGGCGGTGCGCGGAGGCCGTCGGCTGCGGCTGGGCGTGGGTCCGGCCGGGCGGCGGTGCGCTCGTGGGGGTTACCGGGAGCGCGTCCGTGGAGCCGTCGTCGCCGGAGAAGAGGCCGCCCGCGAAGGCTGCCGTACCCGCGATGGCGAGTGCGGCGGCGACTGCGGCCAGCACGGTCAGGGGT
>NZ_JAFLRJ010000466.1 GCF_017315755.1 Streptomyces beijiangensis
GACCCCCGCTTGTCCTCAGTCGCCGGACGGGCTTGAAAAATCAAGCCCGTCCTGCGGGGGCTGCCTGCCTCAGGCTCGGCGGCTGCCTACCGCGCGGGCGATGCCCCAGGCCGCTGCCGCGCCGACCAGGGTCGCGATGGCGGTGAACCAGGTGGCCCAGGCCTTGGCGGGGAAGAAGGCGTTCGCCTTGAAGGCGTTCTTGACCGCGTAGATGTCCCCGAGGTCGTACAGCATCGGGAACAGGTAGTTGGTGAAGCCGAAGAAGGCGCCGAGTGCGGCGAGGATGCCCGCCGCGATGTGGGCGCCGTCGCTGCGGCCGCCGACCTTGC
>NZ_JAFLRJ010000467.1 GCF_017315755.1 Streptomyces beijiangensis
AATCGCCGGACGGGCTATAAACAGCCCGTCCGGCGATTGAGGACAAGAGGCGGGGCTTTGCCCCGACACCTTGCCGAACTTGGCTCCGTACGCCATACAACGTGGCCATGGGCGCCCCCACCTGCACCGACCTACCCTTGCGCCCATGACCCCTCAGCCCAATCCGCAGGCCGGCGCCGCCGTGAAGGCCGCAGACCGCGCGCATGTCTTCCACTCCTGGTCCGCCCAGGGCCTGATCGATCCGCTCGCCGTCGCCGGCGCCGAGGGCTCGTATTTCTGGGACTACGACGGCAACCGCTACCTCGACTTCACCAGCGGCCTCGTCTTCACCAACATCGGCTACCAGCACCCCAAGGTCGTCGCCGCGATCCAGGAGCAGGCGGGGAAGATGACGACCTTCGCTCCCGCCTTCGCCGTCGAGTCGCGCTCCGAGGCCGCACGCCTCATCGCCGAGCGCACCCCCGGCGACCTCGACAAGATCTTCTTCACCAACGGTGGCGCGGAGGCCGTGGAGAACGCCGTCCGCATGGCGCGCCTCCACACCGGCCGCACCAAGGTGATGAGCGCCTACCGCTCGTACCACGGCGCCACCTCCGCCGCGATCAACCTCACCGGCGACCCCCGCCGCTGGCCCTCCGACACCGCGTCCGCCGGTGTCGTGCACTTCTGGGGCCCCTACCTCTACCGCTCGCCCTTCCACTCCGAGACCGAGCAGCAGGAGTGCGAGCGCGCCCTCCAGCACCTTGAGGACACCATCGTCTTCGAGGGCCCGGCGACGATCGCCGCGATCGTCCTGGAGACGATCCCCGGCACGGCCGGCATCATGACGCCGCCGCCCGGCTATCTCGCCGGTGTCCGCGCGCTCTGCGACCGCCACGGCATCGTCTTCGTCCTCGACGAGGTCATGGCCGGATTCGGTCGTACGGGCAAGTGGTTCGCGGCCGACCACTTCGACGTCACGCCCGACCTGCTGACCTTCGCCAAGGGCGTCAACTCGGGTTACGTACCGCTCGGCGGCGTCGCGATCTCCGCCGAGATCGCCGAGACCTTCGCCACCCGCCCGTACCCCGGCGGGCTGACGTACTCCGGCCACCCCCTGGCCTGCGCCGCCGCCGTCGCGACGATCACCGCGATGGAGGACGAGGACATCGTCGGCCAGGCCGCCCGCCTCGGCTCCGACATCCTCGGCCCGGCCCTCGCGGAGCTGGCCGAGCGCCACCCCTCGGTGGGCGAGGTGCGCGGCACGGGCGCGTTCTGGGCGCTGGAGCTCGTACGGAACAGGGAGACGCGCGAGCCGCTCGTCCCGTACAACGCCTCCGGCGAGGCCAACGCCCCGATGGCCGCCTTCGGGGCCGCCGCCAAGAAGAACGGCCTCTGGCCCTTCATCAACATGAACCGCACCCATGTCGTACCGCCGTGCAACATCACGGAGGCCGAGGCCAAGGAGGGCCTGGCCGCCCTCGACGAGGCACTCACCGTCGCGGACGAACACACGGCGCAGTGAAGGGAAAACAGCACAGCGTGTAATGGTTCTTCGTGCGGCTGCGGACCCCGCCGTAAGGTGTCCGCAGCCAGACGGAGGGGAAACAACCATGCCCGCGAGTGGAGCGGTGACCCGCAGCACCCTGCGGCAGCAGATCGCCGATGCGCTGCGTGACGAAGTGCTTGCGGGCCGTATGCAGCCCGGCGAGGAATTCACCGTCAAGCAGATCGCCGAGCAGTACGGGGTGTCAGCGACCCCCGTCCGCGAGGCGCTGGTCGATCTCTCCGCGCAGGGACTGCTCGACTCCGACCAGCACAAGGGCTTCCGGGTCCATGAGTTCTCGGTCGACGACTACCGGTCCATGGTCGAGGCGCGCTCGCTCATCGTCGACGGCGTCTTCCGCAAGCTGGTCTTCCGGGGCGCGCACCGCGAGGCCCTGGTGTCGGTACGGCGCAGGGCCGAGGAGGCCGCACGAGCGGCCAGAAGCGGTGACCTGGCGATACTCATCGGGTACGACCTGCGGTACTGGCGGGAGCTCGGCGCCCTCACCGGGAACACGCACATCGCGGAGTTCCTGAACCGGCTGCGCGTGCAGGGCTGGGTCTTCGCGGTCCCGTACCTGCGCGACCTGGGTGAGGACGACCTCTGCGCGGCGCTGTGGAGCGGCCACGAGGAGCTGGCGGACGCCCTGAGCCGCGGGGACCGCGAGGGGGCGTACGAGTCGATCGCGGAGTACAACGCGCACGGGCTGCGCTGGGCGGACGGGCTGAAGCCGTGACAGTGGCTGCGTTTTCTGGGGGACATCCCCCAGACCCCCTTCTTTCGGTGGTCGTCCCCGCGTACAACGAGGAGGAGCGGCTCGCGCCGACCCTGGATGCGATCTCCTCGTATCTGCAGGGGAGCTGGGAGCTGATCGTCGTCGACGACGGCTCCACGGACGGTACGGCGAGGATCGCCCGCGAGGCCTCGGTGCGCGATCCGCGCATCCGCCTGGTCAGCGCCGAGACCAACCGCGGCAAGGGCCACGCCCTGCGGCTCGGGGTGGCGGCCTCGCGAGGCGAGCGCGTGCTGGTCACCGACGCCGACCTGGCCACGCCCGTCGAGGAGCTCGACGGTCTGGTCAAGGAGATGGAGGCGGGCGGGCACGCGGCGGCGATCGGTTCGCGCGCGCACCCCGAGTCGAACGTCGAGGTGCACCAGATACGGGTCAGGGAGTGGATGGGGCGGCTCGGCAACGGGCTGATACGGGCCGTCGCCGTGCCCGGCATCCGCGACACCCAGTGCGGCTTCAAGCTGTTCGACGGGGAGAAGGCCAGGGAGGCCTTCGCGGACGCACGGCTCGACGGCTGGGCGATCGACGTCGAGATCCTGCAGTACTTCCGGCGCCAGGGCTGGCCGGTCGCCGAGGTCCCGGTGCGCTGGTCGCACCAGGAGGGCTCCAAGGTCGGGCCGCTGGCCTATCTGGGAGTGCTCGGCGAGCTGGCGAAGCTGAAGGCGCGGGCGCTGAACGGGGTCTCCCCTGCTCAATGGGGCCTCCCCTGCTCGAGCGAAGCCGAGAGCTTGGGGAAGAAGTTGAGAGCTTGGGGAAGGACGGACCTGGTGGTCTGCGGACTGTTCCTGCTCGGCTCGGTACTGCTGTACAAGAACCTCTGGACGGACCTGGACCACGGCTATCTGCGCGACTCCCTCCAGGACCAGAACCAGTGGGAGTGGTTCTTCGGCATCACCGCGCACCACGTGGCGCATCTGGAGAATCCCTTCTTCACGACCCTCCAGGGCTTCCCCGACGGGGTGAATCTGATGGGGAACACCCCGATGCTGGGGCTCTCCGTCCCGCTGACCCCGGTGACGCTGCTCTTCGGGCCGACGGTCGCCTGGGTGCTGGTGCTGACGGGCGGGCTGACCGCGACCGCCGCGAGCTGGTACTGGCTGTTCACGCGCCGTCTCGTACGCAACCGATGGGCGGCCGCCGTCGGGGGCGGGCTCGCCGCCTTCGCGCCGCCGATGATCTCGCACGGCAACGCGCACCCCAACTTCATGGTCCTGTTCATGATCCCGGTGATCATCGACCGGGCGCTGCGGCTCTGCGAGGGGAAGCGGGTGGTGCGGGACGGGGTGCTGCTCGGGCTCTTCAC
The DNA here is from genome assembly GCF_017315755.1 of Streptomyces beijiangensis. Lineage (GTDB taxonomy): Bacteria > Actinomycetota > Actinomycetes > Streptomycetales > Streptomycetaceae > Streptomyces > Streptomyces beijiangensis. The sequence goes on from NZ_JAFLRJ010000467.1 coordinate 3,619, forward strand.
CACGTACCAGCTCTTCCTCGGCGAGGAGCCGTTCCTGCTGGCCTCGGTCGGGATGCTGCTCTTCGCGTCGGCGTACGCGCTGGCCGACCGCGAGGCCGCGCGGGCGGCGGTGCGGCCGCTGCTCAAGGGGCTCGGGATCGCCGCGATGACGGCGGTGCCGATCGTCGCGTACCCCCTGTACTGGCAGTTCTTCGGGGCGCAGAGCTACCACAGCGTGCTGCACGGCGACGGGGCAGGCAACAGCCCGCTGGCCCTGCTCCAGTTCTCCGGGCGCTCGCTGGCGGGCACCGACAAGACCGCGGACACGCTCGCGCTCAACCGCACCGAGCAGAACGCCTTCTACGGCTGGCCGCTGGTCGCCCTCGCCTTCGCGATCACGGTGCGGATGTGGCGGCACGCGGTGGTGAAGGCGTTCGCCTTCACGGCGTTCGCGGCGGCCGTGCTCTCCCTCGGCATCAAGATCCGTATCCCGTACACCGACTTCACCTTCACGGGTCCGTGGCGGGCCCTCGCCCACCAGCCGCTCTTCGAGTCGGTGATCGAGGGCCGGGTGGCGATGATCTGCGCTCCTGCGCTCGGGGCGCTGCTCGCGCTGGCGGTGGACCGGCTCGTGGTCGCCCGATCGTCGGCGAGTCGTGCGTACCAGGTGGTCGGGCTGCTCGCGGTGGCGGCCGCGCTGGTGCCGGTCCTCCCGACGTCGTACCCGGTCAGGGACCGGGAGCCGGTGCCGTACTTCTATGCCCACAGCCTGTGGAAGAAATACGTCACGCACGGCGAATCGGTGGTCGCTGTGCCGCTCCCCGACCCCGGCAGCGCGGAGGCGCTGCACTGGCAGGCGGACACGGGCTTCGGTTTCTCGCAGCCCGGCGGGTACTTCAACGGGCCGTGGGGCAAGGACCGCATGGGCATCTACGGCGCCGCGCCCCGCTTCACGTCCAACCTGCTGCGTGATGTGCGTTACGGCGGCGAGGCCAAGATCCCCACGATCGGGGCCAACTGGCAGGCCCAGGCGCGCTTCGATCTGGCCTTCTGGAAAGCGGGCGTCGTGGTGCTGACGCCGCAGCCCAACGAGGCCGCGCTCCACACGACGCTGTCGAAGCTCCTGGGGAACGCGGGGGAGCGGGTGGGGGGCGCATGGGTATGGGATGTGCGCGGGTTGCACTGAACCGCTGCACCGCTGAACCGACCGCACTGACCGGTGGTCTTCGCGGAACGTGCCTGTAGCACTACGCTGTCCCGACCATCGCACGAACCCGTCCGAGAGTGAGCCTCCCTTGGCCTGTGACCTGTGGCTGGTCCCCCTCGTCGATGTGCTGTGCCACAGCCCCGACAATCCCTTCGCCGAAGAGATCGCCGTATACGACAAGGCACTTGGCGAGGCCGGACTGCCGTCCGTCCCCGTCTTCGCCTATATGCCGGGCCTGTCCGGGGACGTCGCCCCGGTCGCGGGCTTCGACTACGACGCGCTGCACTTCCTGCGGCGGGCCTATCTGCTGAAGCTCTGCGGCCTGGAGGTCACGCCGGTCGACGAACTCGGCGGCGACTACGAACAGCTCCTGGAGATGTTCGAGTCGACGGCGCAGCAGTCGCATCTGGTCTGGCACTACGACCACGCGGGCGCGTATGTCCCCGTGGACTTCCCCTCGCCGCTCTCCAATGACGAACTCCTGGCGGGTGGCGGGCCCTTGGGCTCGGCACAGGGGCTGCTGCGGGAGCTGGAGTTCGTGGCGGAGTCGATCGGGATAGACCCGGCCAATCCGCCGTCGCCTCCGGAGCCACCGGACCGGCCGACATCGCTGGAGGAGCCGGCGGGGCCGATCCCGCACGACGAGAGTCCGTTCGCACGGGAGCGGCATGTCTGGCTGGGCCTGCATGCGGCATCCACGCGAAGCCTGGGCCAAGGCTCAATGATCATCTTCAGCTGACCCCCGCCAGTACGCGACCTTCGGCCGCGTGTCCTCAATCGCCGGACGGGCTTGTTTTTGCATGGGGCAGATCAAGCCCCTCCGGCGAT
>NZ_JAFLRJ010000468.1 GCF_017315755.1 Streptomyces beijiangensis
CGGAGCCCCAGGGCGGGGGTCCGCGAGGCGGGGGTCCATTGACAGCATGCTGCCCTAGTGACAGCCTGCTGTCATAGGCACGTCCCGCCCCCACCGGAGGCCCTCATGCCCGCGCCCCGCAAACCCGTACACCTCGCCGTCTACGACTCCTTCGCCGACTGGGAGACAGGCCACACCACCGCCCATCTCGCCCGTAACGGCTGGACCGTCCGCACCGTCGCCCCCACCCTCGCCCCCGTCACCACCATCGGCGGCCTCCGCATCCAGCCCGACCTCACGCTCGACGATCTGGACCCCGCCGACAGCGCCCTCCTGATCCTCACCGGGGCCGACCTCTGGGACTCCGGCGACGCACTCGCGCCCTTCGCCCGTACCGCCCGCGCCTTCCTCGACGCGGACGTCCCGGTCGCCGCGATCTGCGGGGCCACGGCCGGTCTCGCCCGCGAGGGCCTGCTCGACGACCGCGACCACACCAGTGCGGTCTCCTTCTACCTCGCGGCCACCGCCTACAAGGGCGCCGACCGCTATGTCGAGGCCGACGCCGTCACCGACCGCGGCCTGGTCACCGCGGGCCCCACCGAGCCCGTCGCCTTCGCCCGCGAGGTCTTCCGGCTGCTCGGCGTGTACGACGACAAGAAGCTCGACGCCTGGTACCGGCTCTTCCACGACTCCGACGCCAGTGCCTACGAGGTCCTCTCCGAATGAGCCACACCGCCCGCACCGATCAGGACCTGCTCAGCCGCACCGCTCTCGGCACCTTCCGACTGAACGGCCAGTTCATCGCCGTCTCCGAGGAGTTGAGCAGACCCGCCGGACTGACCGCCGCCTGGTGGCAGGTGCTCGGCGCCGTACTGCAGGAGCCGCTCCCCGTCTCCGGGATCGCCCGCACCATGGGCATCACCCGCCAGAGCGTGCAGCGCATCGCGGACCTGCTCGCGGAGAAGGGCCTCGCCGAGTACGTACCGAATCCGGCGCACCGCCGCGCCAAGCTCCTGCGCCCCACCGATGAGGGCCGCGCCGCCGTCCGGAAGATCGGGCCCGGCCACGCCGACCTGGCGGCGCGCCTCGCGCAGGAACTGGGCGAGGCCCAATTCGTGGAGACGGTAAGGGTGTTGGAACGCCTGTCCGAAGCCATGTCCGCAGTTACGGAACAGTAGACGGACCAGGATCCCACTGTCGCACCCGCGCACTATCCTCCCTATACATCAGGCATGTACGGGCTTGTACGGGGGAGGTCGGTCCGGCCATGGAGAAGTTGAGCCCAGAAGACCCGCAACGCATCGGCGCCTACCGCCTGTTGGCCCGCCTGGGCGCAGGCGGAATGGGCCAGGTCTACCTGGCCCGCTCGGACCGCGGCCGCACCGTGGCCGTCAAGCTCGTCCGCCGCGAACTCGCCGAACAGGAGGAGTTCCGCAGCCGGTTCCGCCGCGAGGTGCGGGCCGCGAGACAGGTCGGCGGCGATGGGGGCTCCCCTGCTCGAGCGGAGCCGAGAGCTTGGGGATGGACGGCGCCCGTCCTGGACGCCGACACCGAGGCCCCCGTCCCCTGGGTCGCCACGGGGTACGTCGCAGGGCCGTCCCTGCACGCCGTCGTGTCCGGGCCCCACGGCCCCCTGCCCGAGCGCTCGGTCCGTACGCTCGCGACCGGGCTCGCCCACGCCCTGCACGACATCCACGCGGCCGGCATCATCCACCGCGACCTCAAGCCGTCCAACGTCCTGATCACCATCGACGGCCCGCGCGTCATCGACTTCGGCATCGCGCGCGCCCTGGAGTCCGCGACCGACGGCGGCCTGACGCGGACCGGCGCGCTCGTCGGCTCGCCCGGCTTCATGGCTCCCGAGCAGGTACGCGGCGACCCGGTGACCCCCGCCTGCGACATCTTCTGCCTCGGCTCGGTCCTGGCGTACGCGGCCACCGGCAGGCTGCCGTTCGGCACCTCGGAGAGCGGGGTGCACGCGCTGATGTTCCGTATCGCCCAGGAGCCGCCGGACCTCGAAGGGCTCCCGGAGTCGCTGCGGGACCTGGTCACCGAATGCCTGCGGAAGGAACCGGCCGCCCGGCCCTCCCTGGCGACGGTCCTGGAGCGGATCGGCGCCGACACCACCGAGCAGCCATGGCTGCCGGCGGCGCTGGTCGCCCAACTGGGCAGCCATGCCGTGCAGTTACTGGACATCGAGAACCCCAGGGGCGGCACCGCCGAGACCCGGCTGCCCGTACCGCAGCAGCCGCCCGACCCCGGCGGGGTCGGGGTCCACCACCTCCCGACGGCGGTCGTGGCACCCACACCGCCACCCGC
>NZ_JAFLRJ010000047.1 GCF_017315755.1 Streptomyces beijiangensis
ACCCAACCCTGCAGCAGACCCGTCCGCAGTTTTGGGTTGCCGCCGTAGACCTCGTCTCCGGTCACCCAGCCGATGCGGTGTCCGGCGTCCAGGAACCGCTCGATCATCCTCCGGGCCAGTTCCGGCTTGGTGGCGAAGGCGGTGTCCTCGCCGAGCCCGGCCGCCCGGCAGCGATCCGGGTCGGAGGTCCATGCGCGCGGAATATACAACTCCCGGTCCACCGCCGCGTGCCCGCGGGCGGCGGCAGAGACGAGATAGCCGGCAACCTGGGAGTTCTCGATCCGGCCGGCGGTGCCGGTGTATTGGCACTGCACCCCGACCGTGTGGGTGCCCTTCTTCACGTCACCGGTCTCGTCCACGACGAGCACCGCAGAATCGTCATGGAGATGTTCCACGACGTACCCGCGCACGTCGTCACGCACGGCGTCGGCGTCCCAGGACGCCCGGCACAACAGATGCTGCATGCATGCGGGGTCTTCTCCCCGGCCCACTACGCGATCGTCCAGCAGTTCTTGCGCGGCAGATCCGACATCAGGCCCAGCACCAACCGCGCGGTCCGCAAACGGGGTTCGACCCGGGCGAACCGGCCCGCGATACGGCCCATGGCCACCTCGAACGCTTCCCGCCAACGGCCGGAATCTATGCTGTGGCCCGCGGCCACCGACTCTTCGTATGTCTTCACAAACAACGATGATCATCGGTGGCCGTACTCGTGCCCGCCCCGACCGGCAAGATGCCGGGTCTTGGCCTGAGCGCCGGCTCTGGAGTTGAATCGGCCGATGAACATGTCCCCCCAAGAGATCCGTATGCCCCTCAACGAAGTCGTGGCAGTCCTGCAGGACCTGAACGAGTTCGTGGTCTCCCTCGACCGGATCGGATCCCGACGGGCATCCGGAAGCGCCGACGAACACACCGTCGGCAAGTTCATCGACGACTGGGATGTCGCCCGACGATTGGCCCGCGCCCGGCGCGTCATCAGTGTCGCGCTGGATGCGCAGCTGAGCGAGGCCGACAACGCCGAGATCGACGCCCTGTGCGACCAGGGCCGCTTCTACGGCAGCCCCTCCACTGACCAGTCCGCCTGAGACAGCAAGCGCATCAACCGGGCCTGATCTGCAAGATCACGATCTACAGCTGGAGTACTAGGAGTAGTGACTCGGGAGGTTGGCGGCCGTAGCTGATGCTGTCATGTCATTGCCCAAGGAGACGCGCGGCCGTCCATGCTGCCGACGGGCCCGGAGGACGTTCGACTCCCTGACCTGGGACCTTTGCGGCATGCGCGTCGAATGTTGAGGGGGTAACGTCGAGAGTGCGACAGGAGATCACCGTTCGATAGCGGCAGATCCTGGCGTACGTCCCCCGCGTGGGACGGCAAGAGAAAGTAAGACTAACGTTGGCGAGCCATGCCCGGCCGCCTGTGTAAACGCGTGGGCGAATCCAGTAGAGAAATCCTGGATTCCCGGTCATTGCTCTGCCCTCTTGCCTTTCAAGTTCAAGGCTCCGCATTCCGGGAATCCGCAATCCCAGGAATCGGAGCTTTTTTCATGTCTGACATCGAGCGCAACAAGCAGATCGTCGTCGACTACTATCAGACGGCCTTCGGCGGCAACCCCCAGAAGGCGATCGAGGACCACTTCGGCGACCGCTACATCCAGCACAACCCGGACGCGGCCGACGGGCCGGAGGCGTTCATCGGCTTCGTGACCTGGCTGCGCGGCGAATACCCGGACCTGCAGCTGGACATCAAGCACGTGATCGCCGAAGGCGACATGGTCGTCACCCACTCCCACCTGATCCTCAAGCCCGGCGAGCCCGGCCGCGCCCTTGCCGACTACTTCCGCCTGGAAGACGGCAAGGTCGTCGAGCACTGGGACGTCATCCAGGACGTACCGGCCCAGTCCGCCAACCCCAACGGCATGTTCTGATGCCCACCCAGCCCCCTGCGCCCAGCATCGCGGAGTCCCCAGCCGACGTCGTACGCCGTCAGTATGTGGCGTCCGCCACTGGGGACTTGGACCTGTGGCGTACCGCGGTGGCGCCCGACGTCGAGTGGATCGAAGCGGCCGGATTCCCCCTGGCAGGCACCTACCGCACGCCCGACGGCGTGATCAGCGGCGTGTTCGAGCAGCTGGCTGTCGCCTGGGATGGCTGGATCACCCACGACGACACGTACCTCGTCGACGGCGAACGTGTCATCGTGCTCGGCCGCTACGGCGCCGTCAACAAGGCCACCGGCAAGGCCATGAGCGTCCGAGTCGCACACAGCTTCATCGTGCGCGGCGGGAAGATCGTGCGCTTCGAGCAGATCGTCGACTCCGCCGGCGTCCGCGCGGCCATGACCGCCTGACTCACCACTCAGCGCGGCCACCACCGCCGCCGCGATCACGACGGTGGCGGCCGCTCCTACCCACCCTGGGATCTGCACAGGTCACCGGGCGGCCGACGGCGACACCCGCCCGGCCAATCCACAAAGGTTCAAGGAGAGCACGCTCGCATGCGCGTAGAAATCTGGGCCGCCATCGTGTGCCCACTGTTCCAGAGCCGTGGCACCGGGGCGGAGAAGATGATCGAGGCTGCCTCCGGCGGCACCAAGGCTCGCTACTTCCGTGCACCGGGCGGCGCGTTCGACCCGTACAACCGGCACGTCGCAGCCGGACACGGCCTGCGCCCCCTGGGCTGGAATGCGGACAGCAAGGACTACACCAGGCCCGGTGTCGCGGCCATCGTGAACACCGTCGAACACGAGGTGAGTGCCTCCCGCCCCACCGTGCTCTTCCACGACGGTGGTGGCGACCGGTCCCAGACCCTCACGGCCCTCGAGCGGCTCTTGCCCTGGATACAGCAGCAGGGGTACGGGTTCGGCTTCCCGCAACACTGATCGCGCGGCCCGGCACAAGTTCCCGCATGGTCTTTCACTCTCCGCGGCTACGACACCCCGCTGATCCGTCTTGCGGTGGCTGCCACCGAACTCGCCCGCCGACGACCTGACGCCGGTGTCATGACAGTGAAGTCCCCCTCCCCTGACGGCCGTTCCCGCACCGTCACCGCCGGCCACCGCTCCTGTGACGACGGAGCGGACGTACGTGTTCCCGAGGGCCGACAGCGTCGTTCTCGGCGCCACGGTCGCAGGCGAGCGCGACGGAAACTGCGATGCGGCCATGCGATCCGTCGACGTCACCGTCACCTTGCGACAGGCGCCGGCAGGTCGGTCCTGGTGAGCGCCGACTCGGGCGAGGTCGTCACGTACCGTCGCACCTGAGAGGCGCATACAAGGGAAACCGCTGTAGCGGGCACCGCCGCTTCCCTGCCAGCGTAAGTACTGCCGGGTAGCGGGCTTCTGCCTGGGCGCAGACGTCGGCAATGACCATCTCGGGCGGATGGAGGAGGGAGGCAGTGCACACCAAAACACCCCTGAGCGGCACACACACGCGCCCCAAAACGATCAGAATCATCGTCCCCCGGGCCCCACCGCCACCGCCACCGCCACCGGCTGAATCCGGCACCTCGCAGCAGCCCCTGGGTCAGTCCCGGTCGAGGACGAAGTAGAAGTGCCGGCCTCGGTCCAGGACCCCCTTGCCGTTCATGATGCCCATGAGTGTGTCGTCGTCGACTCTCTTGAAGTGGTCGAAGATCGGCTGCCCGTCGTAGACCATGGTGGCCGTGGTCTCACCCCGGAACTCGACGGACCACAAAGTGGCTTCGCCCTTCCCCAGTTCGATGTTGGAGTACAGCTCTCCCTCGCCGTCACGGCACACGAGTGGCTTGACGTCCATCAGCGAATCAAAGGTCTTCCCATGCCAGTTGACGTTGCCCAGTTGGCCGTTCATCACATGGCCGGTGTTGAATTCACTCCCCCGCCAACTGCCCAGGATCTCCTTGGGGCGGAGAGTTTCCAGAGCGGACCAGATGTCGTCGAGTTCGTCGGAGTCGACCTGCGCCGTCGCGGTGCGCAGGGCGGCAAAACAGGCCTGGGCCTCTTCGGTGTTCATTCGGTCTCCCTCACAGCACGGTGGAGTATTTCTCGGCGAGTCCCGTGATGGTCGATCTGTCCATTGGGGTGCCCTCCTCCATGGCGGTCAGAGTGGCCCTGCAGATGTCCAGGGTCAGTGAGCAGAAGTCTCTGATCGGCCCTGCGGGGAGGGAACGGATGTACCCGTCCGCTCCCGGTAGGTGTTTGCGGACGTACGCACACATGTCGTCGGTCGACCACCCCTGAGGGTAGAAATCCACGCCCCGCCGGAGGTCGTCCGTATGGTTCCAGGCGATGTTCGCGGCCTGGACGGTACGCCCGAAAGCCACGGCCTCGGGCATGGGCGTGACGATTCCGGCATGCCGGTTCCACAGGTCCGAGAGCGTGATCCCGATCGAACTCGCCACGGCGAAGGTGTAGCGGTCCAGGTCCGCCTCGTCGTCGATGCGGAAATCCTCCTGCACCCAGTCCGCCATACGGTCGGCGAGTGCGGCCAGGGAGTCCCACAGGCGTGGGGCGACGTCGTGCGGCGGGAGTTGGACGGCCCAGTCGTAGAAAGCCCGGGTTACGGGCTCCAACTCGGCCTGGTGGGGCCGGAACAGCAGGTCGGTCTCCTCGCGCGTGAATGCCTCCTGCTGCAGAAGCCGGCTGGCCCCGCGCAGCAGGCGGATCTTTGAGTCGGCGGACAACGCAGGATGGTCCTCGATCTGGTCGAGAGCGCGGTTGGCAAGGTAATAGGCCGCGACCGTATCCCTGAGTTCACCGTCAAGTCGCATGATGGGCAGGAAGAATGTCCTGCTCGTGCCCTTCAGTGTTTCGATGACGTACGTGTCGAACATGCCCATCCATCTCAGATCGTTCCGACGCCACGGTCGGGCCGGGTGGACGATTCCGGTCTACCCAGAGGGAATTGCGGTCAATCCCGCGGACACCTCACGAAGATATCGCACGGCCCCGCATGTCCCCCGTTCGGACCAATCTCCACTCGTGAACTTCCTTGCAAAAGTGGGGGTTTGAGTACGCCATTGCCTGCACGGCCAGCGGGAAAGAGGGCGAGCCCGCCGTGACACATGCAGGTGCGGACAGATTCCCCATGTTTATGGGGCTCTCTGCGCAGGGAGTCTGTCGTGGGAATTACAGCCGCCGCCTTTCGGCATCCATATCAGGAGGTACCGAGTGAGTGATCGTCAGCTTCCCGGCCCCGGTTCGCTGTGCTGGGGGCTTCTCGGGCAGAGGCGGATGCTGCTGGTGACGGGAAGAGCGCTGGTCATGGAGGCGGCCCTGCCCGCCGGCGGAGCGGCGCTGGCCCGTCACTCCACCTACCGGACCCGACCGCTGCGTCGGCTCGAAGTCACCCTGGAGAGCCTGCAGCGCCTCACGTACGGGGACCCGGAGACCCGCGAGCGTGAATTCGCCCGCATCCGGCGGGTCCACCGGCACATCAACGGCACGGACGAAGGCGGCCGCCCCTACGACGGCCTCGACGATGCCAGCCGTACCTGGATCGCCATGACCCTCTTCGATGCCATGGTGGCGATGGAGCGTCTTGCCGGCAGGCCGCTCTCGCCGGCCGACGAGGCGCAGCTGTACGACGAATGGCGGCCGATCGTCGTCTCGTTCGGCATCGACACCAGCGCGGTCCCGCAGGACCTGGCGGACTATCACGCCTACTTCGCGTCGATGCTCGCCGACGTCCTCGAGGACAACCCCGAGGTCCGCCACCTCCTGGGCGCCGTCTACGCCTCCGTCCCCGTGCCGCCCTGGCTCGCCTGGTGCCCGGCACCGCTCTGGAAGGCGGTCAGCGCTCTGGCCGCGACGCTGATGAGTTCCGTTCTCCGGGCCGACCTGCCCCATGCATACAGCCGGCGTATCGGCCTCACCGCCCGGCGGCGTGACCGGATCCTGTCGTGGCTCGTGCACCGCACCGCCCGCTGGGTACTTGCCGTCCAGCCGGTGAGGGGACGCTTCCTGCCGCCGGCCGCGTCGGCACTGCAAGGCGGATCCGTCGCGCCGCGCGCCGCCCGCCGGCGAAGCCACGTACCGCGACAGCGCCCCGCCACGCGCACCGAACGCGTCGGCCGGTTCTTCGACGAGGTCCTGGACCAGACCGGCGACGGGCTGCTGACCCGTGCCGACCTGCAGGCGATGGTGCGCAGCGTGTGCTGGCCCCTCGAACTCGACGCGCAGGCCGAGCAACGAGTCTACGAATCCTTCGACGCATGGTGGGCAGAATTGCTCGCTCTGGACACGGACGGAGACGGCCGCATCTCCAGGGCCGAGTTCGTGGCCGGCACCCCCTCCGGTACCGATGAGACGCCTCAGCCCCTGCAGGCCGGCCTGGTCCGGGCGATGGGGGCCGTCTTCGACGCGGCCGACAGCGATCACAACGGCCATCTGGACAAGGCCGAGTACCGCCGGATCTTCGGCCCCAAGCTGCACCCGGCCGATGCCGACCGGGGGTTCGACGCGCTCGACAGCAACGGTGACGGGCAGATCACCAAGGCGGAATTCCTCGATGCGCTGGGGCAGTTCTTCACCGTACGCGGAGACGCCGAGGCCGCGGTGCGACTCTTCGGCCGCAACTGAAGTGCCGCCTGTGACGCGTGAGGATCCCCGGCCGCTACGGGTACTGCTGCGCAGCCGGGACGGCCGTCTGCTCGACCTGGAGGACGGTGGCAGGGACGTCACTCTGGAGGAGTTCCGGGCACGGCTGCAGACCGGCGAGCGGCTGCGGGTCCGGCACGAGACGACGGGCGGCGACTGCACGCTGGACCTCCTGCTGCAACTCGTCGCGACCTGCCTGCCGAAGGAGGGCGGGCTGCTCGGCCTGCTGGGCGACGGGGGAACGAGGTGAGCGGCGGACGCAACCGCAAGGTGGCGCACCTGATGACCCTGCTCGTCTCCGATGTGCTGACCTCCCGGGAACGCATCGGCGTCGAGCATGCCGAACTTGCACGTCAGCAGCGGCGGGCCCGCCGTATCCGCGAGACGATCGAGAACCTGGGGCCCTTCTGGGTGAAGGTGGGACAGATCCTCGCCACGCGGTCGGATGTCGTCTCCGACGCCGTACTGCGTGAACTGGCCGGACTGCAGGACTCGGTGCACTGCGAGCCGTTCGACGTCTTCGAGCCGGTTCTGCGGCAGGAGTTGGGCCCGCGGTGGCGTGCGAAGTTCCGTGAGATCGACACCGTCTCCCCGCTGGGCTCCGCCTCGCTCGCCCAGGTCTACCGGGTGGTTCTGGCCGACGGTCGTACCGCCGTGCTGAAGGTGCAGCGGCCCGGCACGCGCGAACGCGTCTACGCCGACATGGCCAGCCTTCGCCGTGCGGCCAGGATCGCGGGCCGTGCCGTGCCCCGTATCGGCGCGGTGCTGGACATCGAGGCGACCCTCCAGGTGATCTTCGACTGCATGCAGCCCGAACTGGACTTCACGGCCGAGGCCAAACACATGGCCCAAGGGCAGCGAATGGCCCGGGACTTCAAGGGGATCCACATCCCGGACGTCTACCTCGCCACACCCCGGGTCCTTCTGCAGAGCCTGGCCCCGGGTGAGGCCCTCAACAAGGCCGACCTGTCGGTGTTCTCCGACAAACAGCGCCGCAGGATCGGCAGCGACCTGCTGACCTTCATGTACCGCGGCTACTTCGTCGAGCGGATGTTCCACGCCGATCCGCACCCCGGCAACATCTTCGTCCACCCCGAGCACGGCGCCACGCTCATCGACTGGGGCATGGTCGGCCGTATCGACCGGAACCTGGGTTCACTCGGCGTCATGGTTCTCACCAGCCTCGCCCAGAACGACGCCCGCGGCCTTGCCTCGGCCTGGACCGAGATGGGCCGGGCAACCCCCTTCGCCGACCTGCTGGGCTTCCAGGAGGACATGACGCGACTCGTCCCGCTGATCACCGCCGCGGCGCTGGAGGACCTCGACTTCGGCATCGCGCTCACCAACGTCCTGCGCTGCGCCGCCCAGCGGGGCATCCGTACGAGCCCGATGATCGGCATGCTCGGCAAATCCATCACGAACATCGAAGGCTCCGTACGCAGGATCGCCCCGGAACTCTCCGCACTGGAGGTCTTCGAGGACGCGCTCACCGACGTCATGGTGGAGCTGGCCAGGGATCTGCTCTCCCGCGAGCAGACGGCCCGCCGCGTACTGGAGCTGATCGTGGCAGGCAACTCGACGGTGGACCAACTCCGTTCCCTGCTGAGGGATCTGGCCAACCGTGAGCTGACCATGCGCGTCGGTCTGCTGCCCGGCCACGGCATGGGCAGCGACGGCAACGGAATCCTCACCCGCCGGGTTGCGCCCGTCCTGGCCGCGGGCCTGGCAGTCTGGGGGGTACGCAGGCTGGCTGCGGGGGGCGCCCTCGCCCGTGGGGGGTGAGGGGTGCGCCGAAGGCGAGGTCCTGGCGCGGTGGATCGAGCTCCCGCTTCGTCTACTCCCGCTGCGCGAACAGTTCCTGGTACGAGGCGCCCGCCGCGTCGGCGTCGCTGGCGTGCGCGGTGGCCACGGACAGCGCCAGGGCCGGGTGTCGCCCTTCCGGCGCTGGGTCCGGAGATCCGTCCCACTGCCGGCACGCGACGAGAGGCGGGGCTCGATGTGCTCGTGCGTCAGCGTCCGAGGAACGCCTTGTACACGGTCACCTCAGAGGGGTTGCCCTGCTTGTCCACGACCTGGCCCCGCAGCGTGACGCCCTTGCCCTTGGCGGGTGCACGCAGCAATGCCTTGCCGTGCTTCACGCTCAGCTTCTGCGAGGTCGTGCCGTTGTCGTACGAGGCCTCCACCGTCAGGGACTTGAGGTTGCCCCCAGCCGCCGCGCACACGGCACTGGTCGAGCAGTAGACGCGTGGGTCGCGATGGCGGTCACACGACTATCGGGCCGACGCCACTGCGAGAGCCTGACGTTCAGGACCCTGGGTCGGGGGCCGCGAGCGGCTGACCCCCGACGTGGCCATCGAGGTCTTGCCAGGACGGAAGTTCCTACACCTTCCATCCGGAAGACCTCGACATGCTCCACGCCATCTTCGCCGCGCCCTGTCTGACCACGTTCTGCCGTCTCGATGAACTCGGTCCGGAAGCCGTCGGTCAACGCCCTGAGCCGGGACAGGCTGTGATCAAGTGCCGAATCGCCGAGCCGCGTTCACCGATTAGCGGCCAGCACTGCCGCGAGGCCCTCTTGCAGATCTTTGACGAAATACTCGGGCACCTCCAGCGACGGGAAATGTCCCCCGCTTTCGGGCGACCCCCATCGGACGATCTGTCGGTACCGCTCCTGTGCCCAGGGGCGCGGACACTTCTCGACGTCGCGGGGATACATGGTGATTGCTGACGGGACGTCGACCCGAAGCTCGGGATCGAGCGAGTTGTGGCTTTCGTAATAAATACGGGCCGCCGATGCACCGGTCCGCGTCAGCCAATACAAGGTGACGTCGTCGAGAACCCTGTCGATGGAAATCGTCTCGAACGGGCTGTCTTCGGTGTCTGACCACTCGGCGAACTTGTCAAGGATCCAGGCAAGAAGCCCGACCGGTGAGTCGACGAGCGAGTAGCCGATGGTCTGCGGTCGGGTCGCCTGCTGCTTCGCGTACGCCGCGTGATGGCGCCAGAAGTCGCGGGTTTCCTCGGTCCACTTGCGCTCGGCCGCCGTCAGCCCTTCCGTGGCCAACCCTGGCGGTCCCTCCGCGAACGTTGTGTGGATGCCGAGAACGTGCGCCGGGAACCTGCCGCCGAGAACCGTGGTGATATTGCCTCCCCAGTCGCCGCCGTGGGCTGCGAACTTGCTGTAGCCGAGCCTTCCCATCAGCTCCACCCATGCGGTCGCGATCTTTTCGGTTCCCCAACCGGTGGTGGCCGGCTTGTCGCTGTATCCAAAGCCCGGTAGCGACGGGACCACGACGTGGAACGCCGGCGCGTCTGCGTCTTTCGGATTTGCCAGCTCGTCCACTACATCGATGAACCGGGCAATGCTGTCTGGCCAGCCGTGCGTCAAGATCAGAGGAGTGGCATCTGAGCGCGCGGATCGGCGGTGCAGGAAGTGGATTCCCAGATCATCAATGGTCGTACGGAACTGGCCGATCTGGTTCAGGCGCTCTTCGAACGACCGCCAGTTGTACTCGGTGCGCCAGTAGTTCACGACATCAACGAGGTCGGCGAGAGGAACGCCCTGTTCCCATCGGCGGGGGTCGGGCGCGGCGCGATAGACCGTCTCAGCCTCCGGCAGTCGCGCCGCGGCCAGTCGCGCGCGCAGGTCGTCTAGGTCGGCGTCAGTTGCGTGGGCTTCAAATGCTTGCACGTCGCTTGTTGGGCGGGGCATGAGACCTCCTGGCCGTCGCGGAAACCGGCTGCTAACCATTGTGAACCGTCTAAGACGGTTCTACATGCCTTCATGTCGGCGCGCAACCAGCTAAGGTGGTTCCATGCATGCTGAGTTCCCTGACTTCCGCCTCGGTAACGTGCTGGCGACCAGCTTCACGGGGACTCTGTCGGAGCGTCATGGCAACGCCGTGGAGCGCATTCCCACACCGCACCGGCTCATCGACTGGCTGGCAGCGAACGGCCTCGCCGTGACGTCCTGCACCACTGCCCAGCTCGAACTCGCTCGGGAACTGAGGGAGTCGATTCACGCCGCCGCGACAGCGACCGCGATCCAGGACGCTCTCCCTGCGTCTGCTCTCCAAGTCATCAATGACTGCAGCGTTCAGGGTCTGGCCTCGGCTGTCCTGACGCCCGAGGGCAAGCGGCGATGGCTACTTGGCTCGGCTTCCTGCGTGGAAGACGCCCTCAGCGTGATCGCCGCCGACGCCATCAGCATCGTCGCAGGCGAACGAGACGGAAAATTGGCCTTGTGCGCATCACCGACCTGCCTAGCCGCCTTCTTCGACACCAGCCAAAGTCGCACGCGCAGATGGTGCGACATGAACACGTGTGGGAATCGACAGAAGAAGGCGCGCTTCAATGCCAACCAGCGCAAAAACCCCAGATCAGCGGAGTGACCGTTACCTCGGTACATCCAAGCGGAGAGCCATCCGTCTCCTCCGGTCAACGTCTTCAATCAGTACCTGGTGGCGCCGAGGCGGGATCATGGTGTGATGTCCGAAATATCCGCCCTGATCGACGCTCACTGGCCGTTCGCGCCATCCGCCGAGACCGACTGGCTGCTGGAGCTGGCGGACGGAAGCATTGAGCCCGAGATGGTCGCCGGTTTCGATCTCGGCGAAGTCACCACGTCCACCGGTGGCGGTCTGGGCCGCGACAGGCACCCCGGGCCCGGGTGGCGTCGTCTGCGCTGGGCGGAGCTGGCCCGGCGGACCGGCGATCCGCTGGTGCCCGAGGGGCTGACGCCCTCCTGCCGCTGCTTCCCCTCGTCGAGGAAGAAGGGCAGCTGGCCGCTCAGTATCCACCCGCCCACTGAGGGCAGCCTGGACCGCGAGACCTGGCACCAGCCGATCGAGGTCCTCATTCGGCACAGCCAGGCGGGAGCGGACACGCCCTGTTCCGCCTACTACAACCCACTGACGGTCGGCGCCGTCGACTTCGACAACCTGCACGTACGGACCGGCCGGCTCGGCGACGCCCACCTCCTGTACGACAACCCCGAGACAGACTTCAGCCCGTCCAACCTCTGGCCCACCAACCGCTCATGGGTCACCGGCACCGACTACGACCTGTGGGCCACCAAAGTGGTCGGCCCCGCGCCGCTCATCGAGGCCCTCCTGGGCGATCCCGAAATGACAATGATCGCTCCGTCGGGTCGGTCGGGGGTGGGCTATGCCGCGTACTGGCTGTATGCCACGTGATCGAACTCGAACGGCTGTCCCGCCTGCCCCCAGGTGATCGCGCCGGATGTGCTGCCGGTTGCCTGGTCGTATCGGTTGCATTCAGCCAGGTTGGAAGAAAGCGAGCATTTTCTGGCTGGCATCCGGCGACGTCAGGATTTCCTGGATGTGCGCGGACTGCCGGGCGGCAACGCCGGTGCGTTCGAACATCTCGCGTTCGTACTCTTTGACGGCGGCGGGAAAGTCATCCGGGTGCGCAGCCAGCGCGAGGCCGAGCAGGGCGCCGTCGAGCAGCGCCATGTTGGCGCCCTGCCCCACCGGCGGCATCAGGTGCGCGGCATCGCCGAGCAGTGTGACGTCTGGCGTCGATGGCCAGGTCAGGCCGACCGGGAGAGTGGTGATCGACCGCGTCAGTACCGAATCGTCGCAGGCTGCGATCAGTGCGGTGAACCGTGAGTCCCAGCCGGTGAACAGGTCGATCAGTCGCGCCCGGGCAGCGGCTGGCGCATCGAATGGGATCCCACTGCTCGCGAACCAGTTCTCGGCGCTGTTGTAGAAGCTGAGGTAGATGCGTACGCGGCCGTCCCCGTTACGCTGCGCCGACAGGGATTGTCCGTTGCCCAGCACCCAGTAGTTGCCTCGCCCAATCATCGCCGCGAGGTCGGGGTGGGTGCGGTCGATATCGGGAATCGTGAGCTCAACGGCATTATGGCCGGTGTGCGTTGGTCGAGCGTCAGTGAGCAGCGGGCGGACCCGGGAGCCCGCGCCGTCGGCGCCGACCAGCAGGTCGTACGTCGTACTGCTGCCGTCGGCAAAATACAGCAGACCATTGTCGGCAGATTCGAACGCGCGCCCCCAGCGCACCGCATGTTCGGGGAGGGAGTCCAGCAGCAGGTTACGCAGATCGGCACGGTCGACCTCAGGTCGCTCGAGCGGGGCGTCGTCGGGCGTGTCCTCCTGAAGCAACAGGGTGCCGTCCGGCTCGAGAAGCCGCAGGTCCTGACCTTCACGACGAGCAATCGCGTGGAACTGGTCGATCAGGCCGGCCTCGCGCAACGCCCGCTGCCCGGTCCCGGAGTGCAGATCGAGCATTCCGCCCTGGCCGCGCGCGTCGCGCGACGACTCTCGTTCGTACACGACGGCGTCGATACCGTTCATGTGCAGCACACGGGCAAGGGCCAGGCCGCCCAAGCCGGCTCCGACGACAGTGATGGTCATGGCTGCCTCCGATTCGCCGTGTTGCCTGCTCGCGGGAGTTCGACCCGTGGTGAGCGCGGGCCACCACCGGCAGGGCGCCGAACACCATCCCGGACCCGCCGATCGCCGCCGCTGAGAACGTGGTCAATCGGCCGACCTCGGCCGGCTCGGTGCAGCGCAACTACCGGCGCCTGCTGGCCCGCATCGCACTCCGCCTCGGTGGGCGCGGCGAACACGCCGGTGCACGACGCCCTGATTGCCGGCGCGAATGGTGTCAGCGCATCGTCGCTCACCACTCCCCCTTCCTCGCCTGTCCCACAGACAGATTCCGGCCCGCTGATCAGCTGGTTCACCGGCGGAGCCGGGGCGCGAGGACCGTGCGCACGACCTTGGCCACGTTGCTCGCGGCGGATCCGCCCTCTGCTTCCGGTTCCGGTTCCGGTTCCGGTTCCAGCACGCGCTGAATCTGCAGCAGCAGTTGGTTGGTCGACCGCCAGAGCGGGACGAACATGCCGGCTGCCGGCCCGACACCCTGGATCGGGCCGCCGGCCAGCTCGGTGACCTTCTTGGCGTTCGTGACCGTCGTCGGGTCCCGCAGGATCAAGTGCACTTCGTCGTCGACCAGCCGGATTTCCATCCTGCGCGCGGCGGCCTCCTCCGGGTTCGCGTCGGTGGTCGTCTCCGGATCCAGTTCATCGATCTTGGCGGCGACCGCGTCCGGCTCGACCCCGAGTGCGCGCAGCACCTTGGCCGCCATGCTGTCCTCCGTACGCAGCATCGCCTCAAGCAGGTGATGGCTGCCGACCGGGGCGCCACCGGCCAGCGCACTGGCGACGGACACTGTGTCCGCGGTGGCAGACGTACCGGACGGCCATGGACCGGCAACGACGTCCTGCGATCCCTCCGATGACGCCAGCACTGCGGCGCGGATTTTGCTGATCGGTTTGATCCGCTCGGCGAGTACTTTCGCGCCGACGCCCTCACCTTCACTCACAAGGGCCAGCAGGATGTGTTCCGCCCCGATGTAGGTGTGGTGCAGCTGCATCGCCTCGCGCAGGGCAAGGTCCAGCGTCTTCTTCGCGCGGGGCGCGAACGGGATATGCCCGCTCAGCTCCTGAGTTCCGGGCTTGACCGCCGCAGCAATATCAACCCGCGCCGTCTCCTTGTCGTACCCGAGCTGGTGGAGAACTTTCGCCGCCATGCCGTCCGGCGCGTCGAGCAGCCCCAACAGGATGTGCTCCGTGCCGATGTAGTTGTGCCTGAGCAGCCTCGCCTCCTCCTGAGCCGTGACGACCACCTTGCGGGCTTCCGCGGTGAACCTTTCAAATGGCATGGTTTTATGGTCTCAACCCTGTCAATACACTGCTATTGATAGGGTCACCGTGCTGAAGGGAGGGTGTGATGGAGACACCGTCGAACTGGGAGGACCGGCTCGCGCGCTGGCAGAATGAGCTGGAGCTGTTCGAGCAGTTGGACGAGACCCCCTGGGTCACGCTGGCCAAGGCAGAAGCCGAGACCGGCGTTTCCCGCTCGGCCCTGCGGTCCTGGTACCGCAACGGCGAGATCCAGTCCCGGCTGGCGGACGGCCCGAACGGGCCGCAACGCCTGGTCCAGCTGGACGCGGTGATCGAGCGTGCCGCCGCGTCCCCCCGCATTCAGCGCAGGGCCGAACGGGAAGTCAGCCTGGAAGCCCAAGTCTCCCTGCTACGGCACCGCGTTGACCAGCTTGAACTGCGGCTGGCCGCGCTGGAGCGGAAGTGACCGGCGTGAGTAGCACCATGCCATCGGCCCGGGACGGTCGTCCCCGCTCACTGGCGCAGGCCCTGTTCATCTCGCCGGTGCCGCGGGTTCCCTTCTCGCTGGGGATGCGGGCGCGTTCCCTGCGTTCGGCGGCCAGGACGTCGTGGTTGCGGGCGTTCGCGTTGCCCCAGCGTAGCTACGCGTGCAGCGCCCGGATCTGGGGGCGCACGCCTGGTCTGGCACCGTCCGCGGCGAGACGGCGAGCGGCTTCGACGGCGATCACGGCTGTGATGCCGTAGGTGTCGTGGCCCCGCTATGTGGCGTGGGATGGTGACCGCCTCTGACAAGGGGCATTTCACCACTTCGGTCGGTCGCGGGGCGTCGGGAAGAGTAACCGCGGTGTGCCGGGCAGGGGTCCCGGTACGCCGGCCCCCGTTGTCGTAGCTGAGGCCGCCGGCCTTGATCGCGTCGATCGTGTCGACGGCCGAGCGCAGCGAGCCGCGGGAGTAACCGCCTCCGCCGGTGATGAAGTGGCTGACGGTGATCTCGTCGATCGGCGGGACGCGACAGGTGCGCGACTGACCGTCCACGGCGCGCTCGGCGTGATCAACGACGTGCTGCGGATGGGACGTTTCCGCGGCCGCCCCACCTGACGGAGGAGCTGGCCGGCTTCGCCCAACTGCTGCTGATCGGCCGCTGACCCGCTCCTGCTCACAGGTGTATGTCAACGGTCGGCGTTGCGGCCCACCTTCAGCGCCCAGAGGACCAGCGGGACCTGGAGGGGAAGTCTTGCCAGCGCCGCGGCCTTCAAGGGCGCCGGCCGGTGCCTCCAGTCGTACGCCATCTGCACATTCGCCGGAAAAACGGCCGCGAAGAAGCCCGCCGTCGCGCGTGCGCTGACCTGTCGGGTCCTGGGGTTCGCCAGGCCTGCCGCCAGCAACAGCTCAGCCACGCCACTCACCTGGGTGTACGTCCTGGCTCTGCCGGGAAGCCAGGACGGAATCGTCTTGTCGAACGGGCGCGGTACCAGGAAATGCACGACGCCCGCTCCGGCCAGGAGCGCGACCAGGCATGGCGTCGAGCGGTCTGTGGCCGCCACAGGGGTCCTCCAGGGGGCAGATTGCGTGAATGCGTCCGACCGAATTCTTACTCGACAGTAGCTAACAGGGGAAGGCTCACACCGGGAACGCGCACCGACCAGCGCCTGCCTGTGGGACCCGGCACTGAGCGCCTCTGTCCCGGTGGCTCACCGACGAACATATTCGTGGCGAACTTGTTCCTCACGAACACGTTCGTTATCGTGGATGTATGCCCGCTTCATCCGATACACCCAGCAGCCGGCGCGAGCGCCCCGCCAAACCCGCACTCACCCGCGCCGGCCTGGTCGCCGCAGCCGTCGCCGTGATGGAGACGGAGGGCCTCCACAAGGTCACCATGCGGCGGATCGCCCAGGAGCTGGACACCGGCCCCGCCTCTCTCTACGTCTACGTTCGCAACGCCGCCGAACTCCACGCCGCAGTCCTCGACGAACTCCTCGGCCGGGTGGAACCCCCCAGCGAGGACGGCACCTGGCGCGAGCGCCTGGAGAAGGTCCTCACCTCCTACGCCCACCTCCTCCTCGACCGCCCCGCGCTGGCCAGATCCGCCCTGGTCGCCCGCCCCTCCGGCCCGCACTACCTCGACCTCATCGAGATCCTGCTCGCCCTCCTCGCAGAAGGCGGGGTCCCCGACGGCCAGGCCGCCTGGGGCGTCGACGTACTGCTTCAGCACGCGACCGCCACCGCGGCCGAACACGCCGGCCGGACCCCCGGCGCGCGGGACCGCGAGGACTGGCACACCCTGGAGACCGCCCTGCGC
>NZ_JAFLRJ010000469.1 GCF_017315755.1 Streptomyces beijiangensis
TGGGGGAGATTGAGGACCAGGATCCGGGGCGGAGCCCCGGGGCGGGGGCGAACCCTGGGGCTCCGTTCAGCTGGGCTCCCGTCACTGGTCCGCCCCCGCCCACGTCGGCACATGCGCCCCCGACGGCAACGGCCCCGCCACGTACAACTCCGCGGGATTCGCGAAGAGTTGCTGCGCCCCGCCCTTCCTTCGCACCGGACAGTGCGAGATGACATCGAGGTAAATGCCGTTAAATGCCACGAGGTTCTGTTCGACCGTGAAGAGTTCGAGCGCCCGCGCCCGCGCCGCCGCCCCCAGCCGGTCCCTGCGCTCCGGGTCCTTGAGCAGGGCGAGACACGCGTCGGCCAGGGCGCGCGGATTGCGCGGAGGCACCACAAGACCCGTACCGCCGATGACTTCGACCACCGCGCCGACGTCCGTCGAGACCGTCGCGCGACCGCAGAACATCGCCTCCACCAGGCTGATCGGGAAGCCCTCGACCACGCTGGAGAGCACGACGACCGCGGCGGATGCGTACGCGGCGGAGAGGTCCGGTGTCTCCGGGCCGCCGATCCCCTCGAAGGAGACGGGGTTGGAGCCGACCGCGTGCTGGTCGGCCGCCTCGTCGGGGAACAGTTGTGCCGCGAGGGCGCGACAGTGGGAGAGGTATGCCGCGCCCTCGGGTCCTTGGGCGGGGGCCCCGACGATGCGCAGCCGGGCCCCCGGTTCTTCTTTGCGTACCTCCGCGAACGCGTGGAGGAGCGCGATGAGGTCCTTGGACGGGTCGATACGGCCCACCCAGACCAGCGTGTCCGTCTCGCCCGGGTCCTCCGCGTCGCCCACCGCCGCGAAGCGGCCGGCCTCCATGCCCGGGTAGACCGTGCGCAGCTTCGCGCGGTCGGCGCCGCACTTCTCCTGCCAGCGGCGGGCGTGGGTGTTGCCGGGGGTGATGACGGCGGCCTGCTCGTACACCTCGGCGGCCAGCCTGCGGTGGAAGGAGGTGATCAATGCCCGCACCGGGGCGGGCACTTGGTCCGCCGCGAGGTCCAGGTAGTGGGTGCGAAGCCGGACGCCGTACTCGGTGACCAGGAGCGGCACCCCGAAGAAGCGCTTGGCCAGCAGACCGGGGAGCGCGGCGGAACCGCCGGACGTGGCATGGCAGAGGTCGACGGCGCCGAGGCTGTCCTCGTCGTACCAGTCGCCCAGCGAGAGGGGCCGCAGCGCGCGCTCCAGGAGGGCGGCGAAGGCGAGGTGGTCGGGGACCCTGGCGGCCTGGACCGTGCGGTTCGCGCCGGGCGTGCGGCAGGCGGATTCGAGGATGCGTATGGCCGCCTCGGAGCGGAGCGCCCCGGGAAGGCCGCCGTACTCCAGGGCGAGTTCGGCAAGCCCGTAGAGGCCCGACGCGAAGTTCCCCCCTTCGCCGCAGATCGCGGCGGCGAGGTCCTTGAAGTGCCCGGCGAAGCGGCGGCGTTCACGGCGGCCGTACGTGAGGCCGTCGTCGTCCTGCGACCAGAGCGGCGCGGTCCGCACCAGATGCACCTGGGGCGGCAGCGCGATCCAGCCGCGCGCCTCCTGGTCCGCGGTGCGGCTCAGTGCGTAGACGTCGAACTCGTGCTGCCCCAGTCCGCGCACCAGCCGGTCGCACCAGAGCCTGGACTCACCCGTCGCATACGGATATCCACCTTCCGTGAGCAGTCCGATCCGCAACCTGAACACCCCCGATCTCCCTTGACCGCGGCAGCCGTTGGTGGCGGCGACTCACAGCGGGACGACCGTAATCGGACAGACCGGTGGCGCGACGGACGGTTGTCCATCGCGCCACCAGAAGGGGTGAATCGTCGTAACTTTCCCGCCCCGTTGACGTTCCGTCGCGCTAGGGTGCGGTTTCGTCACGGTGCGTCAGGCTGCGGCCAGCTCCTTGCGGGCCGCTCGGCGCACGGCCGCGAGCGCGGGATCGAGGGCGGGGACGGCGGCGAGGAGCTGTCGGGTGTACGGGTCGCGGGGGTTCCCGTACACCTCGTCGACCGGCCCCTCCTCCACGATCCTGCCCTGGCGCATGACGGCGACCCGGTCGCTCACCTGTCGTACGACGGCGAGATCGTGCGCGATGAAGACGAGCCCGAGCCCGAGCTCCTCCTGCAACTCGGCGAGCAGGGCGGTCACTTGGGCCTGGGTCGTCACATCGAGCGCGGAGACGGCCTCGTCGCAGACGATCAGCGCCGGGTCCGCGGCGAGCGCCCGGGCGATCCCGACGCGCTGGCGCTGACCGCCG
>NZ_JAFLRJ010000470.1 GCF_017315755.1 Streptomyces beijiangensis
CGTACGCGAACTGGGCGCCCGAGGCCTTCGACCAGGCCGCCTGGGAGGCCATCGCCCCGCACGCCCAGACCCGCCTGCAGGTCCTCTCGGACATCACGCAGAACGTGGACTTCCTCTTCCTGGACCAGCCGGTCGAGGACGAGGCGTCCTGGACGAAGGCGATGAAGGGCGACCCGGTCGCGCTCCTCACCACGGCCCGCGCCAACCTCGAAGCCGCGGACTGGACGAGCCCCGAGGCCCTCAAGGAGGCCGTCCTGAAGGCCGGCGAGGAGCACGGCCTGAAGCTCGGCAAGGCCCAGGCCCCGGTCCGCGTGGCCGTCACCGGCCGTACGGTCGGCCTTCCGCTCTTCGAGTCCCTGGAGATCCTGGGCAAGGAGAAGTCCCTGTCCCGTATCGACGCGGCGCTGCGGAAGCTCGCCGCTTAGCCTGGACCCATGGCGATCCGGGCAGTCCTCTGGGACGTGGACGACACGATCTTCGACGCTGCATCCCTCGGGGGTGACCCCCGAACCCCCAGCCGGGGGCCGGGTCGCGGTTAGGCTCGTTCCATGGCGATCCGGGCAGTCCTCTGGGACGTAGACGACACGATCTTCGACTACACCAGCGCGGACCGCGCCGGAATGCTGCAGCACTTGACGGCCGAGGGCCTGGCCGGCGGATTCACCTCCGTCGACCAGGCCCTCGCCCGTTGGCGCGAGCTCACTGAGCTGCACTGGGCGCGCTTCGCCGCCGGTGAGGCCGGTTTCCAGGGGCAGCGGCGCGACCGCGTCCGCGGCTTCACGGGGGCGGTGCTGAGCGACGAGGAGGCGGACGCCTGGTTCGACCGCTACATCGTCCACTTCGAGGCCGCCTGGTCCCTGTTCCCCGACACCGTCCCCGCCCTCGATCTCCTCGCGGCCGACTACCGCCATGCCGTCCTGTCGAACTCCGCCGCCCACCACCAGGAGCGCAAGCTGCGCATCCTCGGCGTACGGGACCGATTCGAGCTCCTCCTGTGTGCCGCCGAGCTGGGTGTCTCCAAGCCCGAGCCAGGGGCCTTCCACGCCGCCTGCGACGCCCTCGCCCTGGAGCCGCACGAGGTGCTGTACGTCGGTGACCAGCCCGACATCGACGCCACGGGAGCCGCCGCGGCCGGTCTCGCGGCCGTCTGGCTCGACCGCCAGGACGTGGGCGGACGTCCCGAGCTGATCAGGATCACCGGACTTGGCCAGCTTCCTGACCTGCTGCGGGGCAATACCCGTTTTGGAGCGCCGTCCACCTTCAGGTAATGTTCTTCCTGCGCCGCCGACCGGGCCGAAAGGCCGGAGCGGGGAGCGCAAGCCGAACAAACCCCCGTCTGGGGGTTGTGTTTTGGTGGGCTATGGTGTAATTGGCAACACTACGGTTTCTGGTACCGTCATTCTAGGTTCGAGTCCTGGTAGCCCAGCGCAGAACAAGCAGTACAGAGCAAGACAAGCCCCCGTTGTGTAGCGGCCTAGCACGCTGCCCTCTCACGGCAGTAGCGCCGGTTCGAATCCGGTCGGGGGTACAGATCCTTCCCGCGAGATCATTTGGGTCGCACCCGATGGACTTGAGACGCAGGATCGCTAGGGCCCCCGTTGTGTAGCGGCCTAGCACGCTGCCCTCTCACGGCAGTAGCGCCGGTTCGAATCCGGTCGGGGGTACTGGTCTGGTATAGACCATTTTGGGCTATGGTGTAATTGGCAACACGGCGGTTTCTGGTTCCGTTGTTCTAGGTTCGAGTCCTGGTAGCCCAGCGCAGTACGCAGTAGCAGTACCAGCAAGCCCCCGTTGTGTAGCGGCCTAGCACGCTGCCCTCTCACGGCAGTAGCGCCGGTTCGAATCCGGTCGGGGGTACATGCAGAACAAGCCCTTCCCCAGAGGTATCCGGGGGAGGGCTTCTTCGTTGTGTCCGGCCGGCCCGGACATCAACTACGGCCCAGCCGCTGCGGCGTTGAAGCGGATGGGCCGTAACTGGACGTAGGTGAGGGGCCGGAGAGGGAGCCGGCCCCGAGGGGTCAGCCGGTGCGGCGCAGGGCCTCCGAGAGGCGGCCCGCCGCGTCGATGATCGCCTGGGCGTGCATCCGGCCCGGGTGGCGCGTCAGGCGCTCGATCGGTCCGGAGACCGAGACGGCGGCCACCACACGGTTGGAGGGGCCGCGCACGGGCGCAGAGACCGAGGCCACGCCCGGCTCGCGCTCGCCGATCGACTGGGCCCAGCCCCGGCGACGTACGCCCGAGAGAGCGGTCGCCGTGAAGCGGGCCCCCTGGAGGCCCCGGTGCAGGCGCTCCGGCTCCTCCCAGGCCATCAGGATCTGGGCCGAGGAGCCGGCCTTCATCGTCAGCGTGGAGCCCACGGGGACCGTGTCCCGCAGACCCGAGAGCCGCTCGGCGGCGGCCACGCAGATCCGCATGTCGCCCTGGCGGCGATAGAGCTGCGCGCTCTCGCCGGTCACATCGCGCAGATGTGTCAGTACGGGCCCCGCCGTTGCCAGCAGACGGTCCTCACCGGCCGCTGCCGCCAGCTCGGAGAGCCGGGGGCCGAGAATGAAACGGCCCTGCATGTCCCGCGCCACCATCCGGTGGTGTTCCAGTGCCACGGCGAGCCGGTGTGCCGTGGGTCGTGCGAGTCCGGTGGCCGCGACCAACCCT
Organism: Streptomyces beijiangensis; assembly: GCF_017315755.1. GTDB lineage: Bacteria > Actinomycetota > Actinomycetes > Streptomycetales > Streptomycetaceae > Streptomyces > Streptomyces beijiangensis. Next base: position 2,653 of record NZ_JAFLRJ010000470.1, read on the forward strand.
GCGAGGGTGGCCGGACCGGACTCCAGGGCGCTCAAGACGAGAGCCGCCTTGTCGAGAACGCCGACGCCGCTAGAGTTGTCCATGCAACGATATTCGCGTCTCACTCTGTGAAACGCAAGTTCAATTTCCAGGGGAACTTGTCACCCTGTAGGGGCGGCCGCACAACGGCCGCACGCCACCGCCCGGTTCGGGGGTTCGGACGGGGGCACCACGGTCTCTAGTTGGGCCGGCGAAGGCGCCGGCCGGAGGGAAAGCGATGGGTAGGACACTCGCGGAGAAGGTCTGGGACGACCATGTCGTCAGGCGCGCGGAGGGCGAGCCCGACCTTCTCTTCATCGATCTGCACCTGCTGCACGAGGTGACCAGCCCACAGGCCTTCGACGGTCTGCGGCAGAACGGACGGCAGGTCCGGCGGCTCGACCTCACCATCGCCACCGAGGACCACAACACCCCGACCATCGACATCGACAAGCCGATCGCCGACCCGGTATCGCGGATCCAGCTGGAGACGCTGCGCAAGAACGCCGCCGATTTCGGCGTACGGCTGCACTCGCTGGGCGATGTCGAGCAGGGCGTCGTCCACGTGGTGGGACCGCAGCTCGGCCTGACCCAGCCCGGCACCACCGTGGTCTGCGGCGACTCGCACACCTCCACCCACGGCGCCTTCGGCGCGCTGGCGTTCGGCATCGGCACCTCGCAGGTCGAGCATGTGCTGGCCACCCAGACGCTGCCGCTGGCCCGCCCCAGGACCATGGCCATCACCGTCGACGGCGAACTGCCCGAGGACGTCACCGCCAAGGACCTGATCCTCGCCGTCATCACGAAGATCGGCACCGGCGGCGGCCAGGGATACATCCTGGAGTACCGCGGCTCCGCCATCGAGAAGCTCTCGATGGAATCCCGCATGACCATCTGCAACATGTCGATCGAGGCGGGCGCGCGGGCAGGCATGATCGCCCCCGACCGGACCACCTTCGACTACCTGGAGGGCCGCGACCACGCGCCCAAGGGCGCGGAGTGGGACGAGGCGGTCGCGTACTGGAAGACCCTGCGGACGGACGACGACGCGGTCTTCGACGCCGAGGTCTTCATCAAGGCCGAGGAGCTGGCCCCGTTCGTCACCTGGGGCACCAACCCGGGCCAGGGTGCGCCGCTTTCGGCGAACGTCCCCGATCCGGCTTCGTACGAAGACGCTTCGGAGCGCCTGGCCGCCGAAAAGGCCCTGGAGTACATGGGGTTGACGGCCGGACAGCCGCTGCGCGACATCAAGGTCGACACCGTCTTCGTAGGTTCGTGCACCAACGGTCGTATCGAGGACCTGCGCAACGCGGCCGAACTGCTGAAGGGCCGCAAAGTCGCCGACGGCGTACGGATGCTGGTCGTCCCGGGCTCCGTCCGGGTCGCCCTGGAGGCCGTCGCCGAGGGCCTGGACAAGGTCTTCACCGCCGCGGGCGCCGAATGGCGGCACGCGGGCTGCTCGATGTGCCTGGGCATGAACCCCGACCAACTCGCGCCCGGTGAGCGCTCCGCGTCCACCTCCAACCGCAACTTCGAGGGCAGGCAGGGCAAGGGCGGCCGTACCCACCTGGTCTCCCCGCAGGTCGCCGCAGCCACCGCGGTGCTGGGCCATCTGGCCTCTCCGGCAGACCTGTCCGACGCTCCGACCCTCGTGGAGGCCTGAGAACCATGGAAGCTTTCACCAAGCACACCGGCCGGGCGGTCCCGCTGCGGCGCTCCAACGTCGACACCGACCAGATCATCCCGGCCCACTGGCTGAAGAAGGTCACCCGCGACGGCTTCGAGGACGGGCTCTTCGAGGCCTGGCGCAAGGACCCCGAGTTCGTGCTGAACAAGCCCGAGCGCAAGGGCGCCACGGTCCTGGTGGCCGGTTCCGACTTCGGCACCGGGTCCTCCCGTGAGCACGCCGTCTGGGCCCTGCAGAACTACGGATTCCAGACCGTCATCTCCTCGCGGTTCGCGGACATTTTCCGTGGGAACTCGCTGAAGAACGGTCTGCTGACCGTAGTTCTCGACCAGAAGGTCGTGGACGCGCTCTGGGATCTGACGGACGCCGACCCGACGGCTGAAATCACCGTCGACCTGGAGCAGCGGAAGGTCCTCGCCGAGGGCATCAGCGCCGACTTCGAGCTCGACGAGAACGCCCGCTGGCGGCTGCTGAACGGGCTGGACGACATCAGCCTCACCCTTCAGAACGAAGCGGACATCGCGGCTTATGAGGCGACCAGGCCCGCCCACAAACCCCGTACAATTGAGGTCTGAGCAGCACTTTTCCAGGACTGCGCCCCCTGCCGCCAGGTAGGGGGCGCAGTCGCTTGTTGAGTCCCCGTTGCGCGACAACTCGCCCCAGATGGCACAATCGGTGCATGGAAGGCGACAACCAACTCAAGCTCTACGCACAAGTCGCCGACCAATTGAAGGAAGCGCACATCAGGGTGCGCGAACTGCAAGTCCCGGAGGGCGTACGGATGGCGCTGTCCCGGAAGCTGCTGGTCGTCACGGCCGCGGCGAAGCACGATCTCACCGATGCAGCAACGCGCCTGGATCGGTTGATGAAGGACCTCGACGAGGGTCGATTCCCCGATGGCAACTCCCTTGATGGAACTCCGTGACAGCGACTTCGTTGCGGCACAAGGGTGATTAGACCGTTTCGTGTTTGATTTGCGGTATATATCTGCCTAACGTGCGAAAAAGCCAGAACAGTTTCGTTCCGGCTATGTCTCCGAAGGGGAAGACGTGAACAAGGCGCAGCTCGTAGAAGCGATTGCCGACAAGGTCGGCGGCCGCCAGCAGGCCGCAGACGCAGTCGACGCGGTACTCGACGCGATCGTCCGTGCCGTGGTCAACGGCGACCGTGTCTCCGTGACGGGCTTCGGCTCGTTCGAGAAGGTCGACCGTCCGGCCCGCTACGCCCGCAACCCGCAGACGGGTGAGCGCGTCCGGGTCAAGAAGACCTCGGTGCCCCGCTTCCGTGCGGGTCAGGGCTTCAAGGACCTGGTCAGCGGCTCCAAGAAGCTCCCGAAGAACGACGTGGCCGTCAAGAAGGCGCCCAAGGGCAGCCTCTCGGGCGGTTCTTCCACCCGTACGACCGTGAAGAAGGCAGTGGCGGCCAAGAAGGCCACCGCCAAGAAGGCGGTCGCAGCCAAGAAGGCCACGCCGGCGAAGAAGGCAGTCGCCGCCAAGAAGGCCACCCCGGCCAAGAAGGCCACCGCCGTCAAGAAGGCTGCTGCAGCCAAGAAGACGACGGCCAAGAAGGCTGCTCCGGCGAAGAAGGCCACTGCGAAGAAGGCCACCGCCAAGAAGACCGCTCCCGCCAAGAAGGCAGTGGCGAAGAAGGCTCCGGCAAAGAAGGCCACGGCGCGCAAGACCACCGCCAAGAAGGCCACCGCTCGCAAGAAGTAAGCGGCACAGGCCGGTCACGCACCGGGCCGGGCTCCCCTCGGGGAGCCCGGCCCGCGGCGCGTTCAGGGGGCTCTCAGAAGGTCTGCAGGGTCACCAGAGTGATCCGGCGGGCCCCGCCCTCACCCTCGGTCTCGATCCGCACCCGCTGACCGGGCCTCAGCAGCCGTAGGCCGCCCGCGTCGAAGGCCGGGGCACCGAAGTCCACCGGGGTGCCGTCGTCGAGCAGCACACTGCCGCTGCGGGTCTGGGAGTCGTACGTGTACGCGGTCGCCTGCATGGACCGCAGCTTACGTTCCGGCCAGGGGTGCGTACCGCAGAGCGGTGTAAGGGCCCAGGCCCAGGGCGGCGGCCGCCCGCAGATCGTCCCCGGTGTCCACGTCCCGGCGGACCGACTCCACCCCGTCGAGCAGGATTTCCGCGGCGCCCGTCGCCGAATGCCGCAGCCGGGACGGGCCGCCGAACGCCGGGTTCAATTCCATGCCGGGGGCCGCGGACAGCAATGTCGTACCGATTCCTGCCGCGTCGGCCAGAAAAGCACGCGGAAATGCCGTCGCGAATTCGAGCACCCGTTGCAATTCCCCGGGACGCAGCGCGGGCAGATCGGCGTTCAAGGCCGCTACGGCGGCCGAAGGGTTCAGATCCCTTACCGAGCGTGCTCCGTACGCCAGAGCGGCGTTGAGCCCCGCTGAAAGGGCATCCGGCACTATTCGGGCGCCCAGTGCGGTCAGTTCCGCGGCGGCCAGGGGATCATCCGTGACGACGGCCACATCCCGTACGGCCGGGCACGCCAGCGCGGCGGCCACGGTGTCCTGCGCGAAGGCCAGCGCGAGGCCCGGGCGCAGGGCATCACCCGTCGCCGCCGCGAGCCTGCTTTTCGCCAGCGCCAAGGGCTTCAGGGGTACGACGAGGGACCAGGCCGCGGTCCGATCCGTGTTCGGCATCGGCCCCATTGTGGCCCGAGCCCGCGATGTCCGGCTGCGGGGCCCGGGCGTACGGTGTTCTCGACAGAGCAGGGGCCTGGGGCGAGACTTGACGGTCGGTAGCCAGGCAGCAGCCACGACCGACAGGAAGGCCTCCGAGTGTCCCGCCGCAGAATCGGCTTCTGGTACCGCCTGGCGGCGGCCATCGCCAAACCGCCGCTGATTGTTCTGTTCAAGCGGGACTGGAACGGAATGGAGAACATTCCGGCCGACGGCGGATTTATCACGGCGGTCAATCACAACTCGTATCTCGACATGTTCTCCTACGGCCACTTCCAGTACAACAGTGGCCGAGTTCCCCGATTCCTGGCCAAGGCGGCCCTCTTCAAGGCACCTGTCGTCGGCACCCTGCTGCGCGGCACCCGCCAGATCCCCGTCTACCGCGAGTCCACCAGCGCTTTCGGCGCTTTCCGCGCCGCCGTGGAGGCCGTGGGACAGGGCGAATGCGTCGCCTTCTACCCCGAGGGCACCCTCACCCGCGATCCCGGCCAGTGGCCGATGACCGCCAAGTCCGGCGTCGCACGCGCCGCCCTGCTCACCCGGGCCCCTGTCATCCCGGTGGCGCAGTGGGGCGCCAACTTGGCGATGCCGCCGTACGCCAAGGAGAAGCGGGTCCGGTTCTTCCCGCGCAAGACCCTTCAGGTGAAGGCCGGTCCGCCGGTCGATCTCGCGCGCTTCTACGACAAGGAGCCGACACCCGAGGTGCTGAAGGAGGCGACCGAGGTCATCATGGCCGCGATCACCGTCATCCTTGAGGAGTTGCGCGGCGAGCGGGCGCCCGCCGAGCCGTACGACCACCGCAAGTTCCGGGCAGAGGAGCGGCGCAACGCCGCGGGGGAGGGCACCAAGTGACGCGAGTAGCCGTATTCGGGACCGGATCGTGGGGTACGGCCTTCGGCATGGTCCTCGCCGACGCCGGCTGCGAGGTCACCCTCGTGGGCCGCCGCGCCGAGCTCGTCGAGGCGATCAACACCACCCGCACCAACCCCGACTACTTCCCCGGGCTCGAACTCCCGGCAGGGCTGCGGGCCACCACGGACCCCGCGGAGGCCGCGGAGGGCGCCGAGTTCGCGGTGTTCGCCGTGCCCTCGCAGACGCTGCGCGCCAATCTCGCGTCCTGGGCCGAACTGCTGGCCGCCGACACCGTCCTGGTCTCCTTGATGAAGGGCATCGAACTCGGCACGGCCAAGCGTATGAGCGAGGTGATCGAGGAGGTCGCCAAGGTCCCCTCCGAGCGCATCGCCGTCGTCACCGGGCCCAACCTGGCCAAGGAGATCGCCTGCCGGATGCCCGCGGCCGCCGTGGTCGCCTGCACCGACGAGGCCGTCGCCCAGCGGCTCCAGGCCGCCTGCCACACCCCGTACTTCCGCCCGTACACCAACACCGACGTCATCGGCTGTGAGCTCGGCGGCGCGGTGAAGAACGTGATCGGTCTCGCCGTCGGCATCGCGGACGGCATGGGGCTCGGCGACAACGCCAAGGGCTCGCTGATCACCCGCGGCCTGGCCGAGACCACCCGACTGGGCCTCGCCATGGGCGCCGACCCGCTGACCTTCTCGGGTCTCGCCGGCCTCGGCGACCTGGTCGCCACCTGCTCGTCGCCGCTCTCCCGCAACCACACCTTCGGCCTCAACCTCGGCCGCGGGATGACACTCCAGGAGACCATCGCGATCACCCGGCAGACCGCCGAGGGCGTCAAGTCCTGCGAGTCGGTGGCCGATCTGGCACGGCGCCACGGCGTGGAGATGCCGATCGCCGACACCGTGGTGGACATCGTCCACAACGGGAAGCCGCCGCTCGTGGCGCTCAAGGAGCTGATGGGCCGCAGTGCCAAGGCCGAGCGACGCTGAGGGCGCACGGTACCCTCAACGCGATATGAGCAGCGAGAACCTCCCCCAGAGCCCTGAGCAGCAGCGTCGCAAGCCGCGTGTGGCGGTCGTCTTCGGCGGACGCAGCTCCGAACACGGTGTATCGATCGTCACAGCGGGCGCCATCCTGCGCGCCATCGACCGGACCAAGTACGACGTGCTGCCCATCGGCATCACGACGGACGGCCGCTGGGCGCTGACTGCCGACGAGCCGGAGCGGATGGCCGTCACCGACCGCAGGATGCCGACCATCGAGGAGATCGCCGAGTCGTCCGACGGCGCCGTGGTGCTCCCGGTCGACCCGGGCAACCGCGAAGTCGTCTACAGCGAGCAGGGCTCGGTGCCCAAGGCGCTGGGCGAGGTCGACGTCGTCTTCCCGATGCTGCACGGCCCGTACGGCGAGGACGGCACCCTCCAGGGCCTCCTCGAACTCTCCGGCATCCCGTACGTCGGCGCGGGCGTCCTCGCCTCGGCCGTCGGCCAGGACAAGGAGTACATGAAGCGGGTCTTCATCTCGTACGGGCTGAAGGTCGGTCCCTACGAGGTGATCCGCCCCCGCGAGTGGAAGCTCGACCCGGCCGCCGCCCGCAAGAAGATCGTCGACTTCGCCGGCGAGCACGGCTGGCCGCTCTTCATCAAGCCCGCCCGCGGCGGCTCCTCGATGGGCATCACCAAGGTCGACTCCCTGGAAGGCCTCGACGACGCGGTCGAGGAGGCCCAGCGCCACGACCCCAAGATCCTGGTCGAGTCCCTGCTGCGCGGCCGCGAGATCGAGTGCGGGGTACTGGAGTTCGAGGACGGACCGCGCGCCAGCGTGCCCGCCGAGATCCCGCCGGTCACCGCGCACGACTTCTACGACTTCGAGGCGAAGTACATCGACTCGGCGACCGGGATCGTGCCCGCCCCGCTGACCCCCGAGCAGACCGCCGAGGTGCAGCGGCTCGCGGTCGAGGCCTTCGACGCCGTGTCGTGCGAGGGTCTGGTCCGCGCGGACTTCTTCCTCACCGAGGACGGCGAGTTCGTCATCAACGAGATCAACACGATGCCGGGCTTCACACCGATCTCGATGTACCCGCGGATGTGGCAGGAGAGCGGGATCGGCTACCAGGAACTGGTCGACCGGCTCATCCAGGCGGCCCTCAACCGTTCGACGGGACTGCGCTGAGGCGCTCCGTCACGCTTTGACGGTGAGCGGGACGGTCTTGGCGACCGCCGCCGCGAAGTCCGACAGAGGAGTCACGTCGTGGTCGTACTTCTCCGGCAGTGCGACCTCGATGTAGACCTTGCGGTAGGTCGTGGTGAACCGCGGCCCGCTGTTCAGCTGCTCCAGCATCCACTTCACGCCGTCCGCCTCGACACCCAGCGCGTCCGGGTCGTCCATCTTCTCGGGCCGGGGGACACCGCAGCGCAGTACGATCGCCGCGTTGTCCCCCCAGCCGGCGGTCAGTTCGGACTTCGGCTCGACATCGCTGCGCCGCAGACCCGCGACGGTCTGCGGCAGGGCCTTGGCGAGCGCCTCGCAGTAGGGCACCTCGTCGGCGGACGGCTTGGGGACGGCGACCTGTGCCGCGTCGTCCGCCGAGGAACAGCCCGCCGCGGCAAGCAGCAGCGCTATGGCGGGAAAAGAGAGGAGCCGGCGGCGCGATGAAGTCACCGGCCCAGCGTAGACGGGGCTACAGGTGCACCACCGGGCAGGTCAGAGTGCGGGTGATGCCGTCCACCTGCTGGACCTTGGCGACCACCATGCGACCGAGTTCGTCGACGGTGTCGGCCTGGGCGCGCACGATCACGTCGTACGGTCCTGTCACGTCCTCGGCCTGTATGACACCGGGAATCTTCCCGATGAGATCAGCGACGGTCGACGCCTTGCCCACCTCGGTCTGGATGAGGATGTACGCCTGTACCACGGAACCTCCAGGGGGCCACGAGGATCTTGTGGGGAGAGGAAAGGGACGCCAAGGTATCGCGTCGTTCCGGGCTGCGGGGAGACCCCCGCGCCCGGTTGTCGCACACATCGGGGCGTACGAAGAACAGAGTTGACGTCACGGTTGACGTCAGGGGCGCTGTCACTGTCGACGGTACCGACAGCAGGCACCGCCCGCGACCGCAAGCGCACTGGGGCAGAAGGGGTACACGTATGAAGGGCACCGTGGGGGAGCTCGGCGAGTTCGGGCTGATCAGAGAGCTCACCTCCCGGCTCACCACCACTCCGGCGGTACGGCTGGGACCCGGCGACGACGCCGCGGTCGTGTCCGCACCCGACCGGAGGGTCGTGGCGAGCACGGACATCCTGCTCGAAGGGCGGCACTTCCGCCGCGACTGGTCCACGGCGTACGACGTCGGGCGCAAGGCGGCGGCGCAGAACCTCGCCGACATCGCCGCCATGGGCGCGGTGCCGACGGCGATCCTGCTCGGCCTCGTCGTACCCGCCGAGCTGCCCGCCGCCTGGCCCGTCGAGCTCATGGACGGGATCCGCGACGAATGCCAGGTCGCGGGCGCGGCCGTGGTCGGCGGCGATGTGGTGCGCGGGGACACGATCACCGTGGCCATCACGGCACTTGGTGATCTGCGCAACCACGAGCCGGTGCTCCGCTCCGGCGCGCAGCCGGGCGATGTCGTCGCCGTCACCGGATGGTTGGGCTGGTCGGCGGCCGGATTCGCCGTGCTCTCCCGGGGGTTCCGCTCGCCGCGCGCCTTCGTCGAGGCGCACCGCAGGCCCGAGCCGCCGTACCACGCGGGCCCCGCGGCCGCCGGGCTCGGCGCGACCGCGATGACCGACGTGAGCGACGGCCTGGTCGCCGACCTCGGCCATATCGCCGAGGCCAGCAAGGTCCGCATCGACCTGCGGGCCGGCCTCATCGACATCCCCTCGCAGATGAACGACATCGGGCAGGCGGTCGGCGTCGACCCGCTGCAGTGGGTGCTCACCGGCGGAGAGGACCACGCGATCGTGGCGACCTTCCCGCCCGACGTGAAGCTCCCCGCCCGCTGGAAGGTCATCGGCGAGGTACTCAACCCCTCCGCACTGCCCCAGGTGACCGTCGACGGCGCCCCCTGGACGAGCAAGGGCGGCTGGGACCACTTCGGGAGCGACGGATCATGACACTGCCCCTTGTTCTCACGGTCGCGGGCTCCGACTCCGGGGGCGGTGCGGGCATCCAGGCCGACCTCAAGACGATGCTGGCGCTCGGCGTGCACGGGATGAGCGTGCTGACCGCGGTCACCGCGCAGAATTCACTGGGCGTACACGGCGCGTGGGAGCTGCCGGCCGAGGCCGTGCGGGCCCAGTACCGGGCCGTCGTCGACGACATCGGCGTCGACGCGGTGAAAACCGGGATGCTGGCGTCGGCGGAGCTCGTCGAGACGGTCGCCGAACTGCTCGCGGGGACCGGCGTCCCGGTCGTCGTGGACCCGGTGGGGGTCTCCAAGCACGGGGATCCGCTGCTCGCCGCCTCTGCGCTCGATTCCGTACGGACCAAACTGCTTCCCGTGGCGACCGTGGCCACCCCGAACCTGGACGAGGTCGCACAGCTGACCGGTGTGCGGGTGGAGTCCGAGGCCGATCTCGTACGGGCGGCGGACGCGGTCCTGGAGTACGGGCCGCGGTGGGCGCTGATCAAGGGCGGGCACCTGGCCGGCGAGGCGGTGGACCTGCTGACGGACGGCAGCGAGAAGCACTGGCTGCGGGCGCCGAGGCTCGACAACCGTCATACGCACGGAACGGGGTGCACGCTGGCTTCGGCGGTCGCCTCGTATCTGGCACTGGGACTTCCGGTGCCCGAGGCGGTGGCGGCGGCAAAGCGTTACGTCACGGGCGCGATCGCGGCCGGGTTCCCGCTCGGCGGGGGGATCGGCCCGGTGGACCACGGCTGGCGCTTCAGGGACGTACCCGCAGGCGAATGAGCGCACGAAAAAGCCGGTCCACCGAGGTGGACCGGCTTTTCAAGGCAACCGCAAGGGGCTGCGCAACGACGAACCGTCGGCGTTAGCGCGAGACCTTGCCGGCCTTGATGCACGAGGTGCAGACGTTGAGCCGCTTCGGCGTCCGACCGACCACGGCACGCACGCGCTGGATGTTGGGATTCCAGCGACGAGGCGTACGGCGGTGCGAGTGGGAAATGCTATTGCCGAAGCCCGGCCCCTTGCCACAGACGTCGCAGTTGGCAGCCACGGGTCACTCCAAAGACTTCAGATTTACAGTGAATTCCGGCGCACCGGAATCAGCTGACTGATGGTGGCTTGCCGGGGGGAATTGGCCCGGCTCTCACCGGGCAACCGAAGCAGCATACAACGGCGGCTTCGGAGATACGAAACTACCATGTCCGGGACGGCCCCTGCCCCGGCCCCTTGTCCTCCCCGGGGTCTACCCTGCGGTGCAACCCCGCTGCTCACGGAGTCAAGGAGAACGCCAGGTGCCGCAGACCCCCGACGATCTCGATGCCGTCGCGGTACGCACCTGGTGCTCGCTCGCACTGGACGCGCTGGGCAGCGACCGCGAGGAGATCGACGCGATCAACGTCTATCCGGTCGCGGACGGGGACACCGGAACCAACCTCTACCTGACCCTGGAGTCCGCTTCCCAGGCGGTCGAGGCGGTCTTCACGGGGTACGGCACCGAGACCCCCGAGACGGCGGACGTGATCCGCGCGATGGCGCACGGGGCGCTGATCGGGGCCCGCGGCAACTCCGGGACGATCCTGGCGCAGCTGCTGCGGGGGATGTCCGAGGTGCTGGCCGAGCCACGGGTGGAGCGGCCGGGTGACCTGCCGGGTGAGCAGGATCACGCCGGACTGCTGCGGCGGGCACTGCGCAGGGCGGCCTCATCGGCGTACCAGGCGGTCGCACACCCGGTCGAAGGCACGATGCTGACGGTGGCCACCGCGGCGGCCGATGCGGCCGCCGCGACCGAGGGCGGGTCCGCGAAGGTGGCCAGGGCGGCGTACGACGGCGCCAGGGCGGCTCTGCAGGAGACCCCGGGGCAACTGGCCGTGCTGGGGCGCGCGGGCGTCGTGGACGCGGGCGGGCGGGGTCTGGTGGATGTGCTGGCCGCGCTGGTGGGAGCCCTGTCAGGGGAGACCCCGGCGGCGCAGGGCCGGGGCCACGGGATCCACGTAGTGGCCGACGACTGCGCCCCCGACCTCGAAGTCGGCGGGCCGGCCTTCGAAGTGATCTATCTGCTGGAGGCGGGCGACGGGGCCGTGGCCCGGCTGCGTACGCGCCTGGACGGGCTCGGCGACTCCCTGGTCGTGGTCGGCGGCGACGGCCTGTGGAACGTCCACGTCCATGTGGACGACGCGGGGGCGGCGATCGAGGCGGGCGTCGAGGCCGGACGCCCGTACCGGATCCGTATCACCCACTTCGCGGCCGCTGCCGTCGAGGCGCGCGAGCAGATCCAGCGCGCGGTGGTGGCGGTCGTACCCGGCGAAGGCCTGGCGGAGCTGTGTACGGAGGCGGGCGCGACGACCGTGCTCGCGCGCCCGCCTCCGTACACAG
>NZ_JAFLRJ010000471.1 GCF_017315755.1 Streptomyces beijiangensis
CCCCGAAGGGAACCTTTGACATGCGCAGACGCACCGTCCTCGCGGCCGCCGGAGCAGCCGCACTGGCAGCCCCCGTCCTGACTGCGGCACCCGCCCTGGCGAACACCGCCGCCCCCAGCCACCGCCGCCTTGAGATACGCGGCGTGGACATCTCCTCGCTCCCCAAGGACGAGGACTTCGGCGCCGTCTACCGGCACGCCGACGGCCGACGCGACGATGCCATCCGTATCCTCGCCGACTCCGGCGTCACTCACGCCCGCCTGAAGGTGTGGGTGAACCCGGCCGACGGCTACAACACCAAGAAGCAGATCCTCCCGCTGGCCCGCCGCCTCAAGAAGGCGGGCATCGGCATCTGGATCGACTTCCACTACTCCGACATCTGGGCCGACCCGGCGCACCAGACCAAGCCCGCCGCCTGGGCGAACCTGGACGTGGCGGGCCTGACCCGCGCCGTCTACGACCACACCGCGGACGTGCTCGGCTCGCTCAAGCGACAGGGCACGCCCGCCGACCTCGTACAGATCGGCAACGAGATCAACGGCGGCCTGCTGTGGCCCGAGGGCAAGAACTGGGGCGAAGGCTCCGGAGGCTGGGCCACCCAGGCCGCGTTCCTCAAGGCCGGTCTCACCGCCGCCCGCGACACCACCCCGCGCGTCCGCACGATGCTCCACATCGCCTCGGGCGGCGACAACGGCACATCACGCTGGTGGTTCGACAACGCGGTCTCGTACGGCCTGGACTTCGACATCATCGGCCAGTCGTACTACCCGTTCTGGCACGGCGACCTGGCTACCGCGCTCGCCAACATGACCGACCTGGCGGCCCGTTACGACAAGCCGGTCGTGATCGCGGAGACGGCCTACCCGTTCACGCTGGAGAGCGAGGACGCGACGAACGACATCCTGTACGACCCCTCCCAGCTGACCGCAGGCTTTCCCGCGACACCCGAGGGCCAGGCGGCCTGGCTGCGCGCCGTGGCCGACCTCCAGGCCTCGATCCCCGGCGGCAAGGGCCTCGGCTACTGCTACTGGGAAGGCGTCTGGACGTACCGCAAGGGCAATGGCTGGGACCCGACGGACGCGACGTCCGGCAACGCCTGGGAGAACCTCGCGCTGTTCGACTTCGACGACAAGGCGCTGCCCGGCCTGAAGACCCTGGGCCACTACCGGGGCTGACACCCGCCCCGCCTCCGGCGCACCACCCGCACATCGGCACACCCGCACGCACCCGTACCCGCACCTCTGATCCGGGAGGATCACCATGCGCAGACGTACGTTGCTCAAAGCCGCCGCCGCTTCCGTGGCCGCGCCCGCCCTCCTCACCGCGACCGCGGGCAGCGCCTCGGCCGCCACCTCGCTGTCGGTCCGCGGGATCGACATCTCCTCGCTCCCCAAGTCCGAGGCGCTGGGCGGGGTGTACTACTCCACCAGCGGCACGAAGACCGACGCCGTACAGCTGATGTCGACCGCCGGCATCAGCCACGCCCGCCTGAAAGTCTGGGTCAACCCGGCCGACGGCTACAACAACGAGGCGCACATCCTCCCGCTCGCCGTGCGCCTGAAGGCGAAGGGCATCAAGCTCCTCGTCGACTTCCACTACTCCGACACCTGGTGCGACCCGGCGAACCAGGCCAAGCCCGCGGCCTGGGCGAACTACACGGTGGCCCAGCTGTCCACGGCCGTCTACAACCACACCGCCGACGTCCTCGGCGCCCTCGTCGCCCAGGGCACCCCGGCCGACCTGGTACAGATCGGCAACGAGACCGACGGCGGCGTCCTGTGGCCGACCGGCAACTGGGACAACCTGGACAACCTAGCGACGTTCCTCAAGTCCGGCATCAGCGCCGCCAAGGCGACCACGCCCGGCGTCCGTACGATCCTGCATCTGTCCAACGGCGGTACGCAGAGCCTCTACACGTGGTTCTTCGACAACATGAAGTCGCGGGGCGTGGCCTGGGACGTGATCGGGATGTCCTTCTATCCCTACTGGCACGGCGCCCTCACGGACCTCGCGGCCAACCTGGCCTATGTCACGGCCCGTTACGGCACCCCGGCGCTGGTCGCCGAGACCGCGTACCCCTGGACGCTCACCGACAAGGACGGCTTCGCCAACCTGGTCAACGCCAGCAGCCAGCTCACCTCCGGCTACCCGGCCACGTCCGCCGGCCAGAACGCCTGGGTGCGGGCGGTCGCCGACACCGTCGCCGCCACCCCGAACGGCATGGGCCTCGGCTACGTCTACTGGGAGGGATTCTGGACGGCGGTCACCGGCAACGGCTGGGACCCGACCAACGCCTCCTCCGGCAACAACTGGGAGAACCAGGCCCTGTTCGACTACAGCAGCAAGGCGCTGCCCGCGCTGGCGTCGATCGGTTCGTACCGCGCCTGAGGTACGCCCGGGGGCCGGGGGCTCTGCCCCCGGCCCCGTCCCGCGTCACGCACCCAGCGCCGGGTAGTCCGTGTAGCCCTTCGCGTCGCCGCCGAAGAACGTCGCCGAGTCGGGGGTGTTGAACGGGCCGCCCGCCTTCAGGCGTGCCGGCAGGTCCGGGTTGGCCAGGAAGAGTGCGCCGTACGAGATGAGGTCCGCGATCCCGTCGTCGATCACCTTGTGGTCGTCGGGGCCCGTGGGACCCAGCACGTTGATGACGAACGTGCCGGAGAACTGCTTGCGCAGGGCCAGCGTGAGGTCGCGGATTTCGGCGTTCTCCATGACGTGGAGGTACGCCAGGCCCAGCGGCTCGATCTCCTTCACCAGCGCCGGGTAGACCGTCTCGGCCTCCTCCAGCGGCTCGTCGATGTCGTTGTACGGGTTGGCCGGGGAGATCCGCAGCCCCGTGCGCTCCGCGCCGATCTCCGCCACGACCGCCTTGACCGTCTCCACCGCGAAACGGATCCGGGCCTCGGCCTCGCCGCCCCACTCGTCGGTGCGCAGGTTGGTGCCGGGGGCCAGGAACTGGTGGATGAGGTAGCCGTTGGCGCCGTGCAGTTCGACTCCGTCGAAGCCCGCGTCGACCGCGTTGCGGGCCGCCGCCGCGAAGTCCGCTATGGTCGCGCGGATTTCGGCGTCCGTCAGCTCGCGCGGCTCCGTGAAGTCCTTCATGCCCTCGGCGGTGAAGAGCTGTCCCGCCGGGGTGACGGGCGAGGCGCTCACGGGGGTCTGGCCCTCCGGGAGCAGGACCGGGTGGCCGATACGGCCGGCATGCATGAGCTGGGCGAAGATCCTGCCGCCCTGAGCATGGACCGCGTCCGTCACCCTCCGCCAGGAGGCGACCTGCTCGGCGCTGTGCAGGCCGGGGGTGAAGGGGTAGCCCTGGCCGACCACCGACGGCTGGATGCCCTCGGTGATGATGAGGCCGGCCGAGGCGCGCTGGGCGTAGTACTCGACGGTGAGGTCCGTGGCCGTGCCGCCCTCGCCTGCCCGGCTGCGGGTCATCGGCGCCATGGCGATGCGGTTGGTGAGCTGCGTACCGGACAGGTCGATCGGATCGAACACGGTGGTCATGACTGCTCCCAGGACGTAATGCCATTAAGTTGGTCGGCCAAGTAATCCGACGAGCACCACCATAGCGCATTACTTGGCCGACCAAGGTAATCTCGTGTCATGACTTCCGACGCGCCCGCAGACCCTCTCTGTACCGGCCTCCCCAGTGCCGCACGCGGAGGCCCCGTCAGCCATCTCGTCTCCCGGGTCGCCCGGCTGCACCGCATCGCGGCGGGCAAGGCTCTCAAGGAGGCCGGCCTCTATCCGGGGCAGGAGCTGCTGATGATGCGTCTCTGGGACTCGGGTCCGGTGCGTCAGTCCGAGCTGATCAAGGCGCTGGACGTGGACCCGTCCACCGTCACCAAGATGCTCCAGCGCCTGGAGCAGGCCGGTCATGTACGCCGCTGCCCCGACCCGCACGACCGGCGGGCCGTGCTGGTCGAGGCGACGGACGAGAGCTGCGCCCTGCTCGGCGAGGTCGAGGGCGCCTGGGTCTCACTGGAGGAGCACACCCTCGTCGGCCTCTCCGGCGAGGAACGGGACGAGCTGGTCCGTCTGCTCTCCAAGGTCGAGGAGAACCTCTGCACGGACACGGCGAACTGCCCGGGCAGGTAACGGAGTTCAGCTAACAGAGTTCAGCTGACGGAGTTCAGCCTCCGATGACTTCCAGCGCCCGGTCCACGTCGTCCGCCGTGGTGTAGAGGTGGAACGCGGCGCGCAGATTCCCCGCACGGTCGGAGAGCTGGACGCCCGCCTCGCTGAGATCGGGCTGGCGGTGGCCGAGTCCCGGCGCCGACACGATGGCCGATCCGGGGGCCGCGACCACCGGGTGGCCCAGGCGGGCGAGTCCGGCGCGGAAGCGGTCGGCGAGGGCGGTGTTGTGGGCGTGGATCCGCTCCGGGCCGATCTCCTCGACCAGCGCCAGGGAGTGGCGGGCCCCGGCGTACGAGAACAGGCTCGGGCTCTCGTCGAACCGGCGGGCGGAGTGGGCGAGTTCGGCGACGGGGCCGTAGCAGGAGTCCCAGGGCTCCTCCCCCGCGACCCAGCCCGCGAAGACCGGTGTCAGGCCGCCCAGGTCCTCGGGGACGACGAAGAAGGTGATCCCGCGCGGGCAGGTGAGCCATTTGAAGGCGACGGCGACCGTGTAGTCGTCCTGGGCCGCCGTCATCGGCAGCCAGCCCGCGGACTGCGAGGCGTCGACGAGGGTACGGGCGCCGTGCGCGCGGGCCGCGGTACGGATCGATGACAGGTCGGCGAGGCGGCCGTCCGCGGACTGGACCGAGCTGACCGCGACCAGGGCGGTGCCGGGGCGGATCGCCTCCGCGAGGGACTCCAGGGGTGCGGTGCGGACCTTGAGGTCCGTCCGTACGAAGAAAGGGTTGATGAGGGAGCTGAAGTCGTCTTCCGCCACCAGGACCTCGGCCCCTTCGGGGAGCGATGTCGCGATCAGACCCGTGTAGACAGCGACCGATCCCCCGGCGGCCACGCGCGAGACAGGGACTCCGGCGAGGCGCGCGAAGATGGCGCGGGAAGCCTCCACATCGGCGAACATGTCCAGCGGGAGACCGATGGAAGCCGACAGCGTCGCCTCGTGCATCGCGGTGACAGCGGCGCCCGGGAGCAGACCGGTGCTCGCGGTGTTGAGGTAGGTGGTCCCGGGTGTGAAGGCGGTGGGTGCGAGAGATTCCATGCATCTCACTCTGAGGCCCCGCCAACTGCTCGTCCATTGCGAAAAGTTGGCGGGTACCTCTAAGTGATGCTTATGCGTCGGTCGTGGCACCCGGTACGGCGCACCCGTCGGGGCCGCAGACCTCGCCGTCGGCGCCGCTGATCGTCGCCAGCCGCGGCTTGGCGTCCCAGGCCTGGTGGAGGGCCTGGGTGAAGACCTCGGCGGGCTGGGCGCCGGAGACTCCGAGGGCGCGGTCCAGGACGAAGAACGGCACACCGTTGGCGCCGAGCTCGGCGGCCTCGCGCTCGTCGGTGCGTACGTCGTCGGCGTACGCGGACGGGTCCGCGAGGACCGCGCGGGCGGCGTCCGCGTCGAGTCCGGCCTCGACGGCGAGCTCCACCAGGCGGTCGTCGTCGTCGAAGACGGAGCGCTCGTCGGCGAAGTTCGCGCGGTAGAGGATGCCGATCAGCTGGTCCTGGCGGCCCTGCTCCTTGGCGAAGTGCAGCAGTCGGTGCATGTCAAAGGTGCTGCCGTGGTCGCGGCCCTCGGTGAGGTAGGCCAGGCCCTCGGCGGCGGCGTTCGTCCCCAGGTTCTTCTCGGCTTCCTGGGCCTGCGCCTCGCTCATCCCGTACTTCTTCGCGAGCATCGGGATGACCAGTCCGGAGTCGCCCTTGGCGCGGTTCGGGTCGAGCTCGAAGGAGCGGTGCACGACCTCGACCTGGTCGCGGTGCGGGAAGGCGGTGAGGGCCTTCTCGAAACGGGCCTTGCCGACGTAGCACCAGGGGCAGGCTATGTCGGACCAGATCTCGACGCGCATGTGGCTTCTTCTCTCCAGGGGGGCGATTCGTCTTCTGTGGGGACAACACGGTCCCCCACCTGGTCATTCCCCTGACGGCACGGTGAGCACCATCGACACATGGTCGTAGTCGGCGGCGCGCTCGGCCTCGCCTTCGACCGCCCAGCCGTGGCGGGCGTAGAAGCNNAGCGCGTGGAAGGCGGCGATGGTGTCGACATCGGTGGGGAGAGCTCTACGGATCATGGGGCGGAAGACGTCGGCCGGTCAGCGTGCGGTTGCGATCCGGCTGAAGGACGCGCGGTATCCGGAGGGGGTCAGGCCCGTCCTGCGCAGGAGGTGCGCGCGCAGTGAGTCGGCGGTGCCGAGGCCGCTGGAGCGGGCGATCCTGTCCATGGGGAGGGCGGTGGTCTCCAGGAGTTCCCGCGCGCGCTCGATGCGCTGGTGGAGGAGCCACTGGAGCGGCGAGACGCCGGTCTCCGCCTGGAAGCGGCGCGAGAGGGTGCGCACGGAGACACCTGCCTGGCGGGCCAGGTCGGTGAGGGTGACCGGTTCGTCGAGGTGGCGCATCGCCCAGGCGCGGGTGTCGGCGAAGGAGACGCCGCGCTCGGGCGGCAGCGGGGTCTCGGTGAACTGGGCCTGG
>NZ_JAFLRJ010000472.1 GCF_017315755.1 Streptomyces beijiangensis
GGCCGGAGGTCGCGTACGGGGGTCCGGGGGCAGCGCCCATGGTTTCGGGAAGGGGCGGGTCAGGGGAGAGCCTCCGCCCACGCCCCGTCTCCGCCTCCGACACCGTCGGGTCGGCCCACCTCAGCGCCTACGCCCTCACCACCCGCGCGAGCCTCGCCATCGCCACCCCCTACCGCGAGCCCGGCGACCACACCATCGCCGGTGTCGCCGTCGTCCTCCTCTCCCTCCTCACCGCCGAACGGCAGGGCGCCGACGAGTCCGCCCGCTCCTCCGCACTCGTCCGGATGCTCCTCGGCGCGGAGGCGGCAGAGGTCGCGCCCCTCCTGGGCGACGCGCCCTGGACCGTCGTGCACGCCCACGGCGAAGGCCCGCCGCCCACGCTCGGCAGCCCGCTCGTGGACGTGCAGCCGGACGGCACCGTACGGATCCTGCTCCCGGCCGGCCAGGAGCCGGCCCCGCAGCCCGGCTGGACCCTGGGAGCCGGCGCCCCGTCGCAGCCCCACCGCCTCCCCGTCGCCGACGCCGAGGCCGCCCGCGCCCTGCACCGCGCCGAGGCCACCCGGACGGCCCTGGTCCGCCATCGCGGATCGGGTCTGGCCGCGCTCACCGACCCGGACGAGGCAGCCGCGTACGCCCGCGAGCTCCTCACCCCGCTGGGCGGCGGCCCGCTCCCCGGGACCCTCCGCACCTGGCTGGCGCTGCACGGCAGCTGGGACCGTACCGCCGTCGCGCTCGCCGTCCACCGCAACACCGTCCGCCAGCGCATCGCCCGCTGCGCGGCCCTGCTCGACGCCGATCTGGACGACATGGACGTACGCACGGAGCTCTGGTTCGCGCTGCGGAGTGCTGAGGCTCACTCTGGACATAAAGAATGACTGGCGGGTAACTTCTACTGAGCAAGCGCTTAGGTGAATCTACAAGGAGGCTCCCCCGTGCGCCGTACCGTATTCAACGAGGACCACGAGGCGTTCCGGGAGACCCTCCGCGCCTTCATCGAGACCGAGGTCGCCCCGGTCTACGACGAGTGGTTCGCCGCCGGCCAGGCGCCGCGCGAGTTCTACTACAAGCTCGCCGAGCTGGGCATCTTCGGCATCCGCGTCCCCGAGGAGTTCGACGGCGCGGGCATCGACTCGTACAAGTTCGAGGCCGTGATGTACGAGGAGACCGCCCGCGCGGGCGTGTCCTTCGGCGGCTCCGGCGTGCACGTGCTGCTCGGCCTGCCGTACATCAAGATGCTCGCCACCGACGAGCAGAAGAAGCGCTTCCTGCCGAAGTTCGTCTCCGGCGAGGAGATGTGGGCCCTGGCGATGACCGAGCCGGGCACCGGATCCGACCTCGCGGGCATGAAGACCACCGCCAAGCTCTCCGAGGACGGTACGCACTACGTCCTCAACGGCGCCAAGACCTTCATCACCGGCGGTGTGCACGCCGACAAGGTCATCGTCTGCGCCCGTACGTCCGCCCCGCGCGAGGACGACCGCCGCTTCGGCATCTCGCTCTTCGCCGTGGACACCAAGTCCGAGGGCTACTCGGTCGGCCGCAAGCTGGACAAGCTCGGCCTGAAGGTCTCCGACACCGCCGAGCTGGCGTTCGTCGACGTGAAGGTCCCCGTCGAGGACCTCCTCGGCGAGGAGAACAAGGGCTTCTCCTACCTCGGCCTGAACCTCGCCTCCGAGCGCTGGGGCATCGCCTTCGGTGCGTACGCGCAGGCAGCCGCCGCCGTCCGCTTCGCCAAGGAGTACGTCCAGGACCGCACGGTCTTCGGCAAGACGGTCGCCTCGTTCCAGAACACCAAGTTCGAACTGGCCGCCTGCCAGGCCGAGGTGGACGCGGCCCAGGCCGTCGTCGACCGCGCCCTGGAAGCCCTCGACGCGAACGAGCTGACCCCGGCCGAGGCCGCGTCCGCGAAGCTCTTCTGCACCGAGGTCGCGCACCGCGTGATCGACCGCTGCCTGCAGCTGCACGGCGGGTACGGCTTCATGAACGAGTACCCGATCGCCCGCCTGTACGCGGACAACCGGGTCAACCGCATCTACGGCGGCACCAGCGAGGTCATGAAGATGATCATCGCGAAGGACATGGGGCTCTAAGACCCCCGATGCCCAAGTCACTCGACGCCCTCCTCGATCTGCTCGACCTCGAGCGGATCGAGGAGGACATCTTCCGCGGCGAAAGCCGCTCGGCGCTCGTGCCGCGGGTCTTCGGCGGCCAGGTCGCCGCCCAGGCCCTGGTCGCCGCGGGCCGCACCGTGCCCGCCGATCGTTCCCCAAGCTCTCGGCTTCGCTCGAGCAGGGGAGGCCCCATTCCGCACTCCCTCCACGCGTACTTCCTGCGCCCCGGCGACCCCGGCGCGCCGATCGTCTACGAAGTGGACCGCATCCGCGACGGCCGCTCCTTCACCACCCGCCGCGTCGTCGCGATCCAGCACGGGCACCCGATCTTCCATCTCTCGGCGTCCTTCCAGACGTACGAGGAGGGCCTGGAGCACCAGGCGCCGATGCCGGACGCGCCGGACCCGGAAACCCTCCCCACCGCGGCCGAGATGCTGCCGCGTCACCTCCCCGCGAACGTCGCCCAGCGCCTCGTCGAGGCGCGTGCCGCCGTCGATCTGCGCTATGCCGACACCCCGCCGTGGGGCAGCGTCGGCACCCCGCGCGAGGCCCGCTCGCAGGTCTGGTTCCGTACCAACGGCAAGCTCGCTGACGACCCGCTGCTGCACGTCGTGCTCGCCACCTACGTCTCCGACATGACCCTGCTGGACTCGGTCCTGCTCGCGCACGGCCGGGGCGGCTGGGCGGTGGGCGACGTCGTCGGCGCCTCGCTCGACCACGCGATGTGGTTCCACCGTCCTTTCCGGGCGGACGAGTGGCTGCTGTACGACCAGGAGTCGCCCTCCGCGTCGGGCGGCAGGGGGCTCGGCCAGGCCCGCATCTACACCCAGAGCGGGCAGCTGGCCGTCACGGTGATCCAGGAAGGCGTCGTCCGCGTCCCGCGCGACTGACTCCCATAACGGGCATACTGCGCACTTATGACCAGCGTGGAGGATGTCCAAGCCCAGCCCGGGGTCCCGGAGAGCGAGGCCCCGGAGAGCACCACCACCGTCGTCGTCGCGGCAGTCGCCAATCTGGGCATCGCCGTGGCGAAGGCCGTGGCCGGGGTCATCAGCGGATCCAGCGCGATGCTCTCCGAGGCCGCACACTCCGTCGCCGACACGGTCACCGAGGTGCTGCTGCTCACCGCGCTCAAGCGGAGCGAGAAGCCGGCCGACGAGGACCACCCCCTGGGGTACGGCGCCGAGCGCTACCTCTGGGCGATGTTCGCCGCCGTCGCCACCTTCGTCGGCGGCGCCGTCTTCTCCGTGTACGACGGCATCCACACCCTCGTCCACGGCGAGGAACTGGGCGATCCGCTCGTCTCGTACATCGTGCTCGGCGTCTCCTTCCTCCTGGAGGGCTACTCGCTGCGCACCGGCGTCCGTCAGGTCCGCGGCGAGGCCGCCCGTCTGAAGGCCCCCGTCAGGCACTATCTGCGCCACACCCCGGACACCGCGGTGAAGGCCGTGGTGATGGAGGACTCGGCGGCCCTGGTCGGCCTGCTCGTCGCCGCGGGCGGCCTGCTCGGCGGCCAGCTGACCGGCTCCGGCGTCTATGACGGCATCGCGTCGATCCTGATCGGCGTGCTGCTCGTGTACGTCGCCTGGGAGCTGGGCCGCTCCAACGCCAACCTCCTGATCGGCCGGCCGCTGCCGAAGCAGATGCGGGCGGCCGTACGGGAGGAACTGCTGTCCGTGCCGCACATCGTCGGGGTCCTGGAGCTGACCACCCTGCTCCAGGGGCCCAAGGAGATCCTGATCGCGGCGAAGATCGACTTCCGGGACGTCTCGACGGCCGAGGAGATCGAGTGGGCCTGCGAGGAGGCCGAGGAGCAGCTGCGCGAGCGCTTCCCCGCCATCCGGCGGGTCTATCTGGACCCGACGCCGGGTCCCGATCAGATCAGGCCGGATCAGAGCAGGCCGGCGGCGCCCAGCAGGTAGGCCGTCATCGGGTCGTAGAAGCGCGGGTCGGTGACGTGGTCGTCGAGCGGGACGGTGACCTGGAGGGTCCCCTCGGCCTCGCCGATGAAGAGCGCCGGGTCGTTGCAGTCGGCGTACCCGATGGAGTCGATGCCGCGCTGGCCCGCACAGCCCGCCCAGCCGTGGTCGGCGACGACCAGATCCGGCAGCGGCCGGCCGTCGCGCGCGAGTCCGTCCAGGATCGCGGCCATCGGCTCCGGGGAGTGCGTGTGCCACAGGGTCGCGCCGCGCTCCAGCATCGCCACGTCCGCGAACTGGAACACCATGCCCTCGTCCGCGCTGAGCCCGCCCGGAATCCGTACGATCTCGCATCCCGCGGCACGCAGCGCGTCGGCGGTGGCCCGGTGCACGTCGAGCATCCCGCCCGGGTGCCCGGTCGCGAAGAGCACGCGCTCCTGGCCGTCCGCGGCCTTCCGCAGCCTGGCCGCCATGCGCTCCAGGGCGTCGACGGTGAGTTCGGGGTCGATGGTGTCCTGCCCGGTGCGGTGCTGAGGGTCGTCGACGACCCCGCAGCGCTCGGCCATCACCGCGAGCACGTCCTGCTCGTCCCGCCAGCGGTCGCCGAGCTCCAGGCCGAGCCAGTAGTGGCGGTCGCCGTTGGCGAGCTTGCGGTAGTGGGAGAGGTTGTTGTCGCGCGGCGTGGCGACCTCTCCGGCGATGCGCGTACGGACGAGGTGGTCGACAAGGTCGGCGCGGCTGGGAATCGCGGATATCGGCATGAGCCCATTGTGCCGCTCGGGGCGCAGGTCCTGTCCGGCGGATCAGGTCGCCTGCGATTGGCTTTGCGGTCTCGCTGGGGGCGAGCGGTGGTCCGGTGCACTGCGCTGCGCTCCGTCTCGGCTCTTTGATTCATCCTTCGGATGCCGAGCGCAGCTGCAAGGCGGAGGAGGGCGACAACCCGGAGCGGATCCGCCGGACAGGGCCTGAGGCCGTACGCCCTCAGTCCGACAGGGCGGCGAACGCTCCGTGAGCGAGACGGCGCAGCAGGGACTCGGTGGCGGGGCGGCCCAGGGAGCCGAGGTGCGGGGTGGAGTTCAGGAGGCCGAAGACGGCGTGGACGGCGATGCGGGCCTCGGACTCGGGGGCCGTGGGATGGATCTCCCGTACGACACCGACCCACAGCTCCACGTACTGGCGCTGCAGCTGGCGCACCAGCTTGCGGTCGCTGTCGCGCAGCCGGTCCAGCTCGCGGTCGTGGAGGGTGATGAGCGGGCGGTCGTCGAGGGCGAAGTCGATATGGCCGTCGATGAGGGCCGAGAGCACGTCGTCGGGGCCTCCCTCGGTGTCGGCCACGCGGAGCTTCCCGCCGTCGAGGAGGCGCCCGCTGATGCCGACGAGCAGCTCGGCGAGCATCGCGTCCTTGCCCGCGAAATGGCGGTAGAGGCCGGGGCCGCTGATGCCTACGGCGGCGCCTATCTCGTCGACGCCCACGCCGTGGAATCCGCGGGCGGCGAAGAGGCGCGCGGCCTCCTTGAGGATCTGCTCGCGCCGCGTGAGGGCGTCCGTCCTGGTGGTCATGGATTCGATTCTAGACAGTGGAGTTAGCGAGCGTTAACCTGGACGCAACGTGTTAACGCTCATTAACAGAGCAAGGGGGCTCGAAGCGATGCAGCAGGCACCGGTGCTTGCCAGCGCGGCCGACCCCGCCTCCGAGGCCTGGCGGGCCAACGAGGCGGCGCACGAGGCGCTGGCCGGGGAGCTTCGGACGCGGCTGTCCGCGGCCAGGCTCGGGGGCGGCGAGAAGTCCAGGGCGCGGCATGTGGCGCGCGGGAAGCTGCTGCCCAGGGACCGGGTGGACGGGCTGCTCGACCCCGGATCGCCCTTCCTGGAGCTGGCGCCGCTCGCGGCCGAAGGGATGTACGGGGGCGCGGCGCCCGCGGCGGGCGTGATCGCCGGGATCGGGCGGGTGAGCGGGCGCGAGTGCGTGGTCGTCGCCAACGACGCCACCGTCAAGGGCGGTACGTACTACCCGATGACGGTGAAGAAGCATCTGAGGGCGCAGGAAGTGGCCCTGGAGAACCGGCTGCCGTGCATCTATCTGGTGGACTCGGGCGGCGCCTTCCTGCCCATGCAGGACGAGGTCTTCCCCGACCGGGACCACTTCGGACGGATCTTCTACAACCAGGCCCGCCTTTCGGGTGCGGGGATCCCGCAGATCGCCGCGGTGATGGGGTCGTGCACGGCGGGCGGTGCGTATGTGCCCGCGATGAGCGACGAGGCCGTGATCGTGCGCGGTCAGGGCACGATCTTCCTCGGCGGGCCTCCCCTGGTGAAGGCGGCCACGGGCGAGGTCGTGACGGCGGAGGAGCTGGGCGGCGGCGAGGTCCACTCCAAGGTCTCGGGCGTCACCGATCATCTCGCCGAGGACGACGCGCATGCGCTGCGGATCGTACGGACGATTGCCTCGACGCTGCCGGAGCGGGGGCAACTGCCCTGGTCGGTGGAGCCTGTCGAGGAGCCGAAGGTCGATCCTGCGGGGCTGTACGGGGCGGTGCCGGTGGACTCCCGGACCCCGTACGACGTGCGGGAAGTGATCGCGCGGGTCGTCGACGGATCGCGGTTCGCGGAGTTCAAGGCGGAGTTCGGGACGACGCTGGTGACGGGCTTCGCGCGGATCCACGGGCATCCGGTGGGGATCGTCGCCAACAACGGGATCCTCTTCTCGGAATCGGCCCAGAAGGGCGCGCACTTCATCGAGCTGTGCGACCAGCGCGGCATCCCGCTCGTCTTCCTGCAGAACATCTCCGGCTTCATGGTGGGCCGCAGTTACGAGGCGGGCGGCATCGCCAAGCACGGCGCCAAGATGGTGACGGCGGTGGCGTGCGCGCGGGTGCCGAAGCTGACGGTGGTCGTCGGCGGTTCGTACGGAGCGGGCAACTACTCGATGTGCGGGCGCGCTTATTCGCCGCGCTTCCTGTGGATGTGGCCGAACGCCAAGATCTCCGTGATGGGCGGCGAACAGGCGGCCTCGGTGCTCGCGACGGTGAAGCGGGACCAGATCGAGGCGCGGGGCGACGACTGGCCCACGGACGAGGAAGAGGCCTTCAAGGACCCGATCCGCGCGCAGTACGAACAGCAGGGCAACGCCTACTACGCGACCGCCCGGCTGTGGGACGACGGGGTCATCGACCCGATGGAGACCCGGCAGGTCCTGGGACTCGCACTGACCGCGTGTGGCAATGCGCCGCTGGGTGAGCCCGGCTACGGCGTCTTCCGGATGTGATGGGGATGGGAATGTTCGGTTCAGTGCTGGTCGCCAACCGGGGCGAGATCGCCGTCCGCGTCATCCGCACGCTGCGGGAGCTGGGTGTGCGGTCGATCGCCGTCTTCAGCGACGCGGACGCGGACGCCCGGCATGTACGGGAGGCGGACACGGCGGTCCGTATCGGCAGCTATCTGTCGGCCGACGACCTGGTGGAAGCAGGTTTGCGCGCGGGTGCGGAGGCGGTCCACCCGGGGTACGGCTTCCTCGCGGAGAACGCCGGCTTCGCACAGGCCTGCGCGGACGCGGGGCTCGTCTTCATCGGGCCCCCGGCGGCGGCGATCGCCCTGATGGGCGACAAGATCCGGGCCAAGGAGACGGTGTCGGCGGCCGGGGTGCCGGTCGTTCCTGGCGGGTCCGGACCCGAGCTGGAGTCCATTGCCCGCAAGTTGGGCATGCCGGTGCTGCTGAAGCCCTCGGCGGGCGGCGGCGGCAAGGGAATGCGCCTGGTGCGCGACGAGGCGCTGCTCGGCGAGGAGATCGAGGCGGCCAGGCGCGGGGCGCTGAACGCCTTCGGCGACGACACGCTGCTCGTGGAGCGGTGGATCGACCGCCCGCGCCACATCGAGATCCAGGTCCTGGCCGACGGCCATGGACACGTGGTGCACCTGGGCGAGCGCGAGTGCTCGCTGCAGCGACGCCATCAGAAGGTCATCGAGGAGGCGCCGAGCGTCCTCCTCGACGAGGCGACGCGGGCCGCGATGGGCGAGGCGGCCGTGCAGGCGGCACGGAGCTGTGGGTACGAGGGCGCGGGGACGGTGGAGTTCATCGTCCCTGGCGACGACCCGGCCTCGTACTACTTCATGGAGATGAACACGCGCCTGCAGGTCGAGCACCCGGTGACGGAGTACGTGACCGGGCTCGACCTGGTGGAGTGGCAGCTGCGGGTCGCGGCGGGCGAGGAACTCCCGTACGCGCAGGACGACATCACGCTGACCGGGCATGCGATCGAGGCGCGGATCTGTGCGGAAGACCCCGCGCGCGGCTTCCTGCCCTCGGGTGGGACGGTCCTCTCCTTGCGCGAGCCGCAGGGGCACGGGGTGCGGACCGACTCGGGGCTGAGCGAGGGCACGGAGGTCGGCAGTGCGTACGACCCGATGCTGTCGAAGGTCATCGCGTACGGCCCCGACCGCGCGACCGCGCTGCGCAAGCTGCGGGCGGCGCTCGCGGAGACGGTGACGCTCGGCGTACCGACCAACGCGGGCTTCCTGCGGCGGCTGCTCGCCCATCCGGCCGTGGTGGCGGGCGAGTTGGACACGGGTCTGGTGGAGCGGGAGGCGGAGGGGCTTGTCCCCGACGGGATTCCCGACGAGGTGTACGCGGCCGCGGCGGCGGTACGGGACGCGGAGCTGGTCCCTGCGACACCGGCCGGGGGCTGGGCGGACCCCTTCTCGGCGCCGAGCGGATGGCGGCTGGGGGGCGAGGCGGTGGAGACGCGGCACTGGCTGCGCATCAGCGGCCAGGAGCCGGTGCAGGTGCGGGGGACGGGCCGGGTCGGCGACCGTACGGTCTCCGTCACCGTCGACGGGACCGTGCACACCTTCCACCGGGCCGGGGACTGGCTCGGCAGGGACGGGGACTCCTGGCACGTACAGGACCACGACCCCGTGGAGGCAGCGCTGCACGGCGCGGGCGGCTCAAGCACGGGCAGCCTCACCGCGCCCATGCCGGGGACGGTGACGGTCGTCAAGGTGGCCGTCGGTGATCAAGTGGTCGCAGGTCAGGGCCTGTTGGTGGTCGAGGCGATGAAGATGGAGCATCTGATCTCCGCCCCGCACGCCGGCACCGTCACCGAGCTGGACGTCAGGCCGGGCACCACGGTCGCCATGGACCAGGTGCTGGCCGTGGTCGCACCGGAGGAGGAGTCATGACCGACGGACTGCCGATGTGCGTACCGTCCCAGGACCTGCCCGCACGGGTGCGGATCCATGAGGTCGGGGCGCGCGACGGGCTGCAGAACGAGAAGACGGTCGTACCGGTGGAGGTGAAGGCGGAGTTCATCCACCGCCTGGCCGAAGCGGGTCTGACGACGATCGAGGCGACGAGCTTCGTGCACCCGAAGTGGGTGCCCCAACTGGCGGACGCGGAGCAGCTGTTCCCGATGGTCCAGGACATCAAGGGCGTGGCCCTGCCGGTCCTGGTCCCCAACGAACGCGGCCTGGACCGGGCGCTCGCCCTCGGGGCCCGCCGGATCGCGGTCTTCGCCAGCGCCACGGAGTCCTTCGCCAAGGCCAACCTCAACCGGACCGTCGACGAGGCGCTCGCAATGTTCGCCCCCGTGGTCGCGAAGGCGCGGGCGGACAAGGTCCATGTGCGCGGTTACCTGTCGATGTGCTTCGGCGACCCCTGGGAAGGGGCCGTGCCGGTCGCCCAGGTGGTGCGCGTAGCGAAGGCGCTCATGGACCTCGGCTGCGACGAGCTGAGCCTCGGCGACACGATCGGCGTGGCGACGCCGGGTCACGTCCAGACGCTTCTCGCGAGCCTCAACGAGGCAGGGGTGCCGACGAGTTCGATCGGCGTGCACTTCCACGACACGTACGGCCAGGCGCTCTCCAACACCCTGGCAGCCCTCCAGCACGGGGTGACCACCGTGGACGCGTCGGCGGGCGGCCTCGGCGGCTGCCCGTACGCCAAGTCCGCCACGGGCAATCTCGCCACCGAAGACCTCGTGTGGATGCTCGAAGGCCTCGGAATCGACACCGGGGTCGACCTCGGCCGGCTCACCGCCACGAGCGTGTGGCTGGCCTCCGAACTGGGCCGGCCGAGCCCGTCCCGTACCGTCCGAGCCCTCTCCCATCAGGAGTGAACGACCGATGGACCACCGCCTCAACCCCGAGCACGAAGAACTCCGCCGCACCGTGGAGGCGTTCGCGCACGACGTGATCGCCCCGAAGATCGGCGACTTCTACGAGCGGCACGAGTTCCCGTACGAAATCGTCCGCGAAATGGGGCAGATGGGCCTCTTCGGCCTGCCCTTCCCTGAGGAGTACGGCGGCATGGGCGGCGACTACCTCGCCCTCGGGATCGCCCTGGAAGAGCTGGCGCGGGTCGACTCGTCGGTCGCCATCACGCTCGAAGCGGGGGTCTCGCTCGGCGCGATGCCGATCTTCCGGTTCGGCACGGAGGAGCAGAAGCGCGAGTGGCTGCCGCGGATGTGCTCGGGCGAGGTCCTGGGCGCGTTCGGCCTCACCGAGCCGGAGTGCGGCAGCGACGCGGGCGGCACGCGCACGACTGCCGTCCTCGACGGGGACGAGTGGGTGATCAACGGCTCGAAGTGCTTCATCACCAACTCGGGCACGGACATCACGGGCCTGGTCACGGTCACGGCGGTGACGGGCCGCAAGGACGATGGCCGCCCGCGCATCTCCTCGATCATCGTCCCGTCGGGCACGCCCGGATTCACGGTGGCGGCTCCGTACTCGAAGGTCGGCTGGAACGCCTCGGACACGCGTGAGCTGTCCTTCTCGGACGTACGGGTCCCGGCGGCGAACCTGGTCGGCGAAGAGGGCCGCGGCTACGCCCAGTTCCTGCGCATCCTCGACGAGGGCCGGGTCGCGATCTCGGCGCTCGCGACAGGCCTGGCGCAGGGCTGCGTGGACGAGTCCCTCTCGTACGCCAAGACCCGCAAGGCCTTCGGCCGACCGATCGGGGACAACCAGGCGATCCAGTTCAAGCTCGCGGACATGGAGATGAAGGCGCACACGGCGCGCCTGGCCTGGCGCGACGCGGCGTCGCGCCTGGTGGCGGGCGACCCCTTCAAGAAGGAGGCGGCACTGGCGAAGCTGTACTCCTCGACGGTGGCGGTGGACAACGCGCGGGAGGCTACGCAGATCCATGGCGGGTACGGCTTCATGAACGAGTACCCGGTGGCGCGGATGTGGCGGGACTCCAAGATCCTGGAGATCGGTGAGGGCACGAGCGAGGTGCAGCGGATGCTGATCGCACGGGAGATGGGCCTCTCCGCCTGAGGCGGGGCGGGGCACGACCCCTGGCTGCGCCCCGCCCCCGGTAAGCGACCTTCGGCCGCTTGTCCTCAAGCTCCCCCAAGCTCTTAAGGAGCAGGGGGGACCCCCTCGACGGGCTGGATTTGCCTGATGTGGCCCTTCTTGTGCGCGCACAAGATTTTCGGACGCGGGCCACATCAGCGCACAAATCAAGCTTGTAGCCGCACGAGAAATCCGGTGGTGGGCAAAATCAGCCCCTCCGGCGATTGAGGAGCGGGGGTCCGGGGGTGCGCCCCCGGACCCGGAAACCGTTCGACACGCTGGCCTCGCACTTGGCAGAGTCCCGTCATGGACACCCGCTTCTGGCCTCTGTACGGTCTCCGCCTCACCACCCCCCGCCTGGAGCTCCACCTCCCCGACCTCCGCGATCTCGACGCGCTCGCGGCCGTCGCCGCCGACGGGGTGCACGACCCCGACCGGATGCCCTTCAGCGTCCCGTGGACCGACGCCGAGCCCGAGGCCCGCGGGCGGGCCACCTTCCAGCACGTGCTGTCCACCATCGCCGGCTGGACCCCCGCCGACTGGAACCTGAGCCTCGTCGTCCTGCACCAGGGCAAGACCGTCGGCCGTATGGATCTGATGGCCAAGGACTTCGCCACGACCCGCGAGATCCTCACCGGATCCTGGCTGGGGATCGCCCACCAAGGCCAGGGCATCGGCACCGAGATGCGCGCCGCCGCCCTCCATCTCGCCTTCGCCGGGCTCGGCGCCCGCAGCGCCACCTCGGGGGCGCTCAGCGACAACGCGGCCTCGCTCGGCGTCTCGCGCAAGCTCGGCTACCGCGAGGACGGCATCGAGACCCTGTCCGTACGGGGAAAGGCCGTCACCCTGCAGCGGCTCCGCATCGACCGTGCCGACTGGGAGGCCCGGGAGGAGGCCCGTCGCAGCGTCGATGTGACGATCAGCGGTCTCGAGGAGTGCCTCGTGCAGTTCACGGGGTAGGGCGTGAGGGGCGCCCCCTGGACACATGGCAAGGTTAGGCTAACCTACCTTTGAACTTGCCCAGTGGCCTCCCCGGCACGTATGGAAAGCAGAGCCCTGCCATGCCCTCCTCCACCCGCGCTTCCCAGCTCTCCCGTCGTG
Source organism: Streptomyces beijiangensis (assembly GCF_017315755.1). GTDB lineage: Bacteria > Actinomycetota > Actinomycetes > Streptomycetales > Streptomycetaceae > Streptomyces > Streptomyces beijiangensis. The sequence goes on from NZ_JAFLRJ010000472.1 coordinate 12,422, forward strand.
GCCTGCTCGCCGCAGGCGGCGTCATCGGCATCGGTGCCGCCCTCACCGCCTGCGGCGGAAGCGACGACAAGAAAAAGTCGGGGAGCGCCGCCGAGGACTCCGGCCCCTGGACCTTCACGGACGACCGCGGCACGAAGCTGAGCACCAAGTCGACGCCCAAGAACATCGTCGCCTTCACCGGCACCGCCGCAGCTCTCTTCGACTACGGCATCGAGGTCAAGGGTGTCTTCGGCCCGACCAAGACCGCTGACGGCAAGGCCGACGTCCAGGCCGGCGACATGGACATAGCGAAGCTCACGATCCTCGGCAACGTCTGGGGCGAGTTCAACGTCGAGAAGTACGCCACCCTCGCGCCCGATCTGCTCGTCACCGACATGTGGCAGAAGGACGCCCTCTGGTACGTCCCGGACGAGTCCAAGGCCAAGATCCTCAAGCTGGCCCCGTCCGCCGCACTCTGGGCCGCCGAGGTCAACATGGCGAAGGCCCTGCAGCGCCGCGCCGACCTCGCCAAGTCCCTCGGCGCCGACCTCACGTCGGCGAAGTTCACCGACGCCAAGGCCGCCTTCGAGAAGGCCGCCGCCCGGCTGCGCGCCGCCGCGAAGTCCAAGCCGGACATCAAGGTCCTGATCGGCTCCGCGTCCAAGGACCTGCTGTACGCATCGGTCCCGAAGATGTCCGCGGACACGCTCTACTTCCAGGAGCTGGGTGTCAACTTCGTCGAGCCCAAGGCCAACGCCCAGGGCTTCTTCGAGGAGCTCAGCTGGGAGAACGCCGACAAGTACAAGGCCGACGTGATCATGATGGACAACCGTTCGTCGGCCCTGCAGCCGTCCGCACTGACGTCGAAGCCGACCTGGGCGGCGCTCCCCGCGGTCAAGGCCGGCCAGGTCGTCCCGCGCACGACCGAGCCGATCTACTCGTACGCCAAGTGCACCCCGATCCTCGACGACCTGGCCAAGGCCATCGAGAATGCCAAGAAGGTGAGCTGACCCCAGTGACGACTGTCGCCGCCCCGCCGACCGCACCCGAAATCGCGCCGTTCCGCCTCTTCGGCCTCCAGGTCGTCGGGGCGCGACGGCTCGGCCCCTCCATCATCCGCGTCACCTTCGGGGGCCCGGAACTCCGGGAGTTCGCCGCGGGGGGCCGCGACCAGAGCCTCTCGCTCTTCCTGCCGCAGCCCGGCCAGTACGAGCCCGTACTGCCGCCGCTCGAAGCGGGCGACGACTGGTTCACCCGGTACCGGGCGCTGCCCGACGACATACGGGCCGTGATGCGCTCGTACACGGTGCGCGCCCAGCGTCGCCGGCCCGACGACGAGGTCGACATCGACTTCGCGGTCCACGACGATGGCGGCCCCGCCTGCCGCTGGGCCCTGCGAGCCGCCCCCGGTGACCGCGTCACCGTGCTGGGCCCCGCCGTCGCCGACAACACCGCCGTACGTTTCCGGCCGCGTGAAGGGACGGACTCCGTCCTGATCTGGGCCGACGAGACGGCCCTGCCCGCCGCCGCCGCGATCCTGGAGTGGCTGCCCGCCGGCACAACGGCCCGTGTCTGGCTGGAGGTTCAGCACACCAGGGACCGCCAGGCGCTGAACACCGCCGCCGACGCACGGATCACCTGGCTCGTACGGGAAGAAGGCGCACCTGCGGCCGTCGACGCCGTACGCGAGGCCGCGCTGCCCGGCACCCGCCCTTACGTGTGGATCGCCGGCGAGTCCGGCTCGGTAAAAGCACTGCGCCGCCATCTCGTACGCGAACGCGGGCTCGACCGGCGCGACATCACCTTCGTCGGCTACTGGCGCCGCGGCCTCAGCGAGGAGCAACTGCGGGAAGAGGCCGCCGGATAGGGCGAAACGCCCCACCCCGGTAACGGCTGGAACAGAACCACTCCGGAGGGGGCGGGGGTGCGAAAGAGAGTTAGGTTAGGCTAACCTAACTAACGCTTCGCACCCCCACCCCCTTCTCCCTGCCCGGAGGACCGTTCATGCGCTCACACCTGCTCAATGAGACGACCGCGGAGCTCTACCGCCGCTCCGCGACCGAAGCAGTGGAGCGGGTGGCAGCCCACATCGCCGCCACCAAAAGGCCGTTCACCGGCGTCTCCCCCGACGAGCTCTCCCCGGCCGTCGACGCCATCGATCTGGACCGGCCGCTGGGCGACACATCCGCCGCCCTCGACGAGCTCGAAGAGGTCTACCTCCGCGACGCCGTCTACTTCCACCACCCCCGCTATCTCGCCCACCTCAACTGCCCCGTCGTCATCCCGGCCGTCACCGCAGAAGCGATCCTCGCCGCCGTCAACTCCTCTCTGGACACCTGGGACCAGAGCGCGGGCGGCACGCTGATCGAGCGCCGCCTCATCGACTGGACGGCGGGCAGGATCGGTTACGGACCGACGACCGCCGACGGCGTCTTCACCAGCGGCGGCAGCCAGTCCAACCTCCAGGCGCTGCTGCTCGCCCGTGAGGAGACGAAGACCGACGGAAGGACCCAACACCCCGCTGATCTCCGGGTGTTCACCTCCGAGGCCAGCCACTTCTCCGTACAGAAGTCGGCCAAACTCCTCGGCCTGCCGCCCGAGTCGGTCGTCGCGATCCCTGTCGACCACGACAAGCGCATGCAGACCGTGGCCCTCGCCCACGCCCTGGAGCGCTGCGAGGCGGAAGGCGCGATCCCGATGGCCGTCGTCGCCACCGCGGGCACCACCGACTTCGGCTCCATCGACCCGCTGCCCGAGATCGCCGCGCTGTGCGCGCGGTACGGGACCTGGATGCACGTGGACGCGGCGTACGGCTGCGGGCTCCTCGTCTCCCCCACTCGCCGCCACCTCCTCGAAGGCATCGAGAGCGCGGACTCCGTCACCGTCGACTACCACAAGTCCTTCTTCCAGCCGGTGAGTTCGAGCGCCCTCCTGGTGCGCGACGGGGTCACCTTGCGCCATGCGACGTACTACGCGGACTACCTCAACCCGCGCTCGGCGCCCGTGCCCAACCAGGTCGACAAGTCCCTCCAGACCACCCGCCGCTTCGACGCGCTCAAGCTCTGGATGACGCTGCGCGTGATGGGCGCGGACGGCATCGGCGAACTCTTCGACGAGGTCGTCGACCTGGCCGCCGAGGGCTGGAAGGTCCTCGCCGCCGATCCCCGCTTCGACGTCGCCGTCGAGCCGCAGCTCTCCACCCTCGTCTTCCGCTACATCCCCTCCGACGTGACCAGCCCCGCCATGATCGACCGCGCCAACCTCTACGCACGCAAGGCGCTGTTCGCCTCGGGCGAGGCAGTCGTCGCCGGTACGAAGGTCGGCGGGCGCCACTACCTGAAATTCACCCTCCTCAACCCGCAGACGACCGTCGCCGACATTGAGGCGGTCCTCGACCTCCTCGCCGGACACGCACGCCAGTACCTGGGAGACTCCCTTGTCCACGCCTCATGACTTCATCGCGATCGGTCTCGGCCCCTTCAATCTGGGGCTCGCCGCGCTGACGGAGCCCATCGACGAACTCGACGGACTCTTCCTCGAATCGAAGCCGGACTTCGACTGGCACAGCGGCATGTTCCTGGAGGGCTCCACGCTCCAGACACCCTTCATGTCGGACCTCGTCACCCTCGCCGACCCGACGTCGCCCTTCTCCTTCCTCAACTACCTGAAGGAATCGGGGCGGTTGTACTCCTTCTACATCCGCGAGAGCTTCTATCCGCTCCGCGAGGAGTTCAACGACTACTGCCGCTGGGCCGCCGCGAAGATCCCCGCGATCCGCTTCAACGAGACGGTGACGGAGGTCGGTTACGACGAGGGGGACGCGCTCTACTCCGTACGGACGACGAGCGGCGCCACGCACCGCGCCCGCAAACTGGTCCTGGGCACCGGGACCCCGGCGTACATCCCCGAGTCCTGCCGCGGCATCGGCGGCGACCTGATCCACAACTCCCGCTATCTGGACGGCAAAGCGGCGCTCCAGGAGAAGGAGTCGATCACGATCGTCGGCAGCGGCCAGAGCGCGGCCGAGATCTACTACGACCTCCTGTCGGACATCGACGCGCATGGCTACGCCCTGAACTGGGTCACCCGCTCGCCCCGCTTCTTCCCGCTGGAGTACACCAAGCTCACGCTGGAGATGACGTCCCCGGAGTACGTCGACTACTTCCACGCACTCCCGCCGTCGACCCGCGACCGCCTCAACACCGCCCAGAAGAACCTCTACAAGGGCATCAACAGCGAGCTCATCGACGCGATCTTCGACCTGCTGTACGCGAAGAACCGCCGCGGCCCGGTCCCGACCCGCCTGATGACCAACACGGCGCTTGACACGGCGAGTTACGACCACGGGACCTACACCCTGGGCCTCCGCCAGGAGGAGCAGGGCAAGGACCTCAGCCTCGCCACCCAGGGCCTGATCCTGGCCACCGGGTACAAGTACGAGGTCCCCGCCTTCCTGGCCCCCGTCCGCGACCGCATCAACTGGGACGACCAGGGCCGCTTCGACGTCCACCGCAACTACAGCATCACCCCGGACGCCTCGATCTACGTCCAGAACGCCGAGCTGCACACCCACGGCTTCGTCGCCCCCGACCTCGGCATGGCCGCGTACCGCAACTCGACGATCATCCGCGAGCTGCTCGGCGGCCAGGAGTACTACGCGGTCGAAAAGGCCATCGCTTTCCAGGAGTTCGCCGCATGACGCCCATCGTCTTCCGCCCCCTCGACCCCCTCACCGACTCCGAGCTCGTCCACGGCTGGGTCACCCACCCCAAGGCAGCGTTCTGGCTGATGCAGGACGCGTCGCTCCCGGACGTCGAGCGCGAGTACATGGCCATCGCGGCCTCGCCGCACCACGACGCGTACATCGGCCTCCACGACGGCACGCCCGCCGTCCTCATGGAGCGCTACGACCCGGCGCACATCGAGCTCAAGGGTCTGTACGAGGCCGAGGAGGGCGACGTCGGCATGCACTTCCTCGTCGCGCCCACCGACACCCCCGTCCACGGTTTCACCCGCGCCGTGATCACCGCGGTCATGGCGGAGCTCTTCGCCGACCCCGCGACCCGCCGTGTCGTGGTCGAGCCCGACGTCCGCAACTCCGCCGTCCACACCCTCAACAAGGACGTCGGCTTCGAGATCGTCCGCGAGCTCCAAAAGCCGGAGAAAACCGCCTACTTGAGCATATGCACCCGCCAGAGCTACGAAGAGGCGACCCGATGACCGCACAGCCCGACCACCTCACCCCCGCACTCTGGACCGAGGCCAACCGCCTCCTCGTCCGCAAGGCGCTCGCCGAGTTCTCGCACGAGCGGCTGCTCACACCGCGCGCGCTGGGCGAGGACAGGTACGCCGTCCCCAGCGACGACGGCACGGTCGAGTACCGCTTCACGGCCTGCGTCCTCGCCCTCGACCACTGGCAGATCCCGGCCGACTCGATCACCCGCCACCGCGACGACGCCCGGCTCCCGCTGGACGCACTCGACTTCTTCATCGAGCTGCGCGGTGCGCTCGGCCTCTCCGAGACGGTCCTGCCCACCTACCTGGAGGAGATCTCCTCCACCCTCTCCGGCACGGCGTACAAACTCACCAAGCCGCACGTCCCCGCAGCCGAACTCGCCCGCTCGGACTTCCAGTCCATCGAGACGGGCATGACCGAGGGCCACCCCTGCTTCGTGGCCAACAACGGCCGGCTGGGCTTCGGCGCGGACGAGTACCTGGCGTACGCCCCCGAGACCGCGAACCCCGTCCACCTGGTCTGGCTGGCGGCCCGCCGCGACCGCGCCACGTTCACCGCGGGCGAGGGCCTGGACTACGACACCCTCGTACGCACCGAACTCTCGCCCCGCACCCTGGCGCGCTTCGAGCGGACGATGACCTCGCAAGGCCTCGACCTGGCCGACTACTACCTCATCCCCGCGCACCCCTGGCAGTGGCAGAACAAGCTCTCCGTCACCTTCGCCGGGGAGGTGGCCCAGCAGCGCCTGGTCCACCTGGGTCCTGGCGACGACGCGTACCTCGCCCAGCAGTCGATCCGTACCTTCTACAACACCACGGACCCCGCCAAGCACTACGTCAAAACGGCGCTCTCCGTCCTCAACATGGGCTTCATGCGCGGCCTCTCCGCCGCCTATATGGAGGCGACCCCGGCCATCAACGACTGGCTGGCGCAGCTGATCGCGGCCGACCCGACGCTCACCGCCACCGGCCTCACCGTCATCCGGGAGCGCGCGGCGATCGGCTACCACCACCGCCAGTACGAGGCCGCCACCGCCAAGGGCTCCCCGTATCTGAAAATGCTCGCCGCCCTCTGGCGCGAGAGCCCCGTCCCCGCCCTGGCGCCCGGCGAGCGCCTCGCCACGATGGCCTCGCTCCTGCACACGGACCGCGAGGGCGCCTCGCTGGCGGCCTCGCTCATCACCGAGTCGGGCCTGACCCCGCAGGAGTGGCTGCGCGGCTACCTCACCGCCTACTTCACGCCGCTCCTGCACAGCTTCTACGCCTACGACCTGGTCTACATGCCGCACGGCGAGAACGTGATCCTGGTCATCAAGGACGGCGCCGTACAGCGCGCGATCTACAAGGACATCGCCGAGGAGATCGCGGTGATGGACCCCCACGCGGTGCTCCCGCCCGCGGTCGAGCGGATCCGCGCGGACGTCCCCGAGGACATGAAAATCCTGTCCCTCTTCACGGACGTCTTCGACTGCTTCTTCCGCTTCCTCAACGCCACGCTGGTGACGGAGGGCGTCCTGGAGGAGAAGGACTTCTGGAGCACGGTCGCCGACTCGGTCCGCGACTACCAGGAGGCGCATCCCCAACTGGCCGACAAATTCCGCCAGTACGACCTCTTCGCCCCCGAGTTCACGCTGTCCTGCCTCAACCGGCTGCAGCTCCGCAACAACCAGCAGATGGTGGACCTCACGGACCCGGCGGGAGCACTCCAGCTCGCGGGCACCCTGCAGAACCCGATCGCCTGAGCGCGGCGGTGCCCCGGGAGAAGCTCTCTCCCGGGGCACCGGATCCACCCTCGCTTCCGGTCCTCTAGCCGGCAGGCCAGGGCACCACCGGCGACCGGTAGTAGTCGATCCCCAGTGCCGCCAGGCGCGGGCCCTGCTGCGCCAGCCGCACCTTGTACGCGTCCCAGTCGTGCGTGGACTCCGGCGACCAGCCGAGCTCCGCGATGCCCGCAAGCCGCGGGAACGCCATGAACTCGATCTCGTCGCTGTTGGTCAGCGTCTCCGACCAGATCGGCGCCTCGACGCCCAGGATCGCGTCCGCGGGGACCCCCTTGATGAAGGTCGCCGGGTCCCAGTTGTAGGACTTGTCGACCTCGACCAGACCCGCCCAGTCCAGACCCAGCGGGGTGTTCGCGTCGTACTTCATGTCCAGGTACGCACGGTTCGCCGGCGACATCACCAGCTTGGTGCCCGCCTTCGCCGCCGCCACCACATCGGCCTCATCACCCTCGGTCCCCCAGTACTGCGCGACCGCGCCCTTCACCGGGTTCCCGTCGACGATCTGGTGCCAGCCCATCACGGTCTTGCCGTACTTCTGGACGATGGCCTGCGCCTTCCCCATGTACGTCTGGTAGTCCGCGTGGCTCGTCGAGTGCGCCTCGTCGCCGCCGATGTGGATGTACTTGCCGGGCGTGATCGCGGCCAGCTCGCGCACCACGTCGTCGATGAAGTCGTACGTCACCGGCTTGCCCGCGCACAGCGAGCTGAAGCCGACGTCCGTGCCCGTGTAGAGCGGGGGCGCGACGCCGTCGCAGTTCAGCTCGGCGTACGAGGCGAGAGCGGCATTGGTGTGGCTGGGGGTGTCGATCTCGGGGACGACCTCCAGATAGCGCGAGGCCGCGTACCGGACGATCTCCTTGTAGTCGGCCTGCGTGTAGTAGCCGCCCTTGCCGCCGCCGACCTGGGTGGTGCCGCCGTACGTGGCCAGCCGCGGCCAGGAGTTGATGGCGATGCGCCAGCCCTGGTCGTCGCTGAGGTGCAGATGCAGCTTGTTGATCTTGTAGAGCGCCATCTGGTCGATGTACCGCTTGACCTGCTCGACGGTGAAGAAGTGCCGCGAGACGTCGATCATGGCGCCCCGGTAGGCGTAGCGCGGGGTGTCGGTGACCGTCCCGCCCGCCACCTTCCACGGGCCCGGCTGACGGCTGTCCTTCTCGACCGAGGCGGGGAGCAGCTGCCGCAGCGTCTGCACGCCGTGGAAGAGCCCGGCGGCCTTGCGGGCGGTGATGGTCACCCCGTGCTTGCCGCTGTCCAGGCGGTAGCCCTCGTCGCCCAGGCTCTTGTCGTGCGTACTGATCCGCAGCCGGATCCCGTCCTTGGCGCCGTGCCCGTCGTCGGTGACCGGGAGCCGGTAGCCGGTGGAGGGCCGCAGCACCCCGGCCAGATAGCCGCCGATCGCGCGCACCTCGCGCGACCGGTCGACCTGGATGCTGGTCCTGCTCGTGATGGCGTACGCGGATCCGCCCGGGACGACCGATGCGGGTGCGGGCACGATCTGGTCGAGCGGACGGATGTCGGGGACGGTGACGGGGGAGGCGGCGGACGGAGCGTGGATGGCGCCGATGGAGGAGACACCGGCGGCCGCGACGAGCAGCAGCGAGCCGAGGAGGTGGGGGAACGTTCTGCGCTGTCTCACAAGCGGGTCCCTTTCGACGGGGTCGCGCGACTGTGGTGCGGAGCAACTGAACGCTCACCATGGGAC
>NZ_JAFLRJ010000473.1 GCF_017315755.1 Streptomyces beijiangensis
CGACCGCGGTGACGATCTGGTTGAACAGGGTCGTGTTGGCGTCCAGGCCGAGCAGCGAGTACATCATCGCGCCCGCCAGGCCCCGGTTGTGGGCGTAGTCGGCACGGGCCTGGATCGACTTCTGGTTGAGCCCGGTGAAGAACTCGCCGTCCTTGTAGAAGTACGAGGCCTTCGCCGCGTCGTCCCAGAAGGTGGTCGCCGGGTTGTCGACGATCCCGCCGAGCTCCTTGTAGTACGCGATGCCCGCCTGTGCGCTGAGCGGGCGTGCGGCCGAGGCGCCGGTCGCGCTCTGGGCGAGGCCGTTGGCGGTCCCTGCGGGGACGCCCTTCCAGCCGCGGTAGTAGAACTCGTACCCGAGGGTGAGCTTGTTTGCGGGGAAGCCGCCCGCGATGCCGTACGTGGAGTCGCCGTCGAGCCAGGCGTCGATCGCGTTGGAGATCGAGTACTTCTCGGTGCCGGGCGCGATGACGTCCGTCGGGTCGCTCGCACCGGAGTTGAGCGGCGACTGGTGGTAGGTCGGGCCGTCGGCGTCCCAGGCGCCGTGCATGTCGTACGTCATGATGTTGGCGTAGTCGAGGTAGGCGCCGATCTTGTCCGTCTCGATGTTCTTGATCTTGTCCTGACCGGCCGGGAGTGCGGCCGTGAGCAGGTACTTCTTGCCGCCGTGCGCGGTGCCGTACGCATCGAGCTGCTTGCGGAACTCGGCGAGCAGGAGCGTGAAGTTCTGCTTGTCCGCGGGGTCGGTGTGGTTGCCGAGGTGGCCGCCGGCGGAGGCCGGGTACTCCCAGTCGATGTCGATGCCGTCGAAGATCCCGGCCGCCGCGCCCACGCCGCCGTAGCCGCCGTCGACCGGCAGGTCGCCCTGGATGTACTGCTTGATGCAGGAGGCGACGAGCTTCTTGCGGCTCGCGTCGGACTTGGCCGCGTCCGAGAAGTACTTGGAGTAACTCCAGCCGCCGATCGATATGTTGATCTTCAGCTTGGGGTACTTCGCCTTCAGTTCCTTGAACTGGTTGAAGACGCCCACGATGGGCTGGTCCCACTTGTCGGCGGTGCCGTCCACGCTGTCCGCCGCGGAGAAGGACTTCTGGTAATCGGCGTAGGAGTCACCCGCGCCGTCACCCGCACTGGCGTTGTTGTCGTCGCCCGCCGCCTTGTTGGCCTCAAAACAGGTGAGGTCGGTGGGGTGGATGTTGCCGAAGGAGTAGTTGATGACGTCGAGCTTGCCCGCGATGCCCCGGGTGTCGAGCTGCTTGGGGTAGAAGGCGTTGCCGTACACGCTCCACTGGTCGTAGTACGCGATCTTCACACCGCCGGTGGACGGCGTGGCGGCGGCCTCGGCGGTGGAGCCGAGGCCGAGCAGCGCGCCGAGCGCGCCGGTGGCGAGCGCGGCGGTGGTCAGGGCCGCGATCAGGGGTCTGCGGGAGCGCACTTACAGCCTCCGGGGTGAGCGGGCGGTTTGGTCGTGGAGTAGAGATAGCGAGCTTGTCGACACCGCGTCAATGGTCTGAACCAAACTGAGGACTAGACCAATCCGGGGGTGAAACCGCTTACAGCGGCCGTGGGCCTGGCGCACGAAAACCGCCCGCCACCATGGGTGACGAGCGGTTTAAGGGTGACTTGATCGATCTTCTCGGGGTGTTCGGGACGGCTGACGGGATCTGGACCAGCCAGTTCCGGTAACCCAGGATTTACCGCGTCGGCAGGCCGTAGGCGTCCGCGATCAGTTCGTACGAACGCAGTCGGATGTCTCCGCCGTGCGCGTTCGCGGTGATCATCAACTCATCGGCGCCGGTGCGCTTCTGGAGGTCGTCGAGGCCGGAGCGGACCTCGTCCGCCGTGCCCGTGATGACATTGGAGAGCCAGCTGTCGGCGAACTCCTGCTCCAGCGCGCTGAAGGTGTACGCGGCCGCCTCCTCCGGGGTGGGGATGAGGCCGGGCCGTCCGGTGCGCAGCCGGATCATGGAGAGCGCGCCGGTCAGGACCTGGCGGTGCGCCTCCTTCTCGTCGTCGGCGGCGAGGGCCGAGACGCCGATGAGGGCGTACGGCGCGTCGAGGACGGCGGAGGGGCGGAAGGAGTCCCGGTAGAGGTCGAGGGCCGGGACGGTGTTCTGCGCGGAGAAGTGGTGCGCGAAGGCGAACGGCAGCCCGAGGGTGCCGGCCAGACGCGCGCTGAAGCCGGAGGAGCCGAGCAGCCAGATCGGGGGCCGTCCGGTCGGGCCCTGGACCGGGCCGGGGACGGCGTGGATCCGGGAGTACGGGTGCCCGTCGGGGAAGTCGTCGTCCAGGAACCGGGTCAACTCGGCGAGCTGCTGCGGGAATTCGTCCGCGCCCTCGTGGAGGGTTTCGCTGCGGCGCAGGGCGGCGGCGGTGGCCCCGTCGGTGCCGGGGGCACGACCGAGACCGAGGTCGACACGGCCCGGGGCCATCGCCTCGACGGTGCCGAACTGTTCGGCGATCACGAGCGGGGCGTGGTTCGGGAGCATCACACCGCCGGAGCCGAGACGGATCCGGGTGGTGTGGGCGGCGAGGTGCGCCAGGAGGACGGCGGGGGACGAGGAGGCCACGCCGGGCATGGAGTGGTGTTCGGCGACCCAGTGCCGGTGGTAGCCGCGGCTCTCCGCGAGCTTGGCGATGTCCACGCCGGTCTGGATGGCCTGGGTGGCCGTGCGGCCGGCTCCGACCGTGACGAGGTCCAGTACGGAGAGGGGTACGGGGGCGTTTCCGAGTGCCGTGCCCTTGATCGCGTCCACCGTGAATGCCCATTTCTGCCGTCGGTCGGTACGGCTACGCATAACTGGGGGCAGCCCCCGCTTATTCCCGCGCCGCCGGGCGCGCCCCCCACCGGGGCTCCGCCCCGGACCCTGGTCCTCAATCGCCGGACGGGCTTGAATTTGCTCGGCGTGGGCTTGAAAATGCGTGGGTATCCAGCGTGCGCGAGCTGTAGGTACCCGCACACCTTCAAGCCCACGCCGAGGCAAATCAAGCCCGCATCAGGCAAATCAAGCCCGTCGAGGGGGTCCCCCCTGCTCGAGCGAAGCCGAGAGCTTGGGGGAGATTGAGGACACACGGGCGGAGCCCGTGCAGGGGCCGCGCTACTCCGGGCGCGCGAACAGGCGGCCCAGTGTCTTCGACCACACCCTCCGCTCGGCCAACCGCAGCCCCTCCCACACCGACACCTGATTCGCCGTGAGCACCGGCTTCCCCAGCACCTGCTCGAGCTCCCGCAGATACGCCGCCGTATGCAGCGCCGTATCCGGCAGCAGCACCACTTCCGCCTCCCGCGCATCCCCCGCCAGCGCCAGCTCGAGGACCTCGTCGCGGCCCCACGTGCCGACCTCCGCCGCCGTGATGATCCCGCTCGACCGCGACGACACCACTTCCACTCCCCCGGCCTTCAGGAAGTCCGCGAAGAGGCCCGCCACATCCTCCGGGTACGTCGCCGCGACGGCGACACGGCTCGCCCCCAGCGCCCGTACCGCATGCGCGAAAGCGAACGACGTGCTCGACGCCGGCAGCCCCGCCGACCTCGCCAGCGCGCGGATCTGCTCCTGCGCGCCCTCCCTGCCGTACACGAAGCTGCCGCTCGTACACGCCCAGACCACCGCCTCGGCGCCCGAGAGCCGCAGCTCCTCGACCCCCGCGGCCAGCCGCTCCGCCGCGCCCATCTCCAGCAGGGCGTCGATCCGGTGCGCGTCCTCGCCGATGTCCGTGTGGACCACCGCCAGCCGGACGTCCGAGGCGAGCATCTGCTCGATGCGTTCGTAGTCGTCCTCCGCCGAGTGTCCCGGATAGAGGAATCCGATCGCTGTCATGCCGTCCAGCCTCCCTGTTCTTCCGGCGCGGGCGACGGTTCCGGGGCGGCCGCCGGCTGCGAGTCCAGCAGCAGACGCTGGTACGGACCGACCGCATGCGCCCCGATGGACCGCAGCGCCGCCCACATCGTGACCTGGTTCGCCGAAAGCACCGGCATCCGCAGCTCTGCCTCCAGCTGCGGGATCACGTCGTACGTGGGCAGATTGGTGCAGCTGATGAAGAGCGCGTCGGCCGCGCCCGCCACCGCCTCCCGCGCCATGTCGACCACATCGCGGTAAGGGACTTTCCAGATGTGCCTGGTGAGGCCCAGGAAAGCCCGTCCGGTGACCCCTATCCCCGCCTCGCCGAGGTAATCCTCCAGAGCCGAAGTCACCGATTCCGTGTACGGGGTGACCAGCGCGATCCGCCGCACCCCGAGCTCCTCGAAGGCCTGCAGCAGCGCCCCCGACGTGGTGACCGACGGCAGCTCGCCCGCCTGCGTCATCGCCTCGCACATCGCCCGCTCCCCGGCGAGACCGCCGACGAAGCTGCCGCTGGTGCAGGCGTACGCGATCACCTGCGGCGCCACCGCGATCAGTGCCCGTACCCCCTCCCTCAGCGTCTCGTGCTCGCTGACGAGCCTCGCCAGATCCAGGGAGACTTCCACGGGCACGAACGGGGTACGGGTGAGATGCAGAGAGACGTCGTCCGGGACCCAGCGCCACAGCTCCCGGTCGAGAGCGAAATCGAAAGGAGCCACGACTCCGACGCCGCGCTGCGGCCCGGGTCCGCCCAGAAAGGAGATGTCCATTTACCTGCCCCCAACTGACATACGTGAGGCGGCCGTTATTCACGGGGTTGCACTGCTGCCGACGGTAGGGGTAGCTCCCGAGCCCGGTCAATCCGCACATCTCAGACGTTGCCTTGTGCTTACCCTGACGAAATCCTGAGACCTCCGTCGAAGGGCTGCACCGATGCCTGAGATCACCCTTCTCGTGCTGGACGCCGACCCGCCGCCCCGCCTGGGCGCGCTGACCGGAAGGGTCCGTGTCCTGCACGCCGACGAGCAGACGCTCGCCGCTCAACTCCCGCACGCCGACGTCCTGCTGGTGTGGGACTTCCTGTCCGACGCGGTACGCCGCGCCTGGCCGGGAGACGGCCCGAGGCCCCGCTGGGTGCACACCGCGAGCGCCGGTGTCGACCACCTCGTCTGCCCCGAACTGGCCGCGTCCGACACCGTGGTGACCAATGCGCGCGGAATCTTCGACCAGCCGATCGCCGAGTACGTCGCCGGGCTCGTCCTCGCCTTCGCCAAGGACCTCCCCGGCACGCTCGAACTCCAGCGGCAGCGCCGCTGGCGCCACCGCGAGACGATGCGCCTGGCGGGCACCCGCGCCGTCGTGATCGGCTCGGGCCCCATCGGCCGGGCGATCGGTCACACGCTCTCCGCGCTCGGCGTGAAGGTCGCCCTGACCGGCAGGACCGCGCGCGGCCAGGTGCACGGCCCCGAGGATCTGCCGCTGCTGCTCACCCGCGCCGACTGGGTGATCTGCGCGGCCCCGCTCACCGACACCACGCGCGGAATGTTCAACGCCCGGATGCTCGGGGCGATGCAGCCGTCCGCGCGCTTCATCAATGTCGGGCGCGGGGCGCTCGTCATCGAGAACGACCTGGTCGAGGCGGTCCGCAACCGGTGGATCGCGGGGGCCGCCCTCGATGTGTTCGCCCGTGAACCGATCCCCCCGGAGAGCCCGTTGTGGGACGTCCCCGACCTGATCGTCTCGCCGCACATGAGCGGCGACACGATCGGCTGGCGCGACGATCTGGGCGCGCAGTTCCTGGAGTTGTACGAACTTTGGGCCGCCGGGAAGCAACTTCCGAACGTGGTCGACAAGAAACGTGGGTACGTCCCCCAGCATGACTGAGCCGAGCGACCTCACCGACCTCACCGATCTGACCCGGCTGACCGCACTCCAGCTCCTCTCCGGTTACGAGAACGGCGCCTTCACCCCCGTCGATGTCACCCGCGCCGTTCTGGCCCGGGTCGAGGAGGTGCAGCCACGGGTCAACGCGTTCGTCCGGGTCGAGACCGAAGAGGCCCTGGCGCGGGCGGAGGAGTCGGCCGGACGGTGGCGGCGCGGGGAGCCTCAGGGGCTGCTCGACGGGGTGCCGGTCACCGTGAAGGACATCCTGCTGCAGCGCGGCGGGCCGACCCTGCGCGGCTCCAAGGCCATTGACCCGAAAGGGCCGTGGGAGCAGGACGCCCCGTCCGTGGCGCGGCTGCGCGAGCACGGCGCGGTCTTCGTGGCCAGGACGACGACCCCGGAGTTCGGCTGGAAGGGCGTCACGGACTCCCCGCTGTCGGGGGTGACACGCAACCCGTACGACACCTCGCGGACCTCGGGCGGCTCAAGCGGCGGGAGCGCGGCGGCCGTCGCGCTGGGTGCGGGGCCGCTGTCGCTCGGGACGGACGGCGGAGGTTCGGTCCGTATACCGGCGTCCTTCTGCGGCATCTTCGGGCTGAAGCCGACGTACGGCAGGGTGCCGCTCTTCCCCGCCAGCGCCTTCGGGACCCTCGCTCATGTGGGGCCGATGACGCGGGACGCGGCGGACGCGGCGCTGATGCTGGATGTGATCTCGGCACCCGACAGCAGGGACTGGTCGCATCTCGCCCCGCCGTCCACGAGCTACCGGACCGGGCTCGGCGACGGCGTGAAGGGGCTGCGGATCGCCTACTCCCCCGTGCTCGGCGGGCAGGTCGCGGTGAAGCCCGCGGTGGCCGCCGCGGTACGGGGCGCGGTCTCGAAGCTGGCCGAGCTGGGGGCCTACATCGAGGAGGCGGACCCGGACTTCGCCGACCCGGTGGACGCCTTCCACACGCTGTGGTTCAGCGGGGCGGCCCGGGTGGTGCAGCCCCTCGGCCGCGAGCAGCGCGCACAACTCGACCCGGGGCTGCGGGAGATCACGCTCGCGGGCGCACGGTACTCGGCGCTGGAGTATCTGGCGGCGGTGGACGTACGGATGGAACTGGGGCGCCGGATGGGCCTCTTCCACGAGACGTACGACCTGCTGGTCACCCCGACGATGCCGATCACCGCCTTCGAGGCGGGGGTCGAGGTGCCCAAGGGCTCGGGCCACCGGCGGTGGACGGGGTGGACCCCGTTCACGTACCCCTTCAACATGACCCAGCAGCCGGCGGCCACGGTCCCCTGCGGGGTGGACGAGGACGGGCTGCCGATCGGCGTCCAGCTGGTGGGTGCCCGCCACCAGGACGCGCTGGTGCTGCGGGCGGCCCACGCGCTCTATATGTCCGGGGCTGCCGGCGCGGTGAATGGACTCAGCCCTGCTCCACCCGCCGGAAGCTGAGCGTCTCGCCGAGCGCGCCCGCGCGCCAGAGGTCCTGGCAGGCCTCGGCCATCCGGTCGAGGCCGTCGACCACCGTGCCCCAGACGATGCCGGGCACCCAGCCCGCGTCCCCGTTGAGCAGCAGGTTGTTGCGCTCGTAGAAGAGGGCGAGGTCGACCACCGGCGACGGCTCCCGGCCGCCGGACTTCTTCGTGTAGCCGTGCGAGGAAGTGCCCAGCGATATCTCGGAGAAGGTGAAGTAGCAGAGGTCGCCGGGGATGGGCGTCACGGTCGGATTCTCCAGCGGCGGCTCGTGCTCCGCAAAGCCGGGAAACAGGGCGTATATCTCATTCCGCGCATACTTCGCGTGGTACACATCCCCGCCCAGCGGCAGTGCGTCCCACACCGCCGCACAGGTCACCGGGGCCTTGGCGTCGAGGAGTTTCACGGTGCAGCTCACACCGCGCTTGTCGAGCGAGACTTCGATGAATCGGTCAGCCATGCCCCCTGGCTACCCGAACTGGCCGCACGAAAACTGTTGGGCATAACTTCACCGCGGCCGGGTAGCCGCGCGGCCATGGCTCCACCATCGAGGAACAAATCGAAGAGCATCACCCCAGGGCGTTCCGTGCGCCGCCGCTCCCTGCTGTTCGGTACGGCAGCCCTGGGAGCCGCGGGGGCGCTCGGGGCTGCCGGCTGCGCCAAGGTGCCGTCAGGCAACACCCTGGCGCGGCTGAAGTCGCAGGGGACCGTGCGCCTCGGCATCGCGGGCGAGGTGCCGTACGGCTACATCAACGACCAGGGCGAATTCACCGGCGAGGCGGTGGAGCTCGCGAAGATAATCTTCAAGAGACTCGGCATCGCCCACGTCCAGCCGGTCGCCACCGACTTCTCCTCCCTCATACCCGGCCTCAACTCCCAGCAGTTCGACGTCGTCTCGGCCGGGATGTACATCAACAAAGAGCGCTGCCAGCAGGTCATCTTCGCCGACCCCGAGTACCAGATGCTGGACTCCTTCATCGTGCGCAAGGGCAACCCGAAGAACCTGCACAGCTACGAGGACGTCGTGAAGCAGAAGGCGAAGTTCGCGACGGGCACCGGTTACGCGGAGATCGCCTACGCCGTCGCCGCCGGGTACCGCGAGAAGGACATCGTCATCCTCCAGGACCAGGTGGCTGGGCTGAACGCCGTCGAGTCCGGCCGGGTCGACGTCTTCGCCGGCACCGCGCTCACCGCCCGCAATGTGGTCAAGAAGAGCAGCAGGGCCGAGGCGACACCGGCCTTCGCAGCGGTCGTCGACGGCAAGAAGAAGATCGACGGCGGCGGATTCACCTTCCGCCCCACCGACACCGAACTCCGTGACGCCTTCAACGTCGAGATCCACAAGATGAAGAAGAGCGGTGAACTCTTCCGGGTGCTGCGGCCCTTCGGCTTCACCCAGGCGGAGATGACCACGCTGACGGCCAAGGAGCTGTGCGCATGACGTCGGGACTGTGGCAGCACTGGGTCCTCCCAGGTATCTGGATCACCATCCAACTGACGGTCTACAGCGCCGCGCTGGCCTCCGTCGTCGCCTTCGGCGTCGGCATGGCGCGCACCCACCGCTCACGCGTCGTGCGCTTCCTCGCGGGCTTCTACACCGAGATCTTCCGCGGCACCTCGGCGCTGGTCCTGATGTTCTGGATCTTCTTCGTGATGCCGAACCTCTTCGGCTGGGCGCTCGTCCCGATGTGGGCCGCCGTACTGGCCCTCGGACTGAGCTACGGGGCGTACGGCGCCGAGATCGTGCGCGGCGCCCTGAACGCCGTCTCACCGGCCCAGCGCGAGGCGGGCATCGCGCTCAACTTCACGCCGTGGCAGCAGATGAAGCTGATCCGCCTCCCGCAGGCGATCCCCGAGATGATCCCGCCGTTCTCGAACCTCCTCGTGGAGCTGCTCAAGGGCACCGCGCTGGTCTCGCTCCTCGGCGTGGGTGACGTGTCGTTCGCCGCGTACCTGGTACGCCTCGCCACCCAGGAGAGCGCGCAGATCTACGCACTCTCCCTCGTCATCTACTTCGTGATCGCCTTCCTCCTCACCCGGGGGATGCGGGCACTCGAGCGCAAGACCAAGGCCGGTCTCGGCCTGCAGCCCGTCGCCGCCGGAGGTGCCAAGTGAACAGCTGGGACTGGTCCGCGGTCTGGGACTTCATGCCGCGCTTCTGGGACGGACTGCTCGTCTCGCTGCAGATACTCGCCCTGGGGTCGGTGCTCTCCTTCGCACTCGGCCTGGTGTGGGCGATCGCCTTCCGGGCGCCGACCCGCTTCATCCGGTGGCCGGTGAACGTCATCACCGAGTTCATCCGCAACACCCCGCTGCTGGTGCAGCTCTTCTTCCTCTTCTTCGTACTGCCGGACTGGGGCGTGCAGTTCTCCGCCCTGACCACCGGCACGGTGGCGATCGGCGTGCACTACTCGACGTACACCGCTCAGGTCTACCGGGCCGGCATCGACGCCGTTCCGGCCGGCCAGTGGGAGGCGGCCACCGCGCTGTCCCTGCCCGTCACCCGCACCTGGACCGCGGTGATCCTGCCCCAGGCGATCCGCCGGGTGGTCCCCGCGCTCGGCAACTACGTCATCGCGATGCTGAAGGACACCCCGCTGGTCGTCGCGATCAGCGTCCTCGACCTGCTCGGCCAGGCCCGGCTGGAGAGCTCGCACACCTTCCAGTACACGGAGCCGCTGACCGTCGTCGGCGTCGCCTTCATCCTCATCGCCTATCCGGCTTCTCTTCTTGTACGAGCCCTGGAGCGCCGCCTTGTCCGCTGACACCCCCACCCCCGCAGCCC
>NZ_JAFLRJ010000474.1 GCF_017315755.1 Streptomyces beijiangensis
CTGACGCTGCTGCCGCCCGCGCCCGGCGGCGAGCTGGCGTACGCCCTGGCGCCCGGCGAGCTGTCGAGCGCCGTGTGGCCGGGCGCGGGCGGCAGCAGCGTCAGCTCCTCGCACTCCACCGCCCCCAGTGGCAGCTCACCCGTCCCGGGACCGGTCGGGTACAGCAGCGAGAAGGCGTGCCGCCCCTCCATGAAGCGCCGGATCAGTACGCGCCCGTCAGCCAGCGGCAGCACCTCGTTGCCGGGCTCCTCGGGCTGTACCCCGGGCAGCTGGACGACGTACGGCTCAGGTCCGTCCAGCGTCCACCGCTCCGGACACCACGCCTCCGTACCGGCGTCCCTGCGCGCGAGCCGTGCCGCGTAGGACCCGTCAGCCGCGATCGTGAGACCTGTTCCCGTACCGGTCTCCATGGCCAAGGCCGTCATCGTGTCGGTCACCTCCGGTCCCGAAGCTAGTTTTCGCACGACCGGACGAACGGCATGAGTGCCACCACTTCACACATAAGGGTGGCCGTCCACCGGTTCGCCTGAGGGTGAGGGGGTGGTTGTGCTGGGCGGGAACACAGCCAGTTAAGGTAAGGCGAACCTAAGCATTCGCTGTCAGGAGCCTGTGATGTCCCTTCGCCGCCGCGGTACCGCCGCAGCCGCCCTCGCCGTCGTCGGAGCGATCTCGCTCGCAGCCTGTTCGAGCGGCGACGACAGCACCGGCTCCGCCGCCAAGGAGAACAGCGGCAAGGCAGTCGCCCAGGGCGGCAAGGACTTCGGCGGCGCGGCCGCGAAGACCGCCGCGCTCGGCACGGACGCCGAGCCCGGCCAGTTCCCGCGGACCATCACCCAGGCCATGGGCAAGACCGAACTCAAGGCGCAGCCCAAGCGGGTCGTGGTCCTGGACGTCGGCGAGTTCGACAACGTCGTGTCCCTCGGCATCAAGCCGGTCGGTTACGCCCCCACCGAGGGCAGCGTGGGCATCCCCAGCTACCTCAAGGCGGACGCAGGCAGCCCCAAGAACGTCGGCACGATCAACAACCTCAACCTTGAGGCGATCGCCAACCTCCACCCGGACCTGATCCTCGGCAGCCAGCTGCGTGCCGCGGACAAGTACGACGAGCTGTCCAAGATCGCGCCGACCGTGTTCTCCATCCGCCCGGGATTCACCTGGAAGGAGAACTACCTCCTCAACGCGGCCGCGCTCGACAAGACCGCAGCGGCGAAGACGAACCTCGCCGCGTACGAGACGAAGGCGAAGAAGCTCTCCACTGATATTGGCGCGGCCAGCGGCCCGAACAAGCCGACCGTCTCGATGGTCCGCTACCTCCCGGACAAGATCCGTCTCTACGCCCAGGCGTCCTTCATCGGCACGATCCTCAAGGACTCGGACATCCCGCGCCCCAAGAACCAGCAGGTCGAAGACCTGGCGGTCGAGGTCAGCCCCGAGAAGATCGACTCCGCGGACGCCGACTGGATCTTCACGGGCGTCTATGGCCCGCCGAAGGCCACCAAGCGCGACACCACCCAATCCAACCCGCTGTGGAAGAACCTCAAGGCGGTCAAGGCGGGCCAGGCCAAGGACGTACCCGACGAGACCTGGTACCTGGGTCTCGGCGTGACGGCGGCCGACAAGGTCCTCGACGACCTCCACAGCTTCCTGGTCAAGTAGGCGGGACCGGTCGGCGGGGTACGGACCGCAGGTAACCTGTAACCGTGCCCCGTCTGTCTGAAGTCCTCTCCGCGCTCGACGCCCTCTGGCCCCCCGAGCGCGCCGAATCCTGGGACGCCGTCGGCACGGTCTGCGGAGATCCGGACGCGGAGATCACCACGGTCCTCCTCGCCGTCGACCCCGTACAGGAGATCGCGGACGAGGCGGCCAAGCTCGGCGCCCAGCTGATCGTCACCCACCACCCGCTCTATCTGCGCGGTACGACGACGGTCGCGGCCTCCACCTTCAAGGGCCGCGTGGTGCACACCCTGATCAAGCAGGACATCGCCCTGCACGTCGCGCACACCAACGCGGACTCCGCCGACCCCGGCGTCTCGGACGCCCTCGCGGGCGCGCTCGGCCTCCGCGTCGTACGCCCCCTGGTGCCGGATCCCACCGACCCCGCGGGCCGTCGCGGCCTCGGCCGGATCTGTGAGCTGGACCACCCTCTCCCGCTGCGCGAGTTCGCCGCGGTGGCCGCCGCCAGGCTGCCCGCCACCGCGCAGGGCATCCGCGTCGCGGGCGACCCCGAGGCCCTGATCCGTACCGTCGCCGTCAGCGGCGGATCCGGCGACAGCCTCTTCGACCAGGTACGTTCCGCCGGCGTCGACGCCTACGTCACCGCCGACCTGCGCCACCACCCGGTCTCCGAAGCCACCCAGCACTCACCCCTCGCGCTGGTCGACGCCGCCCACTGGGCCACCGAGTGGCCCTGGTGCGAGCAGGCGGCCGCGCAGCTCGACGAGATCTCCGACCGGAACGGATGGGGTCTTCGCACCCACGTCTCCCGTACGGTCACAGACCCCTGGACAGTCCACCTCTCTTCTTCTGGAGCCCCCAACTGAACGCCGCCCGCGCCGACCAGATCCGCCTTCTCGACGTCCAGGCCCTCGACGTACGCCTGTCGCAGCTTGAGCACAAGAGCAATGCGCTGCCCGAGCACGCCGAGATCGAATCCCTCACCAAGGACTTCACCCAGCTGCGCGACCTGCTCGTCGCCGTGCAGACGGAGGAGTCCGACACCGCCCGCGAGCAGACCAAGGCCGAGCAGGACGTCGACCAGGTCCGCCAGCGCGCCGTACGCGACCAGCAGCGCCTGGACTCCGGCGCCGTCTCCTCGCCCAAGGACCTGGAGAACCTGCAGCGCGAGATCGTCTCCCTCGCCAAGCGCCAGGGCGACCTGGAGGACATCGTCCTCGAGGTCATGGAGCGCCGTGAGTCCGCGCAGGAGCGGGCCGCCGAGCTCACCGAGCGCGTCTCCTCGGTCGAGGCCAAGACCGCCGACGCCACCTCGCGCCGCGACGCCGCCGCGACCGAGCTGGACGCGGACATCGCCACGGCGACCAAGGAGCGCTCGGTCGTTGCCGCGTCGGTCCCTGCCGACCTGCTGAAGCTGTACGAGAAGCTCCGCACGCAGCAGGGCGGCGTCGGCGCTGCCCGGCTCTACCAGCGCCGCTGCGAGGGCTGCCGCCTGGAGCTCAACATCACCGAGGTCAACGAGGTCAAGGCCGCGTCCCCGGACACGGTGCTGCGGTGCGAGAACTGCCACCGCATCCTCATCCGCACGGCCGACTCGGGGATCTGATGCGGCAGTTCGTCGTCGAGGCGGACGGCGGTTCCCGGGGCAACCCGGGGCCCGCCGGCTACGGCGCTGTGGTGCTCGACCCGGTGACGGGCGAGCCCCTCGCCGAGGCCGCCGAGTACATCGGGGTCGCCACGAACAATGTGGCCGAGTACAAGGGTCTGATCGCGGGCCTCAGAGCGGCCCGCGCCCTGGACCCCGAGGCCAAGGTCAGGGTCCGGATGGACTCCAAGCTGGTCGTCGAGCAGATGTCGGGCCGCTGGAAGATCAAGCACCCGGACATGAAGCCCCTCGCCGCGGAGGCTGCGACGATCCTGCCGCGCGCGCAGGTCACGTACGAGTGGATCCCGCGCGAGAAGAACAAGCACGCGGACCGGCTCGCCAACGAGGCGATGGACGCGGGCAAGAAGGGCAAGCAGTGGGAACCGTCGAACTCGACGGCCGCACTGGACTTCGCTCCTTCCGGCCCGCCCGGCGATGCGGCGGCGGGAGCGGCGAAGGCCCGGGCGGCGATCGGCAACCGTACGGCCGAAGCAGCCTCGGCCCCGCCCGTGGGCTGGGCGGCGCCCGCGGACCTCGGCACGCCCGCCACGTTCGTGCTGCTCCGGCACGGCGAGACGGCGCTCACCCCCGAGAAGCGGTTCTCGGGCAGCGGTGGCAGCGACCCGATGCTGTCGGCGGCGGGCCGCGTACAGGCGGAACGGGCAGCGAAGTCACTGTCGGCGCGCGGCACGATCCAGGCGGTCGTCTCGTCCCCGCTGATGCGGTGCCGCGAGACGGCGGACGTGGTGGCGGCGAGCCTCGGCCTGCCGGTCACGGTCGAAGAGGGCCTGCGGGAAACGGACTTCGGGGCCTGGGAGGGCCTGACGTTCGGTGAGGTACGGGAGCGGTACGCCGACGACCTCGACGCCTGGCTCACCTCCCCGAAGGCGACCCCGACGGGGGGCGGCGAGAGCTTCGCGACGGTGGCCAGGAGGGTGTCGACGGCCCGCGACAAGCTGGTCGCGCGCTACCAGGGCAAGACGGTCCTGCTGGTGACGCACGTGACGCCGATCAAGACGCTGGTACGGCTGGCACTGGGAGCTCCGCCCGAGTCCCTGTTCCGGATGGAACTGTCGGCGGCGTCGGTGTCGGCGGTGGCGTACTACACGGACGGCAACGCGTCGCTGCGCTTGCTGAACGACACGAGCCACCTGCGCACCTGAAGCCCCTCCCGGAACATTCAAGCCCGCAGGGGGCAAAATCAAGCCCCTCC
>NZ_JAFLRJ010000475.1 GCF_017315755.1 Streptomyces beijiangensis
CTGGATGGGCTTCTCGCCGAAGCCCGCCACCTCCACCGGCGCAGGTGCAGCCGCCGACCTTCGGCGAGAAGCCCATCCAGAGCACGGCGAACGCGACGGCCGCCGTCGCCAGGACCCCGCCCACGGCAAGGACCCAGCGCGGGAAGACGGGCCGCTGCTCGAAGCTGCCGGTGAGCTCGTGCGCGCTGTCGTCGCCGGAGCGGCGCACGGCGACGGTCAGTTGGTGCGACTGGGACTGGCCCGTCCACCGGATGCGCTGCGGCCGTACGGTCATCCGGGCGAAGGCCGCCCGGCCCGGATCGGCCTGGACTGCCATCGGGACGACGTCAAAGGTGAGTTGGGCGGAATTGTCGCGCCCTGAGAGGGTGGCGGTGAGCGGGGTGTTGCCCAGGTTGTCGACGGCGATCCGCGCCTGCCCTCGCACCCGGCCCACGAGGGTCGGCGGCAGCAGTTCGGCCCGTATCTCCGCGAACGGCGCCACGGTGACCTGTCCCTCGACCACGTCGCGCAGTCCGGGCGTCTCACGCGGCTCGACCCGGATTCCGTACGGGGCGGGCCCTGCGGCGGTGTCGGGTGAGCGCGGCGGGGCGAGGAAGATCTCCGCGGTCGCCTCGCTGCCCGGGTACAGGCGCAGGGTCGCGGGCTCGATACGGGTCCAGCCGGCGGGCGTGCCGACCACCGTGAGCCGGTACTCCTCCACCGTGTCACCGGTGTTGCGCACCCGGAGGGTGGCGGTCGCCCGCCCGCCGGGTTCGACGTCAGAGGCGGCTGGTTCCAGAGACGTCCACAAGGTCATATGCGCAGGTTAGGCCCGCTGTGCCGGGCAGGAGATGCTCGTCGGTACCAGCGCGGGGGCAGATCTGCGGGGACCGGCGGGCAGCACCGATTTGTTCGTCCGGCTCCGCAGCACCATGGCGGCCGCCCGCTCGTCCGGATCGGCGGAGCGTTCCAGCTGGCGCCGGGCGAAGAGACGTACCAGATCATGGCAGCAGTAGCTGTCCGTGCCGTTCTCCTCCAGGAGTCCGGCGTCGACCAGGGACTCCATCGCCTCGCGCGCCTCGTACGCACCGGTGCCCAGCATCGCGGCCACGGTGAACCGTCCTAAGACCGTCACCCCGGCGGCTGCGGCGACCCGCCGGAACGCCCGTGCGGCACCGGGTTCCAGCATCTCGTACGAGCGCCGGAAGGCCGCCTCGACGCCCACTCCGCCCACCCGCAGCTCGTCCAGCCGGCCCGGCTCGTCGCGCAGCCGGGCCGCCAGGTCGGCGAGGGACCACTGCGGGCGGACCAGCAGCCTCGCCGCGGCTATCCGCACCGCCAGCGGCAAGAAGCCGCAGGAGGTGACGAGTTCATGTGCCGCGTCCGGTTCGGCGGCGACGCGCTCCGGCCCGATGATCGCGCCGAGCAGGGCGAGCGCCTCCGGCTCGCTCATGGGGTCCACGGGGATGAGCCGCGACCCGGGGACCACGATGGTCCGCGAACGGCTGGTGATCACGACCGCACACCCCCTGACGCCCGGCAGCAACGGCCTGACCTGCGCGGTGTCCCGCACATTGTCGAGCAGCACCAGCACCCGCCGCCCGGCGAGCAGCGACCGGTACAGCGCGGCCCGCTCCTCTGTCCCCTCCGGTACGTCCCGGTCCGCGACCCCCAGGGAGTGCAGCAGGTGCACGAGGACGTCGGAGCTTTCGGCCGGCGCCGGGGTACCGCCGCGCAGATCGACGTAGAGCTGCCCGTCGGGGAACTCCTCCCGCAGGGAGTGCGCGACATGCACGGCGAGCGCGGTCTTGCCGACCCCGCCGAGGCCGGTGAGCGAGGCGACGGCCATGGTCTTCCCCGCGGAGGCGTCGCGCAGCAGGCCGCCGAGGCGGGCGACCGATGCCCGGCGTCCGATGAAGTCCGGTACATCGAGAGGCAGTTGGGCAGGTACGGGGCACCGGGTGACGGCCGGTACGGGCTGCGCGCGCACCGGCTCGGGCTCACTCTTCAGCAACCGGGCGTGCAGCGCTCGGAGTTCGGGACCCGGGCCCACTCCCAGCTCGGCGTCCAGCGTGCGGCAGGCAGCCGCGTACACCGCGAAGGCATCCCCCTGGTGGCCCGTACGGTGCAGGGCCAGCATCAGCAGCGCCTGGGTCCGCTCCCGCAACGGGTGCTCGCCGGCGAAGACCCGCAGGGCGCCGACCGCGTCCGCGTGCCTGCCGAGCTCCAGCGCACAGTGGAAGTGGGTCTCCTGGGCACTCAGCCACAGTTCGGTAAGCCGTTCGCGCTGCCGTTGCGCGTACGGTCCCGGCAGCCCGGCCAGCGGCGTGCCCGCCCACATCCCGAGCGCCGCACCCAACTCCTTGTACCCGGCGACGGTCTGCCCGGCGGCCCGCAGCCGACCGGCCTCGCGCAGCCGCGCCTCGTAGACCCCGCTGTCCAGCGAACCGGCGGACAGCCGCAGCGCATAGCCGTCGCCCGCCGACACCAGCACGGTGGCGGGCCTGCGGGCCCTTCGCTCCGGCTCAAGGAGGGTTCGCAGCCTCGACACGTAGGTACGCAGAATCCCAACGGCCCGCGCGGGGAGCCGCTCCCCCCACAGCCCGTCGAGGAGTTCGCGCACGGACACGGGACGGCCCTCACGCAGCAGCAGCATGGCCAGCAGCGCCTGTTGCTGCGGCGGCCCGAGCGCCAGCGGGCGCCCGTCCAGCTCTCCCGCGAGGGGCCCGAGCGCCCGGAACCGCAACCCCCGCGCCTGCTCCGCGGATACGGATGCGGATCCAGATGCGGATCCAGATGCGAATGCGAATGCGGATCCGGCTCCTGATCCGGCTCCGATCCTGTCGGAATCCATCACGCCCGTCCCGCCCTCCGTGCCCGAGCATGCCGTCCGGCTGCCCGAATGATCATGCCCTCTGCCCTCAAGAGGGTCTTCGGCGCCCTTGCGTTCCGATTCTGACAGCCGACACTGTGAGACCTTGTCGGACGGTTCCGTCCTGACCCGACGACCACCGGAGGCCCGGAGGCATGGTGCACGCACACGACCACCGGAGTGCTTCCGCACAGCGAACGGCAAAGGAACCCCGGAAGTCCGAGGCGCCGGCCACCTCCCGGCACAGCGCCCTCGCCGCGCTCCAGCGCACGGCGGGCAACGCGGCCGTGACGCGGGCGGTGCAGCGGTACACCGAGGGTCCGGCCGCCGAGGGATTCGACAAACTGTCCACGAACGGCTCGATCGGCGTGCGCGGACGGTACGAGGCGTATGCGACGGGCGCCCTGATCGAAGAGGCGCGCGGGCGGCTGACCGCGACCGGAGCACCCATCACCCTGGAGCGCGGGCCGACCGCGGAGACCGCCGGGGGCGTCACGTTGTACCGCGTCCTTCCCGTGTACGTATCGGCCCAGCGGATCCCGCCGGGCAGCGACCCCGCATACGAGCCGGTGGCAGGCGAGAGCGAAGAGCAGCGCAAGGACAAGCGCAAGCAGTACAACGATCCCCAGCGCCTCCCCGCACTGGCGGTCCGGGTGGCCTCACTCGCGGCCAAGGTGCAGGCGGCGAAGGCCGATCCGGCCGCCCTGTTCGGCGAGGTGAGCCGGCTGGCGCTCGACGCGATGGGCGTGAGCGTGCTCGGGGACCCGGCCTTCCAAGCCATGTCGCCCACGCCCACTCTCAAAACCGTCATGACCTTCATGCGGCAGTTCAACGGCTGGTTCAGCGAACAACTGCCGGGGATGCGCCGGCAGGAGAAGGACCCCGACGAGCTGCTGATCTCGCTCCCCAACGACTGCAAGGCCGCAGCCGCCCAGCTGCTCGGGGCCGATCCGACCGGCCTCAGCCAGGTGCGGGAGTCACCCCAGGTAGGCGAGAACCACTACATCAAGTTCGACAGCTCACTCGACACCGGCTGGAACAACCACTTCGCCGCCGTCATCCTGCGCGACGGCGGCGACACCCTGACGTACGAGACCGCCGCCGACTCGAATTCCGTGGTCCAGCACGGAAAGTCGCTGGGCTACTTCGCGATGTACGGGGCACACGGAACCGACGAGTCCTTCGCCTCGACTCTGAAGGCGCAGAACGAGGAGTACAGGACCAGGCAGCAACCCTGAGCGATGTCCGTGAGGGCACCTCCCCCTGCCCTCACACGCGCCTCTTCATCCCTGGCCCCGTACGCACCCCTGCCGGAAGAGTCGTGCGTACGGATACGGGGAGAAGGTACGCACGATGCACGCACGCGGCAGAGGACCGGGTCCCGACGACAAGAGGCCCGGAGCGCCCGCCCGCGCGGCCGTCTCCGGCACGGCCGAGGCGGCCAGACTCGCCGCATCCGGCAACCTGGGCAACCTCAGTCCGCAGGCGGCCACCGCCCTTCAGCGCTCCGCCGGGAACGCGGCACTGGCCGCCTCCCTGCAGCGCGACACGCACACACACGGCGCGGGCTGCGGGCACGGCCCCTCGGTCCAGCGTTCCGCGGTGCCCGACGTGCTGCGCGCGGCGGGCCGCCCCCTGGACGAGTCGGTGCGCACCGACATGGAGTCCCGGCTTGGCGCCGACTTCTCGGACGTACGACTGCACACGGACGCGGCGGCGAAGGCTTCGGCGGCGGAGGTGGGTGCCCGTGCGTACACCTCGGGCAGCCATGTGGTCATCGGCGACGGCGGAGGGGACAGCCACACGCTGGCCCACGAGCTGACGCACGTCATCCAGCAGCGCCAGGGCCCGGTGGCGGGCACGGACAACGGCTCGGGCCTGAAGGTCTCGGACCCGTCGGACCGCTTCGAGCGCGAGGCGGAGTCCAATGCGACGCGTGTCATGCAGCGTTCCGTCGTGCCCGCGGCCGCGGCCGCAAGTGCGCCGGCCGGTGGGACCGCCGCTCCCGCGTACGTACAGCGGGCCACGGACGACGAGCGGCGGGCCGGGCAGCACCGCAAGGCCATGGCAGCCGGAGACCCGCCGAAGGCCATCGCCGAACTGGCCGCGATGGTGCCCGCCGGCCTGAGCGACCACATCTACAGGGGCGTCCCGGTCGCCGGCGGCCAGACCGCCGCGAACGCCGCCACCGGCCTGCACGGCTACGACAACGGCTCCCTGCCGAACAACGTGATCGCCGTGCGGACCGAAGGCTCCGTCAACAAGGTGCACGAACTGCACTGGAAGGTCGGCCAGAACGGCACCGAGAAGCAGAGCACCATGCTGCCGTCCTGGATGCCGAAGAACCACGGACTGGCACTCATCGCCCTGCAGTTCTACCCGCCCGGCACGGTGGGCGGCTCGGACGCCAACAAGGCCGCCCTCGACCTGACGGTCAACAAGAGCGAAGCCGTACGCAACGGCGAAACCAAACCCCTGACCGCAGCGGACATCAGGACGTACATCCAGCGCGGTCTCGCCATCAATCTGAACAAGGCAGGCGAAACCGTCTACCCCGTCAGGGACTGACCCGGCCCCGATCTGCCACTCCGCGCACACCCGTTTCCCTAGGAGCGAACTCGCATGCCCACGTATCTGTCCCCCGGCGTCTACGTCGAGGAAGTCTCCAGCGGCTCCCGCCCGATCGAGGGCGTCGGCACCTCCGTCGCCGCCTTCGTCGGGCTCGCTCCCGTCGGGGCACTGAACGAGCCGACCCTGGTGACCAACTGGTCGCAGTACGTCGCCGAGTTCGGGGACTTCAGCGACGGGTACTACCTGGCGCACTCCGTGTACGGCTTCTTCAACAACGGTGGCACCGCCGCCTATGTGGTGCGCGTCGGCGGCACCGACAGCGCCGGTGCCACGGAGACCGCGGCCCCCGCAGCGCAGGCGCTGCCGGTCGGGGACGCCGTCTCGCTCGGCGCCTTCAAGGTGGCCGCGCTGGTCGCCGGGTCCGCCAACGGCGGGGCGCTCACCGTCGAGGTGCAGGACGTGGAGGGCGAGTCGAGCGGCGACAGGTTCAAGCTCGTCGTCAAGGACGGCGACGCCGTCGTCGAAAGCTTCGACGTCAGTTCCAAGAAGAGCGCACGCAACTATGTCGTGTCGCAGGTCAAGCAGCGCTCCAAGGTGATCCTCCTCGAAGAGGCCACCACGGGCGGCCAGTTGGCCAAGCCTGACGCGCAGAGCGTGACCCTGGTGCCGCCCGCACCGGCTGCGCCCGCCGCGCAGACGACGGGCGGGCAGCTCGCCCGTATCGAGTCCAAGCAGTTCATCGGCGACTCCGCCGACCGGACCGGCTTCGGCGGGCTCGAGGCGTACGACGAGATCAACATGGTCGCCGTACCCGACCTGATGGCCGCCTACCAGCAGGGCCTCATCGACCTGGAGCAGGTCAAGGCCGTCCAGCTGGGACTCATCTCCCACTGCGAGCTGATGGGCGACCGCATGGCCGTCCTCGACCCGCCGCCCGGGCTCAACGCCCGCGACATCCGCAAGTGGCGTATGGAGGGGGCCGGTTACGACTCCCCGTACGCCGCGATGTACTACCCCTGGGTGAAGGTCTTCGACCCGTCGAGCGGACAGACGCAGGTCGTCCCGCCGTCCGGGCACATGGCCGGCATCTGGGCCCGCAGCGACGCCGAGCGCGGCGTCCACAAGGCCCCGGCCAACGAGATCGTGCGCGGTGCGGTGGACCTGGAACTCCAGATCACCCGCGGCGAGCAGGACCTGCTCAACCCCGTCGGCGTCAACTGCATCCGCGCCTTCCCGGGCCGCGGCATCCGCGTCTGGGGCGCCCGTACGCTCGCCTCCGACCCGGCCTGGCGCTACCTGAACGTGCGGCGCTACTTCAACTACCTGGAGGAGTCGATTCTGCTCGGCACCCAGTGGGTGGTCTTCGAGCCGAACGACCAGGCGCTGTGGGCCCGTATCCGGCGCAACATCTCGGCCTTCCTGGTCAACGAGTGGCGCTCGGGCGCGCTCTTCGGGCAGCGCCCCGAGGACGCCTTCTACGTGAAGTGCGACGCCGAGACCAACCCGGTCGAGTCCGTCGACCTGGGCCGCGTGGTCTGCGAGATCGGCATCGCGCCGGTCAAGCCCGCCGAGTTCGTGGTCTTCCGGCTGGCGCAGTTCTCGGGCGGCGGCGGGGAGCTGGAGGAGTAGCAGCCCGGCTCGGCTCCATCCGGTCCGGTTCGTACGTACACATCCTCAAGGAGTAACGCGGTATGGCCCTCAAGCCCGGTGACTCGCTCACCACGAACAACTTCGGCATCCAGATCGACGGGGTGATGGTCGAGTACCTGCAGGAGGTCAGCAGCCTCGTCGTCGAGCAGGACGTCATCGAGAGCAAGCAGGTCACCTCCTCCGGCAAGCACGTCATCGCGAAGCTGCCCGGCGCGCAGAAGTCCGGCGAGTGCACGGTGACGCGCGGTGCGACGCAGGAGACCGAGTTCAGCGACTGGATCAAGAAGTCGGTGGAGGGCGACATCGGTTCCGCCCGCAAGAACGCCACCATCGTGATGATGGACTCCCAGCAGAACCCGGTGAAGCGCTACCACATGCGCAACGCCTGGTGCTCGAAGGTGGAGATCAGCTCGCTGAAGGCCGGGGACGCCGCCGCGCTGACCGAGCAGATCACCATCACCTTCGAAGAGCTGGTCATCGAGTAATGCGGCGCGAAGGTCCGGGTGCGCCCGGGGCGGTCACGGCGGGGGCGCGTGAACCCCTGTGCACGGAGTTCGAGTTCGAGCTGCCGCGCGGTTACGTCGACGAGTCCGGCACGGTGCACCGCAGTGGTGCGATGCGCCTCGCGACGGCCCGCGACGAGCTGGTGCCGCTGCGGGACGTACGGGTGCGCGAGAACCCCGCCTACCTGTCGGTGGTGCTGCTCGGCCGGGTCATCACCCGGCTCGGCACGCTGGCGGACGTGCACGACGGCACGGTGGAGAACATGTTCGCCTCCGACCTGGCCTTCCTCCAGGACTTCTACCGGCAGATCAACGCCGAGGGGCACACCCGCGCGGCGGTCGCCTGCCCGCACTGCGAGGAGTCCTTCGAAGTCGAGCTGGCCGGGAGCCGCCTGGGGGAATCGTGACGTACGCGGCCGAACGGATCGAGGAGGAGACCGCGTACCTCGCCTACCACTTCCACTGGGACATGGACTCCATCCTCGATCTCGAACACGCCGACCGGCGTGGATATGTGCAGCGGGTGGCCGCGCTGGTGGAGCGGGCCGAAGGGGAGAGGTGACAGGGGATGCGGCTGTTCGGGTTCGGCGGACGCCGACGCGGGTCAGGGGCCGGGACGGGGGCTGAGGCTTCTCCGGCCGAGGCCTCTGCCACGCCTTCCGCGGACGGGGGCTGGGCGGCGGCGCCCGCGGTCCAGCGGGTGCTGTCCGCGCCGCGTGTGACGGCCGACCCCGGCTTCGCAGCATCGCTGGCCGCGCACCAACCGATGGCGTTCACGCGGGGGTTGGGCCACACGGTGAGCTCCTCGGCGCCTGCGGGCCTGCTCCGTGACGCCCTGGTGCCGGTCGCGGGACGCCCGACCGGACTCGGACTCCCGGCGCTGCGGCTGCCGGTGGTGGGTGCGGGTGCGGGTGCGGGTGCGGGTGCCGTTGGCGAGGGTACGGAGGCGAGTGCTTTGGCCCCGGTCCAGCGTGCGGCCGCCGCACCGGGTGCGGGCACGAGGGCCACTCCGGCCCGGCGGGCCACGGCGCCCGGCAGGGTGCCGGCCATCGGTTCCGTACCGCAGTCGGCTCCGGTTTCGGCTGCGGTACCGGCCTCGGCTCCGGTTCCGGTTGTGGATTCGGTTGTGGATTCGGTTCCGGAACCGGGTGCTGTCGTAGCCCCGCATGTCCCAGCAGCGGATGCACCCTCGGGATCTCGCACGCCCGAAGTTCCGGTCGCCGCGACCCGGATACAACGAACTCCCGTTACGGCACCGCTTGTTCAGCGCGCACCGGCACGGGGATCGGCCGCAACCCCGGCGGCGGCCCCACAGGCTCCCGGGCGCGCCGCCGAACCCGACCGCACCCCCAAGACCGGTCCTGCCAAGGCCGGTCCTGCCAAGGGACCCGGCGCGCCTTCGGCCGCGAACGCAACTGGAACCACGGAACCGACGGTTCAGCGTGCGTCGGCCCCGGTCGCGGACCCAACTCCCCTTCAGGAACCGGCCGTTCGCGGCGTCACTCCCACTCCGGATGCGAGCTCACCGGCGGCCCCGAGCGCCGCCGCCCCCGGGCGCACTCCGACGGCTGACTCCGCCCCGGTGGTCCGTGCGGTCGCGACGCCGGTGACCGGTAATCCGCCCTCACCGGTGCCACCCAGTCCCGTACCGGGTACGGCAGTTCAGCGGACGGCCGTACCTGACGTCGTACGGCCGACCCCATCGGCAAGCAGCCCGCCCGTGCCCGCGTCCCCTGCCGTCACAGGGCCTACAGGCCCGGTGAC